>NZ_JANQDH010000083.1 GCF_029891735.1 Chrysosporum bergii ANA360D
GCTTTTAGTCTTTTTAGTGGTAAGGTTGAGTGGTTACGTTGGTTATCCCTAGTCGTAAGTTTACTTTTAGTGGCGATCGCTCTTTGGGGGCCATTATTAAGTATATGGGAACAATTGGGTTATGGTTTAATTTTAGGGGGAGCTATAGGTAATGGTATTGATAGATTCATATTGGGCTATGTGGTAGATTTTCTGGACTTTCGTCTATTCAACTTCCCGGTCTTCAATTTAGCAGACTCATTTATTAGTATAGGTATTGTTTGTCTACTAATTGGTTCCCAGAAAAAAGCCTAAGCAGAAAACTCCTAATTAATTTTGATATAAATTAACTTTACCCAATCCTAGACCATGAGTTCCCAACAACCACCCCGAAAACCCCAAACCTTTCTTGGTCAAATCACTCAAGCTGTAAATACCATTCAAGCTAGAGTAGACTTTTCTAAACTAGCTTTAAAACCCAATGCCAAAGTACCGGAACTGTGGGTGCAAAACGGGGAAGAAAGCCAAACCTATCCCCTATTAGGAGAACGTTACATTTTAGGTCGCAGTTCCAGATCCTGTGATATCATCGTTCCTAACCCAGTAGTTAGCCAGGTTCACCTTTCCCTCACTAGGAACTCAAGCCAAAACAACCCGGTCTTCACTATCAAAGACGAAAATTCCACTAACGGTATTTACTTAGGAAAACGCCGAGTCAAATCTCTCAAACTTAGACATGGTGATATTGTTACCCTGGGTCCACCAGAACTAGCTGCTTCAGTAAGTCTTGAGTATCTTGATCCACCCCCTGCTCATATTAAATTTCTTACTTGGGGAATGTATGGTATCAGTGGTATTACTGCCTTATTTGCCCTGGCCATCGTTTGGGAATGGACAAAATTTGACGTTAACCCCCTACCCACCGCAACCAGTGGACCAGTAGTAATTTATGCCCGGGATGCCTACACCCCATTGCGAGAACCCCGCAATATCTCTCACGTAGATCTTAAAGAAATAGCAGATTTCGGTCCTTACATACCCGGTGCAGTAGTCGCTTCGGAGGACAGTCGCTATTATTGGCACTTTGGAGTTGACCCCCTAGGAATTTTGCGGGCAGTATTCATTAACACCCAGAGTGGAGATGTGCAACAAGGGGCTAGTACGGTTACCCAACAGCTTGCGCGGAGTTTATTTCGTGATTATGTAGGTAGACAGGATTCTTTAGGAAGAAAAATTCGTGAAGCTATTGTCTCCTTAAAATTAGAAACCTTTTATAGCAAGGATGAGATCCTGCTTACCTATTTAAACCGAGTATTTTTAGGAGCTGACACTTCTGGTTTTGAAGATGCGGCTAAATATTACTTTGAAAAATCTGCCAAAGAATTAACCCTGTCAGAAGCAGCAACTTTAGTGGGAATATTACCTGCACCCAATGGGTTTGACTTTTGTGGAGATGGACCCAGGAAATTAGCAGCAGCAGATTATCGGAATCGGGTCATTCGACGCATGTTAGATATGGGTACGATTAATTCCACTCAAGCAAATCGAGCCAGAAGATCTCCTGTACAAGTCAGTCCTAAAGTTTGTGAAAGACAAGCTAAAACTATTGCTCCCTATTTTTACAACTACGTTTTTCAAGAGTTAGAATCAATTTTGGGTACAGGTGCAGCCAGAGAAGGTAACTACATCATTGAAACTAAATTAGACCCAGTAATTCAAGCTAAAGCTGAGTCAGCCTTGCAAAATTCGGTAAATAAGGTTGGCTCCAACTTGCGATTTTCCCAGGGAGCAATTGTGACCCTAGATGCCAAAACCGGGAGCATATTAGCCATGGTCGGGGGGAAAAATTACAAAGAAAGCCAATTTAACCGTGCTATACAAGCTCAAAGACAACCTGGATCTACTTTTAAAGTTTTTGCCTATGCTGCAGCTATAGAAGCAGGAATACCCACCTATAAGAGCTATTCTTGTAATTCTTTTCCCTGGGGAGGATTTACTTATAGACCTTGTCGCAGTGGGGGTGGTAGCTTAGATGTAGCTACCGGTTTTGCACTGTCAGAAAACCCTATTGCTCTAAGACTTGCACGGGAGGTAGGATTAAATAAGGTAGTAGAAATGGCCCAGAGGTTAGGGATAAAATCCTCCTTGGAATCAGTTCCCGGTTTAGTTCTGGGTCAAAGTGTAGTCAATGTTCTGGAAATGACCGGTGCGTTTGCAGCAATTGGCAATCGAGGAGTATGGAATCCTCCCCACGCTATTACCCGAATTCTAGATAGTAGTGATTGTGAAGATCGGAATAATTTAAAAACCTGTCGGGAGATTTATTCCTTTACTCAAAATCCCAAAGCTAATCAAACAGTGTTAAAAAAGAATGTAGCTAACACTATGACTGACATGATGCAAGCTGTGGTAGCTAAGGGTACTGGTCGTGCTGCTTCCATAGGAATGGGTGAGGAAGCAGGTAAAACCGGAACCACAGATAAAAATGTGGACTTGTGGTTTATTGGTTTTATTCCCAGTCGTCAATTGGTCACTGGTATTTGGCTGGGTAATGATAACAACTCTCCTACCCTTGGTAGTAGTGGTCAAGCAGCGCAGTTATGGGGAAATTATATGCGACAAATTAAGTAGCTAAGACGGGGCGATTTATAATGCGTGTTTTACTTTCTGGTTATTATGGTAAGGGTAATGGTGGTGACGAAGCTCTCTTGGCTACTCTCTTACAAATGCTACCAACTCACATCACTCCCGTAGTTCTGTCCGGTAGTCCCCAACTAACCACTACACATTATGGGGTAGAAAGTCATGACCGGATGGCATTTATCCCCTTGATTCGAGCTTTACGCTCTTGCCAAGGATTTATCTGGGGTGGAGGTAGTTTAATGCAGGATGCAACCAGTAGTATTAATCCCTTGTATTATGGGGGAATAATGGCTTTAGCCCAATTTATGGGTCTAAAAACCATAGCCTGGGGCCAGGGTATAGGTCCCCTATCCCTACCACAAAACCGTTGGTTGGCTCAAACAAATTTTGCCGGTTGTTTGGGTGTGAGTGTGCGCGATCGCTCAAGTGCTAGGTTATTATCAAGTTGGCACATACCACATATCCTAGCACCTGATCCAGTGTGGGGTTTAGCATCTGAGTCAGTACCAGAATTAGCGGGTCTACCAAAACCACGAATTGCAGTTACCTTGAGAAAACATCCCCAGTTGACACAGGATAGATTAGCAAATCTAATCCGTGGATTGGTTGATTTGCAAAAACACACCCAAGCATTTGTCCTAATTCTACCATTTCAAAAAACCGAAGATTTAGAAATTGCCCAACAAATTCACTCTCAATTACCAAATAATAGCCAGGTTTTTTGTTTAGATAAACCACAAATTTTAAAAGGCGCATTTAGAGGTGTGAATATGGTAATAGGAATGCGTCTACATAGTTTAATTATGGCTGCTAGTGAAGGGTGTCGTTGTTTTGCTTTAAGTTATGATCCTAAAATCAACAGGTTGATGGAAGATTTACCCATACCAGGTTGGAATCTTCCAGATTTACCCGATGATCCTAATTTAATTGCCAAAACTTGGTTGGATTTCTATCACAATACCGAGTCTTTGTCAAGAGATAAATTACAGTCTCTGTTGGATGGTTCCCTGTTACACCGCGACTTGTTGTACCGAGTATTTAGTTAGTATGATAAGGATGTTAGTTTATTTACCTTTAGTTTCTAGATTTTGTACAGCTTGACTAAAACCCAAGACAATTAAAATATTAGCAAGAGTTAAGAATAACTCAGCACTGCCATGAAGCCAGTCTATATTTGCTAGAGCTTCTTGGTAGGCAATCTTGGCGTAAATACCAGCTGGAATGGTAACGCCAACAAATACTAAAGTGCCATAGAATCCATAGAGTGCTAAACGTGGCATTTGTGGACTGCGACTGATAAACCACAAGAAACCCAAATAGGGGAACAAGGAGAGAGCAAATAGAGTTTCTTTTGAGATCATGACGGTCTACTCCTTATTTGAGATGTTAAGAACTCCACTGGCTCGAGTAGAATGCCAAACCCACACTGCTGCTGCCCAAAGAGTAAAATTACCTATTAGCGTGGTAGTAGCCTGGAGGGTAACTAACCATTCTAAGGACTGGGGATTATCGAAATAATGCCATGTACAAGCAGATAGGGCGCTAATTAAGGCGGGTATCATAGCTAGGGCAAATCCCCTCCAACTATGGTTTTGGGTCAGTTCGCCATATTTCCAGATGAGGGAAATGGCAACTACCCATTCAATGACACTAGAAATATGGATAATCCAGGTGGGAATTGAAAGAGCGTTCATGGGATTATAAATATGGCTTTGGAGGGCTTTGACTATTAAAATCAAGACTGCCCTCATTGCGGACTAACTCATATTTTATATCTACTGTTGGAGGAGCGCCAGTAGAAATTGTTAAACTTTATATTCATGATTTTCAGTTGTCCACTTGAAAAAAATCTCTTGACAAGCCAAAAATTGTCTGTTATGATTGCTGTATCATAATTTTTAATAGACCTGGAGAGGTGGCTGAGTGGTCGAAAGCGGCAGATTGCTAATCTGTTGATGGAATCGTAAGGTCCATCCGAGGGTTCGAATCCCTCCTTCTCCATTTAGCTCAACTAAAATTAACTTATTCACTAACTAGTCATGGAAGTTATCCCAGCAATAGATCTATTAGAGGGGCGTTGTGTAAGACTCTATAAGGGTGACTATGCACAATCCCAGGTTTACAGCCATAACCCTGTAGAAACCGCTAAAATGTGGGCAGACCAGGGAGCAACAAGACTACATTTGGTAGATCTAGATGGAGCAAAAGCTGGTAGAGTAGTTAATCTATCTGCTATAGAGGCTATTACCAATGCTGTTTCCATACCTATTGAGGTTGGCGGAGGAATACGCGACAGATCCAGCGTTATACAGTTATTTAGTCTTGGGGTACAGTGGGCAATTCTGGGGACTGTAGCAGTAGAGCAACCAGATTTGGTTCAAGGACTGTGTGAACAATTCCCCCACCAAATTATAGTTGGCATTGATGCGCGGAATGGTCTAGTTGCTACCAGGGGTTGGTTAGAAACTTCTCAAATTTTGGCCCCCCAACTAGCAACCCAAATGCAGGAATTGGGTGCCGCAGCTATTATTTATACTGATATAAATCGTGATGGTACGCTTCAGGGACCAAATTTGCAAGCATTAAGAGAGTTGGTATCTGCTATTTCCATACCCGTAATTGCCTCTGGGGGTGTGGGTTCTGTTACAGACCTATTAACCTTATTATCTTTAGAACATCAGGGGGTTACAGGAGTAATTGTCGGTAAAGCCCTATATACTGGAGATATTAGTTTACCAGAAGCACTGCGGGCTATAGGACCTGGAAGAATTCAGGATATTCCACCCACTTTGGATTTCTCTAGTTTTGCCTGAACTAAAACGCACAAATGTGGAAATATTCGACAAAATTTCTATAAAACAACTATTTGAACTATAATTTAGGCAAATTGTTGTATTGAATACAATAATTCCGTGTTCTCCAATATGTGACCTCAATTTGTGAGGATCATAACTAGTTGGAAACCAAGACCAGTACATTCTTACAAACTTTTGTTATCAATGTATACTACTGAATTGCCTAGATACTACAACAACTCTATTGAACCAGTTAGTCGCGTTTTAATAGTGGAAGACGAAGAACTGATCCGAGAGATGCTTGTAGTAGCCTTAGAGGGTGAAGGTTATGAAGTTATGACTGCTAAAGATGGTCGTTGTGCTGTGGAACTAATCAGAAATTTAGAGACCCAACCCGGTGAGTTATCATTCGATCTGCTTGTGCTAGACTTGATGTTGCCACAAATTAACGGGTTAGATATTTGTCGTTTATTACGTCACCAAGGTAATTCCATACCGATTTTAATTCTGAGTGCGAAAGGTAGTGAAACTGACCGGGTGCTAGGTTTAGAGGTAGGGGCAGATGACTATCTAACTAAGCCCTTTAGCATGAGGGAAATGGTGGCCAGGTGTCGCGCCTTGTTACGTCGTCAGCGGTTTTCTAATTTGCCCTTAATACCCACTTTAAAACATAAAGATATCAGTTTAAATCCTCAGGAATGTCGGGTGTTAGTGAGAGGAAGAGAGGTGAGCTTGTCACCGAAAGAATTCCGGTTACTAGAATTATTTATGAGTTATGCTCGCAGGGTGTGGTCACGGGAACAGTTATTAGACCAGGTTTGGGGTCCTGATTTTGTCGGTGACAGTAAAACAGTGGATGTTCATATTCGATGGCTGAGGGAAAAATTAGAGTTAGACCCTAGCCATCCAGAATATATTGTCACAGTCAGGGGTTTTGGCTATAGATTTGGTTGATTTCTATATCTGGGCTATTCTGTTTTTGGTTTTCCTATTCCTTTGGGTGGTCGTGGTCTTTTTATTTTAAACCATCCGCTGGATTGGGGTTTTTGGCTCTTCTCACGGGAGTTATCATTTTGGGAGTTGTCATCTTGATTGGACATAAAATTCGGCGTGGATCAGTTATCTTATCCAGTCTAACCTGTAGCACAGGAATGGTCACAGATACCTGGGCGATCGCATTTTCCAAAAGCAGTCCCTACCGGTTATGATTACAGTAATCAGATTACATTAATAATCTAACAATCAAAAAAAGCCGTCCTATAAAGACCATGCTTGCATTCTACCCCTTTAATTCCGGTCAAATAGCACACTTACGATCAAATGTTCTTATTGGGATTTCTTCTGGGTTTGGCAATCGGTTTTGGTTTTTGGCTTTGGCAACAATTTCAACTTAACAGCCATTTAGAGCAGTTAACCCAACCCTCAAACCCCCACGCTGAAAAGATATTATTGCCCCTATTAGCTGGATTACATCGTAAAATATGTACCGTTAGGGATGAACAACAAAACTTACGCTTGTCACTCAAAGCTTATGAACAGTTGCTGAATGCTGCGCCCTTGGGATATTTACAAGTAGATGAAGAAAATCAACTACTATGGTGTAATCAGTGCGCACGGGAAATGCTACATTTACAAAGATGGCAACCGGGTCAAGTACGGTTACTACTGGAATTAGTGAGATCCTATGAACTGGATCAGTTAATTGAACAAACCCGGGATTGGCAAAAACCGCAAATGCAAGAGTGGATTTTTCACCCTTCCCGAGATCATGGTCAGGGTACCTTAGAATTAAAGCCATTGTCTTTAGCAGCTAACAGTTTTCCTCTACCGGGGGGACAGGTGGGTGTGTTTCTAGAAAGTCATCAACAATTTGTAGACATTAATCAGCAACGTGACCGTTCTTTTTCAGACCTGGCCCATGAATTGAGAACACCTCTGACTTCCATTCGTCTGGTTGCAGAAACCCTGCAAACTCGTTTAGATCCTCCTTTGAACCGTTGGGTCATCCGCTTGATGCAAGAAGTTGACAGACTAATTAATTTAGTCCAAAATTGGTTGGATCTGACCCAGATGGAAATAACCTCCTCCATCCAACTGAATTTGGAAATGCTAGAAGTCCGCTCCCTAATTTTTTCAGTCTGGGAGAATTTAGAGCCCCTAGCCGCTAACCAGCATCTTAGCATTTCCTACTCCGGTCCAGAAAAGGTCTATATATGTGCTGATAAGTCCCGAATTTATCAAGTGTTTCTTAATCTGTTAGATAACTGTATTAAATACAGCAACCTCAACGGTACTATTTTTATTGAAATGAATACAGTTTGTGGAGAGAAGTCTATTAATGGAGTTGCTCCAGAGACAGGTACAATATCAAACCAAATATCAAATCAAATTTTAGAAATTAACATTATTGATTCCGGGGTTGGATTTGCTCCCGTGGATCTACCCCATGTCTTTCAAAGATTTTATCGGGGGGACAAAGCTAGACACCGGGAGTCGCGCTCTGAGAATGAAACAGTAGAAATTACTGGTAGTGGTTTAGGTTTATCCATTGTCCGCCAAATAATTATAGCTCATGGTGGCAAAATCAGGGCCATGAACTATCCTGATACCGGTGGTGCTTGGATACAAATTCATCTTCCCCAAGTGGTTCAACATGATAGCGGATATTTCTGAATCAAGACTATAATAGCTAGAAATATATTAAACCCGAGATTAAAAATATGAAAGCTGTTGTGAAATATACAATTTTTGAAAAACCTCAGCCTATACGTGCCATTAAAAGACTGGAACGAGATGTTTTACGTATGGGTGCTTTAGTAGAGCAGTCCTTCCGTCTGAGTCACCAAGCTCTATTTAATCGAGATTTAACAGCAGCTGAGCAAATACGCAGATTAGACAAAAAAATTGATCGCTTCTACAGACAAATAGAAGTCGATTGTGCCACAATTATGAGCAATCAAGCTCCCACAGACCAAGAATCTCGTTGTTTAAGCTCATTCATGCAATTGGTTAGAGACTTGGAACGTATTGGGGACTATGCCAAAGATTTGGCAGAAATAGCAATGAAAATATTTCCCTATCCCCCCCATCCTACTTTGGGAGAGGTTGCCATTATGTCCGATCATGCCCAGTCTATGTTAGCTACCAGCCTGGTAGCTTTAGCGGATTTGGATGAAATTAGTGGTAGAAGGATTAAATTATTAGATGACACAGTAGATGATGCTTACAAAAAACTATATCGTAATTTGGCGCAGCAGAAGGACGTTCCCGGGGTAGTGGAGCCCATTCTACTATTAACATTAGCAATTCAGTGTCTAGAGAGAATGGCAGATCATGCTACCAATATTGGTCAAAGGGTAGCATACATTGTCACAGGTCAAAGGTAAATTCGGCTGAAAAACGACTGGTTTTGTCTGTAGTGATGTAGGTTGAGTTTAATAGGAAACCCAACAAATTAATGGGATATAAGCACTCCCTAATACCCTCTAGCTGCACGATACGGAAGCTAATCCTTCGGGCGATCGCTAATTACCAAGCTAGATATTGATATACAACTTTGACATTAACCACCATATACTTGGGGCCAAGTTGTCAATAAAAATACTATGACTGCGCTGATAGCTAGGACACCTTGAATCAAGTTTCCCACCAGTGTTCCCACAGTGATTCCGATACCAGCTTTCACCGCAGGCCATAATCTTCTTTGGTAAAGGAACTCACCCACAATTGCTCCTAATAGAGGCCCAAATAGAATACCTAGTAATGGTCCACCAAAAGGTAAAGCAGGTAATAAACCGAAAAATCCCATTAATAAACCTACAAATGCCCCAATTTGTCCCCACTTACTAGCACCCGCTTGTTTTGCACCAATATAACCAGCAAGGAAATCAACTCCTGTACTTAGAAGTAAAACAATGATTGTCACAATCAGAGGAATTTTAATAGCAGCAAAGGAGTTACTCACAATTCCCCAAATGATAATAGATATTAAAATCAAACTACTTCCAGGAATAGCTGGAACTACAGCACCAATAATTCCCAGGAACATTACAGCAACTAAGAGTAGATAGATAACTTGCATAATTATTGCTAGTGGGGACTGCGCGCAGTTTCATTAAAAAATGATGGTAACATAAGTGTAATCCATAGAGAAGAGCGAGTGCTTCCAAGCTAACTGCGAATAACGGTAATAGTGCGTCCCCTCGGACTAATAGCTTCCTCCGTACTAATTCTCTCTCCCATGGGTGGTAATCCCAGACGGCGATCGAAAATCACTAACCAACCTGTATCCAATCCTAAACCATCCAGATATTTATCCAATTGGGTCAAACCCTTGGTTAAGGGATCTAACTTTTCCCTGCGCACCTTTAACTCTATACCCATCACCACTTTGCCATAGCGTAAACAAATATCCATCCTCCCAGAACCAATGGCATATTCTCGTTCTAATGTGCCACCACCATTCACTACCCGATGTAAAAATGCTATTAACACCAAATGGGGAGCAATCTCATGGTAGGGCGCACTTTTGAGTAGCGGTTCTCCATGTTGTCGCCAAAACTCCAGAAATGCTTCCAATAATTCATCAGGTAATAGTTCCCCCTGTTCATTTAGCCAACGAGGTTCAATAACTCCAATGGAAACCCTAGTGGTGTAACTCAACACCAAGGGTAGAACTTCCTGATAAATTGGATTGGCAATTTCTAAGCCCTGTCCCCGGTCTCGACACAGTCCTAAATCCAGGACATAACGAATATCATCCTGTGGTACATCAGGTAAATCTTCACCTGCTAAAATTGGTTCGATAATGGTTTTGACCCGGTCTTCCCGTAATCGCTCTGCCAAACTATCTAGATGGGTATCCTGGCGCTGAATGAGGATTTCCTTGGCTCGGTTAATCACCTCAGCGGTAATGGATTGGGTTATATCTTTCACTAAAACCTGGGTAGCTTGACGAGCTAGGGCGTTAACTAACCACGGTTGTCCATCGGTTAAATAAAATGCCTGACAGATAGCTTCTGGGGTAAAAACCTGTCCCGTAGCTTGTGTGTGTTGTAAGTAAAGTTCTTCTACTTGTGGCAAAGTAAAATTACTTAAAGTTAAGGATTCGGCCTTGATATTGAAGGGACTAGAGGTATTGAGTCGTTCACTTCCACCGGATTTAACCTTATAGTCCCGCACATCCCGCATACCAATCAACCCCACCGAATGGGGAAACGCCCGGGGACGACGATTGTAACCTGAGCGTAATTGTCTGAGAACAGAAATCAATGTTTCATCTGCTAAAGCATCAATTTCATCCAGG
>NZ_JANQDH010000084.1 GCF_029891735.1 Chrysosporum bergii ANA360D
GACAGCAAACCGTTTCTGGTCTCAGATTTTCGGGATTGCATTCTCTAACAAACGTTGGTTACACTTCTTTATGCTGTTTGTGCCTGTAACAGGGTTATGGATGGCATCAGTTGGGGTTGTGGGTTTGGCGCTGAACCTGCGTGCTTATGACTTCGTATCCCAAGAATTGCGGGCTGCTGAAGATCCAGAGTTTGAAACATTCTATACCAAAAACATTTTGTTGAATGAGGGTATCCGTGCTTGGATGGCTCCTCAAGATCAGCCTCACAAACAATTTGTGTTCCCAGAGGAAGTTCTACCACGTGGTAACGCTCTCTAAGATTTAAATCTCATTTCTCATTTTTCATTCGCCCCCCGTCTTGTGACGGGGGTTTATTTTTGTTGACAAAAATAAAATTTCTGTGTTATATTATTTTCAGGTTAATAACCCGGAGCAAAATGCTCTGTCCTTTTGAAACTGAGACCGCTTAGGCAACAAGGAGGTGATGCCCATGATAGAAAGTAGTAAACCCATGGGTCGTCAGGTTGCAGTTAGCCGGCTGTGCGCCGGGGCTGTTCTCTAAAGGTTAGCCTTGGTCACTTTGAGAGACTAAGTTAACTCTAGTAGCTAGGCTAAAAATCGGAGTTCCTTCCGGCAGTCTGGTTGCAATCTGAAGACCCGCTAGACCGCTCTGATGTTAGGTCACCTGATCTAAGTCGGAGCGGATAGTTTTTTATCTAAAAAATGGGTTGAAAATCTTTGAGGAACAGTTGCGTAGGTTATCCTAGGTTTTTGAGAAAAATAATTTGTGTAAGTCTGTATTATTAATAACTATTTTTTAAAGGCGCGTGCGATCGCAAATAGAAATGATAAAAATAATCATAAAAATAATGATAAAAATATGGTACTGGGGGCATCTTACCTACTGTACGAAATTAACAAGGATATAAATAGGAATTTTTTGATATGGCGCAACTACTGACTGATGCAGAAATTAACACACAGGCCATCCGTTTGTCAGGTTGGACTGTGGAGGGTTCTAAGCTGCATACTACTCGCAAATTTAAGGATTTTATTACTGCTATGGAATTTGTCAATCAGCTAGTAGAACCTGCTGAATCTTTAGGACATCATCCAGACATAGAAATTTCTTATAACAAGGTTAAGATAACTCTGACAACACATGATGCAGGTGGGTTAACTCAAAAAGATTTTGAGTTAGCTGAGATAATTTCTCAACTGTCATAAAGGTTTTTAGTGCAAAAAACCCTAATTGGGGCTGGCTGAATAAAGGTAAAACCCTGTTCCCTGTTCATTCAGACAGACCGGGAACATATCAACTCTCGGTTACGTCTGGTTTATTTATGATGATTGTGTATGTCGTGAAGCGATCGCTCATATGTTGCCATATACTTGAAATGTTTTATAATAGTGAGTTATCGGGTTAGGTTTTTGCTTTAGTTAATTCCACTAAGTTTAACTTTCAGTTGTTAAGTTAACAGGTTATTAACTTGGCAATAACTAAAATTGTGGTATTGGCAACTATGGCTCATGAAAAAAGTTCAACAGTTGTTGAATCATTGAGAGTAAGTGCAGCGACAATTATCTATATAAGGTGTGAGGAAAAAGTGAAAATGTCTAATATGGTGTGGAAATCCCTGGTGGTTAGCCCGGCTGTTTTAGGTGCAACATTGCTAGTTTCAACCACAGCAATGGCTGCTCCAAGTACCACGACAGAAATGTCATCTGGTGAACAACAAACCGCTACTGAAGTTGTTCAGCAGCCAGAAGTTTTTGCTCAAGCAACCAATGACAGCAATGTTCTTAACCAGGTTAAGACCTACAGTAATGAGGGCAGACAAAATACTACTTTGTCTCAAGTAACATCGGTTTCTCAATTTTCCGATGTACAACCTACAGATTGGGCATTCCAGGCGTTGCAGTCTTTAGTTGAGCGCTACGGTTGTATTGCTGGTTACCCAAATGGAACTTATCGCGGTAATCGCGCTCTGACTCGTTACGAATTTGCTGCTGGTTTAAATGCTTGTTTAGATAGAGTGAATGAGTTGATCGCCACAGCAACAGCTGATATGGTGACCAGACAAGATTTAGCTACCTTACAACGTTTACAAGAAGAATTTTCGGCAGAATTGGCAACTCTACGCGGTCGTGTGGATTCCGTAGAAGCTCGGACATCTGAATTGGAAGCCAATCAATTCTCTACTACTACTAAGCTGGTTGGTGAAGCAATTTTTGCTCTCACTGATGCCTTTGGCGATACAGCAGGCGACAACAATAATACTGTATTGCAAAACCGAGTCCGTTTAGATTTGCAAAGTAGCTTCACTGGTAGAGACCTGTTACACACCCGTCTAGCATCTGGTAACGCCGGAACATTGAATTTGGGTACTCCAGGGGCTGAAGGTATTCAAACTTTTAACCTTGGTAACACCGGGAACAACAATGTAATTATAGACTGGCTGTCTTACTACGTTCCCGTTGGACCAGCGCAAGTTTACATTGCAGCCACCGGCGGTATTCATAGTGATTACGTTGCCACTACTAATAATCCTTATTTTGAGGGTTACGATGGTGGTAATGGTGCTTTATCTGTGTTCGCTTCGGAAAGTCCCATCTATAGAATTGGTGGTGGTGCTGGTATTGGCTTTACTTTGCCCTTTGGTAAAGGCGGTGGTATCCTCAGACCTAGTTCACTGACTGTAGGTTATTTGGGATCTGAACCTAATAATCCACGTGCTGGCTCTGGTGTATTCAATGGTAACTATGCGGCTTTAGGACAGTTAAACTTTAGTTTGGGCGATCGCTTGGCGTTGGCTGCTACTTACGTTCATGGCTATCATGGGGCAAACAGTCAGCTATTTGACGCAGGTTCAGTCACTAGCCCTGTTGTGGGTACTAGCATCAGCAATCCCCTACCTAACCCATCTTCTAGTAACTCCTACGGTGTTTCAGCTGCCTTTAGACCCAGTGATAAACTGTCAGTGAGCGGCTTTGTGTCCTATACCGATGTTACAGGTTTTGGTATAGGTGATGACAAAGATATTTGGAGTTACGGGGTTGGGGTAGCCTTACCTGACTTTGGTAAGAGAGGTAACGTGTTGGGTATTTTTGCAGGCGCTCAACCTTATTCACGCGGTATAGTTCCTGGTTCTAATAAAGTTCCCTACCAAGTGGAAGGCTTCTATAAGTATCGCCTTTCTGATAACGTCTCCGTTACTCCTGGGGTGATTTGGGTAACTAATCCTGGTCAGAATGAAAGCAACGAGGATGCGTTTATCGGTACTCTGAGAACAACTTTCACTTTCTAGAGTGTTGAAAGTTGGATATTTTCAAATGATTGTCAATTAAACTTAACTTTGCCCCGGTATGGGGCTTTTTTTCGGTCAATGATAGTGATTGACAAACCCCAGTGGAGAACCGGAGTATACTAGAAAAGTGAAGAACTTTTCTTGATCCCTAACTCATGTTGCTTGTGGAACTATCCTGTAAATCAGAATACGCCATTCTCGCCCTTGTTGAGATGGCGACTCATTATCAAAGCGGCGAACCAATGCAAATTCGGCAAATGGCTACCCAACAAAACCTACCCGATCGCTATTTAGAACAGCTACTGGCTACTTTAAGGCGGGGAGGTATAGTCAAGAGTCAACGGGGTTCCAAAGGGGGGTATTTTTTAGCCCGTGAACCTTGGGAAATCACAATATTAGATGTTTTAAAATGTTTGGAAGGGCTAGATTTGCAAAGTTGTGAGGAAAACAGCAACAGCAAAAGTATAGATATTTCTGTGATCAAAGAAGTCTGGCAAGAAGCTTGTCAAGCAGCAAACTTAGTTTTACAAAAATACACACTCCAGGATCTTTGTGAAAAAAGAGATTCTCGTCGGCAATTGGATATTATGTACTACATTTAATCCTAAGTATTGTTAGCGTTTGAGTTGTGATAAATAAGAAAATAAATAAGGAATAATTATGAAGATTGCCCGTAATATTACAGAACTTGTTGGTCGTACACCATTAATACAGTTAAACCGCATCCCCCAAGCGGAAGGATGTGTGGCGCAAATAGTGGTGAAATTGGAAAGTATGAACCCATCGGCATCAGTTAAAGACCGCATTGGGGTAAGTATGATCAATGCCGCAGAAGCAGAAAAATTGATTATTCCAGGAAAAACTGTATTGGTGGAACCCACATCAGGAAATACAGGTATTGCTCTGGCTATGGCCGCCGCTGCTAAGGGTTATCGGTTAATTTTGACTATGCCAGAAACCATGAGCGGGGAACGCAGGGCAATGTTGCGGGCTTATGGGGCAGAATTAGAATTAACGCCGGGAATTGAAGGGATGAGTGGGGCAATTCGCCGCGCTCAGGAAATAGTTGACACTACGCCGCATAGTTATATGTTGCAACAGTTCCGCAATCCCGCCAATGCTCAAGTGCATCGGAACACTACAGCAGAGGAAATTTGGGCAGATACTGATGGACAGGTGGATATGATCGTGGCAGGTGTGGGTACTGGTGGTACAATTACAGGTGTGGCAGAAACTATTAAGGCTAGGAAACCCAGCTTTAAGGCGATCGCGGTAGAACCAAGTAATAGCCCAGTGTTATCGGGAGGATCACCAGGACCCCACAAAATCCAGGGTATTGGTGCAGGGTTTGTACCTCAAGTCCTGAAAGTAAAACTGATTGATGAAGTGATTACTGTCACCGATGAAGAAGCGATTATTTATGGTCGGCGTTTAGCCAGAGAGGAAGGGTTGCTATCTGGTATTTCCAGTGGTGCTGCTTTATGTGCTGCTGTTGGTGTAGCCCAACGTCCGGAAAATAAAGGACGCTTAATAGTGGTGATTCAGCCCAGTTTTGGGGAAAGATATTTAAGTACACCTTTGTTTCAGGATTTGGAAAATAAAGTAGCTTCTAGCATCAGCTAAACGTTACATGAAATCAATGGTCGATTCTAAACACGTTTCTAATCACTACGAAACCCTCAAAGTTAACGCCAATGCTACCCAAGCGGAGATTAAGCAATCTTATCGCCGCTTGGTTAAGTTGTTTCACCCGGACAGCAATGAGGAAACAGCAGATAAGGAAGAGATTATTCGCATCAATGCAGCTTATGAAGTGTTAGGAGATTATGAAAATCGTCTGCAATATGACCAACACTTGCAACAACAATCTCAAAAGCTCAATAGTGGTTATCAAAAACGTTATCAAACACCCAGACAAACCGGACGAGATGCTGATGAACAGGTTGAAGAATGGTTACGCTTAGTTTATCAACCGGTCAGCAAACTACTTGACAATATTCTTAATTCTTTAGCGGGTCAAATTGAGCAATTAGCTGCTGACCCTTTTGATGATGAATTGTTAGAAGAATTTGCAGAATACTTAAATAGTTGTCGAGAAGATTTGAAACAAGCCCAATTTACTTTTCGTTCTTTACCGAACCCTCCTAGTTTAGCTCAAGTGGCTGCTTATATATACCACAGTCTTAGTCAAGTAGCTGATGGAGTGGAAGAATTAGCTTACTTTCCCTTAAGCTACGATGAGCATTATTTGCACACAGGACAAGAATTATTCCGTATAGCTGCCAGATTACACCAGGAAGTAAATCACCACGGCTAAAATTGGTTTATGCTGAAAGTGGTGAAAGTTTAAAAAATTTTTGTCCCTACTATACTCATGCAATGTATTGTCAATCGCCGGGCTGAGTTTTCGGCTATCCATTACTATTGGTTACCAGAACTAAGTGAAGCGGAGAATATTGAGAAGTTTGGTGTTTGTTCGAGAGAACATGGACACAACTATGTTTTATTTATCTCTATGGCTGGAGATTTGGATAAATATGGCATGGTAATCAACTTGTCTGATGTGAAACACGTAATTAATCGGGAAGTCACCAGCCAACTAGACCATTATTACCTCAATGATGTGTGGGCAGAATTTCAAGAAACTCTACCTACTACAGAAAACATTGCACGGGTGATTTGGCAGCGTTTAGCACCTCACTTACCCCTCGTGCGTGTACAGTTATTTGAACATCCTGAATGTTGGGCGGATTATATGGGAAACGACATGGAAGCATACTTCAGCATCAGTACTCACTTTAGCGCAGCCCATCGGTTGGCTCATCCTCAACTTAGTAATGAGGAAAACTGCCAAATTTATGGTAAATGCGCCCGTCCTCATGGTCACGGACATAATTACCATCTAGAAGTTACTGTAAAAGGAGAAATTGATCCGCGTACAGGGATGATTGTAGATTTGGGTGATTTACATCAGGTGATTAAAGATTATGTATTGGAACCATTTGATCACACGTTTTTGAACAAGGATGTTGCCTTTTTTGCAGACGTTGTACCCACTGCTGAAAATATCGCTCTATATATTAGTAATTTATTGCGATCGCCTGTTCAGCAATTGGGAGCTAGTCTGTACAAAATCAAGTTGATTGAAAGTCCCAATAACTCTTGTGAAATTTACTGTACTGCATCTGATGCCAATACTGCTACCGGGGTAAAATCGGAGCCTGTGTTAGTATAAACTAATCAGTCAACTGGCGTGAGCAGACTCCAATAATTTAGCGGTTCTGCAAACCTCTCCCTGCAAGGGGAGGGGTACATTTTTGGCTGGCTGTGCGCTAATTTGCTAATGCTTTGCTGCAACTTTCTCTAGCTTATGGAGTATCTCAGGGAAATATCAAGCGATCGCGTTGTGTGTTACCATATACTTGGCTTAGATACCACTTCTTGGCAATGCCGCCAGCGATCGCCCAGTACGAAGAATGATGAACAGACAAAACGGACAAAACGAACACAAGAAAAAGTTAGAAACCCAGCTTTGGAACATTGCTGACTCGTTGCGGGGGAAGATGAACGCTGATGAGTTTCGGGATTATTGCTTGGGGTTTATTTTTAATTGCAACTAGCCAATTACCAATTACCAATTACCCTATGCTAGTATCTTATTCTCAACTTTATCAAAGGTTTATTGATCAGATTATTGGTTTAAGTGAAAAAAAAGATTTTTGTTTAACTGCTGTAATTAATAACTATGTGAGTATGAATTATCAAGTTAAATTAGAGCAAATAGACAAGTTAAAATCTTGGTTAGATGACTTTAGACCATTTGATCAAACAATTATCACAGAACTCAAAAAGTTGTATGATGTTCGTTTTACTTATAATTCTAATGCCATTGAGGGAAATACTTTAACTCAAAGTGAAACCGAGTTAGTGTTAACCAAGGGAATTACTATTGGTGGTAAGACTCTGGATGAACATTTGGAGGTAATTGGACATAAGGAGGCAATTGATTATATTGAAAGTTTAGCACAAAAAAACACAGAAATCCATGAATGGGAAATTAAACAAATTCATAATTTAATTCTGAGTAAAATTAACCCCAATGAAGCGGGTTGTTATCGGCAATTAGATGTGATGGCAGCAGGAACAAATTATATTTATCCTCCCCATTATTTACTGTCTCAATTAATGACAGATTTTGTAATTTGGCTTAATTCAAATGTTGCTTTAACACTCCATCCGGTGGAATATGCTACAACGGCTCATTATCGGTTTGTTTCGATCCATCCTTTTCGAGATGGGAATGGCAGAACGGCTAGATTATTAATGAATTTATTGTTAATTCGTGCGGGTTATCCTATTGTGGTGATTAATAATCAAATTCGCAATGATTATATTAATGCTTTGGCTTATGGACAACAAAACCAAAATGATTTAAGTAGGCTTTTTGATTTGGTTTGTGATGCTGTGATCAGTTCTTTAGTGGAAACTTTAAGGTTAGTGGTGACTGCAAGTAGTAGCAGGGAAAAGGGGCAGGTTTTTTATCAGGAAATTACTGATTTTATTGATAATTTTTTGATAAAATAATTAATAGCACTAAGTTAGGAGATTTATTCAATGAATACAACAATTCAATTTACTGCCAAAGTAGAACAAGGAAAAATTATTATTCCTGATGAATATATCAGTATGGTTGGTGACAATTTAATTGAGGTAATCATTAAGCCTAAAGCTTCTCGTTTGATGGATCGTCTTGCGGAAAATCCTTTAACTGCGGTGGGTTGGCGTGATTTGTCAAGGGATGATATTCATGAATAATTTTATGAATAAAAAGTTTATTGATTCTAATATTTGGCTGTATCGGTTTCTGCATGATCCAAAAGTAGATCCTCAAGTGCAGGAATTAAAAAGAAGTATAGCTATTAATTTAACTCAAGCTGTTGATCGCAGTATTATAGTTAGCACTCAAGTTATTACTGAAACTTGTGCTGTACTTAAACGAAAAACGGTAATTTCTGAACACAATATTTTAGAGTTAGTTGAGGAGTTTGAAGAACAGTGTGAAATTGTCAACCTGACAACAATTGAAATCAAAGAAGCTTGTCAATTAAGAGATAAATATTCTTTTTCTTATTGGGATAGTCTTGTTATTGCTACTGCTTTAAAGTCTCAGGCTAAGGTTTTATATTCGGAAGATATGCAAAATGGATTATTGATTGAGAATCAATTAACAATTATCAATCCGTTTGCAGTATCGGGAAATGGGGACTTAGGTAATGAGTAAGAAGTTAAAGAAAAAAAGTCTCTGAGCTAAGATTCCCTGGGTTTGACGGCAATGGGGACACAGATAGAACTGATTATTTTTTAGTACGCTATGTTAATCCTGTAGATGTTAAACCTGAAACAATCTATAAAGAGATTGGAATAAGGTCACATGGAAAAGGAATTTTTCATAAAGATCCTGTAACAGGTGAGGCGTTAGGAAATAAGAGAGTTTATTGGGTTCATCATTTTAAGAAGGGAACAGGAAAAATGATACAATAAGAGTATTACCAATTACTCAATAGAAGATATGGAGATTTAAGCAATGCTAAACTTACAAATTACCAAAGAACAGGTATTTAGTTTACTTGAACAATTATCTTCAACAGAACAACAGGAGATTTTGGAATATCTAAGTCAAAAACTCCATAGTCAACCAGTTGATGGTCAATCTCATCCTGAGCATACTTCAGAGCATCCCATTAACCAACTCTCAGGGAAAATTACAGCTTTTCAAGGAGTTAATGCTTCAGCTTGGCAACAACAAATTAGGAGTGAGTGGGATGAAACTAGATTATCTCATTGATACTAATATTTTCATCTCATTATTCAATCAAGAATTAACCCAACCCATCCCCAATGGTAAGATAGGTTATTCTGTGATCACAGCTATTGAGATTTTATCTTTCAAGGGTTTATCTTTGCAGGAAGAAAATTTAATTCACTCAACTCTAAAAACTCTTACAGAAGTATCCCTAGATGCAACTATTGCCGAAAAAAAACGATTCAATTACGGCGAAAATATAGCTTAAAGATGCCTGATGCTGTTATTCTTGCCAGTGCTTGGTAGTATGCAGCAGTGTTAATTACAAATGATAAGCAATTATCCAAAATCAGCGAAGTACAGGTTATTTCTTGTCCAACTAAAAGTTAGGGAACAAGAAACATGATACAATAAGAGTATTACCAATTACCCAAGGAAAATGATCGCGGCTAAAGAAAACACGCCCCACCTCACCCCTGAAGAATACTTTGCATGGGAAGAACAGCAACTAGAAAAACACGAGCTGATCAACGGTAAAGTTTATCCTTTGGGTATCTATGCCATGACGGGGGGTAGTAAAAACCATAGCTTACTTGCTGCCAGATTGATCACATTGTTTAGTAATCATTTAGAGGGGACTAACTGCGAAACTGCAACTTCAGACCTCAGAGTTAATATTGTTGGTACTAATAACTACATCTACCCTGATGTTAGCGTCACCTGCGACGAACGGGACAAAACCACGAGCCAATATATTACCTACCCTTGCTTAATAGTTGAAGTTTTATCAAAAAATACCGAAGCTTATGACAGGGGTGGTAAATTTAGAATGTATCAAAATAACCCAGCTTTAATAGATTATCTCTTAGTCAGTTCCATCAGCATGGAAATTGACCTTTATCATAAAAACGAGGCTGGAGACTGGTTAATTATCAACTACAAACCAGGTGACACCATCCAACTTAAAAGCATTAATCTTAACTTTCCCTTTGAACAAATCTATCGCGGTTTAAATCTTGAACCAGAGAATGGGGAATAATGAAAGTATTACCTAATTACCTGCTATCCAATTAATCAATATGCTCATTCTAGAAATAGCCATTCAAAAAATTCAACAACTCCAGCTTACTTGCTGCTAGATTGATCAGATTGTAGAAAAATAAAAAAAAAATTATAAGGCAGATATTAATTATGAAAATTGTTTCTATAAAAATTAAAAATTATCGAGCCTTTGAATCTCTAGAAATTAATCATATTCCCAGATTTTGCGTGATCATCGGAGCTAATGGTACTGGTAAATCTACCCTATTTGATATTTTTGGTTTTCTCCGTGATGCCTTAAAAAATAATATTCGTCAAGCCCTTCAGATCCGGGGTGGATTTAATGAAGTCGTCACTAGAGGCAAAGAACAAGAAGACATAGAAATAGAACTAAAATTCAGCCTGAAAATTCTAAAGACAGAGCGCCTAGTTACCTATATTTTACATATTGGACAAGAAGAAAAACGACCCTTAATTAAAAGAGAAATTCTCAAGTACAAACGTGGTGAATATGGTTCTCCCTATCACTTCCTCGACTTCGCAAACGGTAAAGGATACGCCATCACCAACGAAGAAAACTTTAACCAAACTAAGGCAGAACTAGAACGGGAAGAACAACAACTTGAATCCAATGATATTTTGGCAATTAAAGGACTGGGGCAATTTCAACGTTTTAAAGCTGCTAGTGCTTTCCGTTCACTAATTGAAAATTGGCACGTTTCCGACTTCCATATCAGCGATGCCAGAGGTAGCAAAGATGCCCTTTATGCTGAACATCTCTCCCCCACAGGTGACAATATGGCGCTTGTTGCCCAATATATTTATCAAAACCATCCTGATATATTCCAAACCATACTCAGAAAAATGCAAGAACGAGTACCTGGCATTTCCAAGGTAGAAGCAAAAGAAACAGAAGACGGTAGATTAATTCTCAAGTTTCAAGATCAAGCTTTTAAAGATCCCTTTATAGATCGCTATGTTTCTGATGGCACAATGAAAATGTTTGCTTATTTAATTCTGCTTTTCGATCCCAAACCCCATCCTTTACTATGCGTCGAAGAACCAGAAAACCAACTTTATCCTAGTTTACTTCACGAACTCGCCGAAGAATTTGACAGTTATGCCCACAGGGGCGGACAAGTATTTGTCTCTACCCACTCTCCTGACTTTCTTAATGCTGTTACCCTAGAAAGTATTTTTTGGTTGAGAAAAGAACAAGGAATTACCAAAATTTTTCGAGCCAGCGATAATGAAAACCTGAACAACTTAGTAAAAGCGGGAGATTTACCCGGATATCTCTGGAATCAAGGCTGGTTTGAAGGAGTTGCACCCTCATGAGCTATGACTTGATTTTTTTACTGGAAGAACGTTCTATGAAAACTGTACTAGAAATTATTCTGCCAAAATTAATTCCTGACCATATTAGTTATATTTGTATCTCCCATCAAGGTAAACAAGACCTTTGTAAATCAATTCCCAAAAAGATAAAAGCTTTTCAATGTAACGCTGAAACACAATTTATCATTGTTCATGATCAAGATTCCCATGACTGTAAAAAGCTCAAATCAGAACTTTTAGAAATTTGTCAAAATGCAGGAAACCAAAATATACTGATCCGAATCATATGTCATGAACTCGAATCTTGGTTTTTGGGTGATTTGGTCGCAGTTGAAAAAGCTTATGGACTAAAACCCGAAAGTTTGAGTCAACAGCAAAATAAAAAAAAAGTTTCGTAATCCTGATCAACTCAACTCCGCGAAAACAGACCTCAGAAAGTTAGTTACAGAATATTATCCGGGTACTCACTCCAAAGCGATCGCACCTTATTTATCTTTGACTGATAACAAGTCTCGTAGTTTTCAAATTTTTCTCGATGGCATTAAGAAAATTCTCAACTAGAGTAACATGACTCAATCTGAAGCTGAACTAGAACAACAACTAATTGAACACCTAACAAAAATTAGGCTATAAACCCGTTACCTTTCGCAATGGGGAAGACCTGAAAGCCAATTTAAAAACCCAACTGGAAAAACATAACGGTATCCAACTTAGCGACACGGAATTTAGAACCATCCTCAACCACCTAAATGGAACTCAGCCGCGATGATGGTACAACCTTTTACCTAGAATTTCTCAACACTCAACATTGGTGTCAAAATCAATATCAAGTTACCAACCAAGTCACCCAGCAGGGTAAATATAAAAACCGCTACAATGTCACTTTGCTGATTAATGGTTTACCTTAAACAGTATTAAAAGAGTAAGTATAAACGGTATTATGGGTAGTACTGGACTCGAACCAGTGACATCCTGCTTGTAAGGCAGGCGTACATAATGATTTATCAATGGTTTTAATCACTTTGGCATAAAACCTAGTGACGCTACCGGGTTAAATTTGGGTTAACCCATAACTCTTATTCCACAATGGTTTAAGAGAATATGGTGTACAACAGTAACCAAAGTAAATTAGAAAAAAAACTAGTAGATGCTAGGTTAAAACTTAGTATCGTTAAACTAGATGTCAACAATAACAGGGTTAGACTACGGTGTAGACAAACTGGTATTACTTTCAGTAAGCACGTAGCACCATACACGTTAGAGGGTATTGATTCA
>NZ_JANQDH010000085.1 GCF_029891735.1 Chrysosporum bergii ANA360D
ATTTCTATGTGTTTGGTTTGATTCAATTTGTCGCTTTGCTACCGCGAAGCCCGCCCACTATTTGTGCTAGTTGTGTCACTTATTTCAGTACACAAATACTATAATATAGCGATCGCCTGTGCCAGTTGCGTAAGTCCTGTTACATTACCGTTGCTGTCAACTGTTAAGGAAGAATCACTACCAACCGTGAGTAATTCCGGTAAAGAGGGGATGTTAAGTGTCCAATTATTGGGTTGATTGCTATTGGGGGTGATGGGTTGAATTTCTAAACTCAAAATGCTTCCTACTTGGCTGATGCGTACCCAATTTTCCCCTGGTAAGGATATGACTAAAATTTTTCCGGTTGTTGGTGCTGTCAGTTCTCCAGTGTTTACCACTGTCCCGCCTAATAAACTCAACCCCTCCCCTGTACCCACTCGCAAATTACCAGCATTGATGATTGATCCTGGCTGGTTCATGGTAAAAGCGAATCCGTTGGGAGCGCCTACTAAGCTAGTGTAGTTATTATCGCCGATCGCATTGAACCACTGCTCATCAAAACTGATGCCATCAGCAGTTGTAGCCGTGAAGGAACTAGGAACATTTAAACTCGCGTTAGCCCCAAAAATAAATCCTGCGGGATTCATTAAGAATAAATTAGGATTGCCTCCTGTCACCTGAATTAATCCATTGATAATAGAAGCATCACCACCTGTAACCCGACCAAGAATATTTTGTATTGCGGGGTTGGCTTGGAAGTTGGCAATTTGTTGTGAACTGACTCCAAACTTTTCAAAACTGTGAAACAGGTTAACACCGTCTGGGGAAGTTGTTCCCCCTGTGATGTCAATGGTATTACTGTTAGGCGTGACAATGGTATTAGTGCCATCTGAAGCAGGAATAATTTCTTGGGCTTGGGCTATTCTGCTGTCAATTCCCCCTAAAGAAAAGATTCCCCAGCAGACTGCACTCACTAAAGCTGTCTTGGTTGGGGCGAACGCACCCTGAAACATATTAGCCAGAGTGGTTAGAAAAGGTTGGCGATGGTGCAAGGTCAATGTAACCGCGATGCTCTCTTGGTCAGCCAATGGACGGGGTTGGGAAGAGAAGATTTTTTGACTTTTGCTAGTGGCAAACATACTGTGGCTATGTATACTGTAAATGTAAAAAAGTTTATTCACTATTATGCTACTGATTATACTTAAAAATAAGAGTGTATATCATTGGTGTTTTTACTGCTAAAACTATAGAATAAAGTGACTTTAAATCTAAATTATCACTAATTACTTTGTGTTTATAGCGAATTTTGCCCAAGTGAGGTACATCCTTAGCAAGCAAGATGCTTACAATACAAGACTTTTATCATTTACATTTGTATATCATGTGTTTAATGCTATATATGTTAAAAATTATCTCTTCTCCCAGCTGTCAGTTAAGTTTGCTATTGATTTTGTTGATAACATGGGGTATGAATGGACAGAGTAGCATGGCTGGTGATGTGACTAACTCTATCCATGACTGGGATAGCGATCGCCCCCAGGGTAGTGGCCTAGGTGATCATCTTTTACCCTCAACAGCCATAACACAGTCCCCAGATACTACCTTGACCAAGCCGGAATCTACACAGGCATTTTATATCCGTGAAATTCGTGTTATGGGTAGTACAATCTTTAGTCAAAAGGACTTTGCACCCGTGGTTAAGCCTTTTGAAGGCCGGGTATTGACTAAAGAAGAAATCAAACAGGCCAGTGATGCTATTACCCAACTGTACTTAAATCAAAATTATCTCACCTCCAGGGCTGTTCCCATGATTCCAGAAGCTGGTAATACAGAGGGTGTGTTAGTAATTCAGATAATTGAAGGACAGTTGGCAGATATTGAGATTCGCGGGACAAAACGAGTCAACCCTGGTTATATTCGTAGTCGTATTCAATTAGCCGCTAGTGTACCTCTCAATAGCATGAGACTGGAAGAACAATTGAGGTTACTGCGACTCGACCCGTTATTTGAAAATGTACAAGCCAGTCTCCGCCCCACAGGCCAACAAGGAAAAAGTTTACTTATAGTCAGAATAGAAGAAGCTGAATCTTCGACAACAAACTGGTTAATAGATAACTATTCCCCGGTCAGCGTTGGTGGGGAGAGATTCGGGTTGGAACTGGGTTATCGCAACTTAACTGGATGGGGAGACTTACTCACAGGTTCTTATTACCGTACATTTACAGGTGGTTCTAATGTGTTTAGTTTGGGGTATCAGATTCCAGTGAATGCTATGAACGGAACTGTGGAAATTCGAGTTGCACCCAGCAGAACAAAAATCACTGAGTCGCCTTTTAAGGGATTAAATATTGAGGGCGAGCAAGAGTTCTATGACATTAACTATCGTCAACCAGTATGGCGATCGCCCCGGAAAGAGTTGGCTATATCACTAGGGTTTACCCATCAAAATGGTCAGACTTTTCAATTTGATCGACTCCCCACCCCCTTTGGAATTGGTCCCGATAGCAATGGAGTGAGTCGTACTAGTGTGATTAAGTTTGGTCAAGAGTATATACAGCGAGATGCACAAGGTGTTTGGTTTTGGCGATCGCAATTTAACTTTGGTGTAGGCTTATTTAATGCTACAATTAATCAAGATCCCATCCCTGATAGTCGATTTTTTAGTTGGGCTGGTCAACTACAACGAACCCAGCGATTGAGTGATAGTAATTTGTTGCTACTACAAGCCAATTGGCAATTCACACCAGATAGTTTATTAACTTCCCAGCAGTTTGTCATGGGTGGCGGACAGTCTATACGTGGCTATCGGCAAAATATCCGCTCTGGTGATCGTGGTTTGCGTTTAGGGGTAGAAAACAGAATTACAATTGAAACAGATCCAGCCGGATTACCAATAATTCAACTTGCACCCTTTGTGGATATGGGTGTGGTCTGGAACCAATCTGATAATCCCAATCAGTTACCCCAGGAGAATTTTCTCGCCGGTGCTGGTTTAGGTTTTCTTTGGGGTCAGGCTTTAGGAATTGACGGGCTGACTATGCGTTTAGATTATGCCATTCCCCTGGTCGATTTGCAAGATCGGGGTAATAATATCCAAGACCAAGGCTTTTACTTTAGCCTGCGCTATCAACCATAGGGTTAAATACTCGACAACTACAGACAAGTTCAGGTAAATTGAGGCAAGTAGTCAATTCAAATCAAAAATATTTTTGATTTCAGCAAATGCAGATAATCTAATCAAATAAGACCTACCCTGAATTAAAAACAGTGACCAGCAACTATCAAAACCAATCGTCACCACCCACACCTGATGTGCCGCCATACATCCAACAGGCTTATACTTGTTTTGCCCAAGGAGATATGCAGGGAGCGATCGCCCATTTTGATGCAGCAATTTTTTCTCATCCCCAGTGTGCAGAAATTTACACAGCAAGAGCGAAGTTTCGGCAGGAAAAATTAGGCGATTGTGAAGGAGCATTAGACGATTATACTCAGGCAATAGACATCAATCCTGGTAATCCGTTCTTTTATTATTGGCGCAGTCAAACTTATCTAGAGCTTGGTAATCACCAAAAAGCTATTGAAGACCACAACGCAGCCATAAATTTAGCTCCCGATCATACAATTTATCACTTTCTCCCTGACCAAAAGAATGGGATGACAAGCTCGTCCTTCTAAGACGGCTTTTCAGTATGTTATAACACCGGTTTAGCGGGCATGGGGCATCGGCACCACTTGAAACGGACGGGGAGCTACTGTCAAAGTAGTAACAGTCCATAGTTGCTGTCACTTCAAATTTGCACTGATATGATTTAGCACCTCTTTGGCTGACTGATATCTTTGAGTGAAGTCAAGATGTACCATTTTATTTAGTATTCTCGTCAATTCCTCGGTGGTATCTGCCAATTGCCACCAATCTTGCCAAGTTTGTTCATCTGTTGCACATACTGTAGGAATGATGATTAAACCAGTGTTAGTATCTCTGCGAAAATTTTTTGGAGATCCGCCGGTTAAAGCTTGAATGGCAATTATGCCTAAAGCGTAAATATCGCTGTTGAGTCTGGGCACACCAGTCATTTGTTCACCAGGTGCATAACCAGGAGTACCAATGGCGATGGTTTGACTTTCCTGATCTTGATGTGGCATTTGCGGTTGAACTTGTTTCACAGCCCCAAAGTCAATTAAAACAATTTCTGCATCTGTTGTTCGCCTCATCAAGTTACTGGGTTTAATATCTCGATGAATCACACCATAGCTGTGAGTAAAAACCAGTACTTGCAAAACTTGCTTGAGTATATTAATAACCTCAGTGCGTGAGCAACATACTCCCGGAGTTAACTCTTCAGTTAAGGGATGACCTGCAATAAATTCCTGGACTAAATAGAATTGGTGATTTTCTTCAAAAAAAGCTAGTAACTGTGGTATTTGTCGGTTTTTACCCAAAGTTTCCAGAATATATGCTTCATTATTAAATAAACGTCTGACAACATTCAGATATTTTGTTTCTTGGCTGGCAGGACGCATCTGTTTGACCACACACAGAGGATTTCCTGGTCGTTGAATATCTTGAGCTAGGTAAGTATCCCCAAACCCTCCACTTGCTAAACTTTTAGTAATTTGATAACGTTTGTTAAGCACAGTATCAGGCATAAGTAATCGTCCTAAAACATCAGAATTGAGTGTAGGACTGGTGTTGACGGCTTGAGTAGGCAGTGCGGACGTGTTTTCTGAGGGGGGTATGGCTGTGACAGAATCATCAGTATTTTTGTTAATTAATTTGGTTGGTAGTGCGGACGTGTTTTCTGAGGGGGGTATGGCTGTGACAGAATCATGAGTATTTTTGTTAATTAATTTGGTTGGTGCTGATACCATACCTTGTGAAACATAGACTTTTAACTGAGCAATTAAGTCTTGTTGCTCTTGCACCCGTTGGATGATTTTTTCTTGCTCTTGCTTGGTGTGATAGGCGCTATGAGCAAGTACGCCACCAGTCGCTACCACCAGACCCAGGGATGGAGAAACCACTGGTAACCATCCCCCTTGAGTAAAAATTACAAAGTTACCAGCAAATAAAACTGTCAAAGATGAGGCTATCCCTATTCCCCAGCCTAATGGATGTTCAATGCGCCATGCCAAAAGTCCGCCAACTACAGACCATCCCCCTATCCAGATAACTTCACCCCAAGCAGGTAAAAACCAAAATAAACCCTGATTGTTCAAAACAGCACTGAGAATTTGACTGATGATTTGGGCATGAATTTCTACACCTGCCATCCTGCCAGAATCATCGGCTTTTCCATTATTAAATGGTGTATTAAACACATCTTTTAAGCTCGGTGCGGTGGAACCAATTAAGACAATGCGGTCTTTGACTAATTCAGGTTTGATTTCACCCAACAGCACTTGTGTAACTGTAACTTGCTTGGCAATCTCACGGGCGGAACGGTAATTCAGCAGAATTTGGTAGCCTTGAGTATCTGCGTTTTCATAACCGCCAAAGTGACTTTCCAGGGGTTTAAATATGACATCACCCAATTTTAGTTTTTGGTTGGGGGTTAGTTGGGCTTGAATACCTCCAACGGCTAAGTATTTAAGGGCTAACTGCCAACTTAAGGAAAATGGACTCTGGCAAATTTCAGATTTATTGACGCTAACAGCTATGAGATTACGCCGAATAAAACCATCTGGGTCTTCCACTATATCGCTAAATCCTACTCGGTTTTGTTCTACTCCTACAGGCGGTGCAACACCAGGATTTTTACCATTGGCGTGTTTACACACAGGAACAATCACATCACTTTGCTGTAAGCGTTGTAGTAATTTTTCATGCCCTGGTTGTACAGGTAAGTCACGAAAAATATCTAAACCAATACCTCGGGGGTTATATTCTTCCAATTTGCCTAACAGCCGATTTAAAACTTCTCCAGATAAAGGCCAATTCCATTTTTGCAAATCCTCCTCAGTGACAGCCACAATTAATATACGCGGGTCTACCCCCTGATCAGTACGCATTTGCACCATCTGGTCATAGACCTTTAACTCCACTGTCTGTAATACTTGCAGTTTCTCAATGGACAAGATGAAAACTGTGGCCATGGCGCTAGAAATAATTACTGATTGTTTGAATGTCAGGCGGAGAATATTCCCTATTTGATGAGTCATATAGTTCATAAAATTTAAATGCTCTTATTTGATTTAATTTGGGTAAATCTTTAATTAAGATAGCTACTGCAGTCATCTTGCCCGCTATGATTATACAAGTTGAAAACAAATGGTAAAATCCTTTGGTAAATAGTGGGGATAACTTAATGCCAGTTGCTACTAACTCTATTAAGTTTGGCACAGATGGTTGGCGGGGCGTTATTGGCGATGAGTTCACCTTTGAACGCCTCGCTTTGGTTGCGCAGACGGCCGCAAAAGTGTTATATAATACATATTATTCTACGGTTGGTAGCAAAACAATTGTAGTCGGCTACGATCGCCGCTTTATGGCGGAAAATTTTGCTCAAACTGTGGCTGATGCTGTGACAGCCATGGGATTTGATGTATTACTCAGCCAAACCTATGCCCCCACTCCCGCTTTTAGTTGGGCGGCTAAAGAACTAAACGCTTTGGGGGCGTTAGTGATTACAGCTAGTCATAATCCGGCTGCATATTTAGGATTAAAAGTTAAGGGTTATTTTGGGGGTTCAGTACCGCCAGAAGTGACACAAGAAATAGAAGCTATACTATCGGAAGGTGTACCTGCTGCTATAGCCACCCCAGGGAAACAAGAACAGTTTAATCCTTGGAGTAGCTATATTACAGCCTTGAAAGCTAAAGTGGATATTGGCAAAATTCAAGCAGCGTTGGGCAGTGGTAAGCTAAAATTATTTGCTGATGTGATGCACGGTGCAGCAGCTGGGGGATTAAGTCAATTACTGGGGGATGGAGTTGAAGAAATCAACAGCCATCGTGATCCTTTATTTGCCAACGGCGCGCCGGAACCTTTACCAAAATACCTAGCCCGTTTATTCTCAATCATGAAAACCCACCGCCAAACAGATAAATCAGGTTTAGCAGTGGGACTAGTATTCGATGGGGATTGCGATCGCATCGCCGCAGTGGATGGTGACGGTAATTTTTTGAGTTCGCAAATCTTAATCCCCATATTAATTGACCACTTAAAGGCAAGGCGCAATTTTAGAGGTGAAGTCGTCAAAACTGTGAGTGGTTCTGATTTAATTCCCCGTGTAGCAGCACTGCATAACTTGTCAGTTTTTGAAACGGCGGTGGGATATAAATACATCGCCGATAGAATGTTAACAGCAGATGTATTATTGGGTGGTGAAGAGTCGGGAGGAATTGGTTATGGCAGTCATATTCCCGAACGTGATGCTCTACTATCAGCATTGTATGTGCTAGAAGCTGTGGTGGAGTCTGGGGAGGATTTGGGGAATTATTATCACTGCTTGCAACAGAAAACAGGTTTTATTTCGGCTTATGATCGCATTGATTTACCCTTGGCAAGTATGGAAGTGCGATCGCGCCTGTTACAACAACTGCAAACCCAAGCATTAACAGAAATAGCCGGTCAGGCTGTAATTGATTGCCAAACCATAGACGGCTATAAATTCCGCCTAGCTGACAACAGCTGGTTAATGATTCGCTTTAGCGGTACTGAACCAGTGTTACGCCTGTATTGTGAAGCTCCCACACTTAAACAAGTGCATCAAACATTGACTTGGGCAAAAAACTGGGCAGGATAAATTAGACAATGTAAATTAGCACAGAAAATTACAACATGGCCAAACTACTGGTAGTAGCTACAGGAAATCCAGGTAAACTGCGCGAAATGCAGGCTTATCTCGCCAACTCTGGCTGGGAATTAATTCTGAAACCAGAAGAATTAGAAGTAGAAGAAACAGGAGAAACCTTTGCGGCTAATGCCTGTCTCAAAGCTTCCCAAATTGCCCAAGCCACGGGACAATGGGCCGTAGCAGATGATTCTGGTTTACAAGTGGATGCTCTGGGCGGCGCACCTGGAGTATATTCTGCTCGTTATGGCACCAGCGACGCGGATCGTATTGCCAGGCTACTGCGGGAGTTGGGTGACACAGTTAATCGCCAGGCTCAATTTTTCTGTGCTGTTGCCATAGCCCGTCCTGATGGTACAATTGCCTTAGAATCCGAAGGGGTATGCCGTGGCGAAATTCTGTATGCACCCCGTGGGGAAGGTGGTTTTGGCTACGACCCCATATTTTATGTCCCGGAAAAGCATTTGACCTTTGCAGAGATGTCCAGGGAATTGAAAGGCTCAATTAGCCATCGAGGTAAAGCTTTACAGGCTTTAGTACCTTACTTAGGTAATTTAAGATGAGTGATTTGACATCTCCCCTGGTTGAAACACAGGGGATTATCAACTGATTTTGCTACGCAGTCATCAGAGACGCTACGCAACGCACACCATATATTTTATTAAATCATTATGACTTGAGTTAGATGACTAAACTTTCTCAATTGCTGATAATCAAATCACAACTTGTGCAGGTAAGTTTATCAAACAATTCCCATTGAAAATAATTTTTTCTGCATGAATAATTTTGATTATGTCATTATCGGGGCAGGATTGGGTGGACTTGCAGCAGCAGCTTGCTTAACTAGACAAGGATATCGAGTAGTAGTTTTAGAACAACATTACTTACCCGGTGGCTGTTGTCATACGTTTGATTATGGGGAATATAGTTTTTGTGCAGATGTACATTATATTTCTCAATGCGCCCCTCATCAGAGCATAGGGCAATTCCTCAACTATATTGAGCGAAATGTGGCTTTTAATAGCCTCGACCCAGACTGCATAGACAGAGTAATTACACCAGATGTGAATTTTAAAATTCCCTTGGGATGGGAAAATTTGCGATCGCGTTTACTCTCAACTTTTCCCGCCGAGGCCGATGCTGTCAACTGCTACTGTGACCAAATTCAGCAAATCCATCAAGAAATTCATAGCCTAGCGGCGGAAATACGTTGGTTTAATCGCCGCTGGTATGACTGGTTAAAGTTGCCAAAATATCTCAATTTATTTAGAAAGCGCACCTGGACTTTACAAGATTTATATAACCATGTAGGCTTGTCACCCAAATTACAAGCCATCTTGGCGGGACAAAGTGGTGATTATGCACTACCACCAAATCAAATCTCCCTACTCACCCACACTTCCCTAGTTTGGGACTACTCAGAAGGAGCTTATTATCCCAGACATCATTTTAAACATTTAGTCCATAGTATTACTGATGCCATTACCACAGGTGGCAGTGTGATTAAATACTCTACACCTGTAACCCATATTCAAATTAATCACAACCAGGTAGAAAGCGTGTTGGCTGGGGATCAAACCTACCAAGCCAACCGGTGTTATGTCAGTGATCTTGACCCCAAACTAACGGTAGAGTTAATGCACAATGCAGAAGCTATCAGCCCTAGGGAACGTCAACGCCTGACCAATTATGAATACTCAGCTAGTGTTTTTAATATTTATTTGGGTTTAGATGACCGCTTTCAACCCCAAGATTATGGTATTGGTAACGGGAATATTTGGTACTACCCCACCGGGGACTTAAACAGCGAATATCAACGCCAATTACAGGGCGACCTCAGCCAACCGTGGATTTTTCTTTCTTGTCCCACAATGAAATCCTTAGAAGCAGGAATTGCTCCATCTGGACATCATGTCCTAGAAATTGCCACTGTTTGTCCTTACGCACCCTTTAAACACCTGCGCCAAAGGGACTCCAAAGCCTATAAAGCCAAAAAACGGCAAGTTTACCAGCAAATCATGGCCACTGTGAAAGATTTAATCCCCGATGTGGAGAAATACGCCCGGATGAAGGTTTATGGTACACCCACCACCAGCGAATTTTATTTAGGACAACCCCAAGGTAATATTTATGGTGCTAAATTAGTACCCGAACAAGTGGGTTTAAATCGCCTGGGATATATTACAGAATTGCCTAATCTGTTTTTGGTGGGGGCTAGTGCTGGGTATCCCAGTGTACCTGGGGTTATTGGTAATGGTATGGATGTTGTGGAACTGATGACCGGGCAATCTGTGCGGCAAATGAAAAATCAAAGATGAACAGAAATGATAATATATATCATATAAATTATGACTGTTGCTGTGATCCCCGTTTGAGATGAATAAAGCATTGAATGAAACTCGTTCAGTGGAAATTGCCCAAAGCATTAAAAGTAAGGCTAACCAGCCATTTAATAATGCTTACAGAGCGGCATTAGCCACCGAGAAAGCCAAGTATGTGCAGGGATTTTTAGCCATGGCTGAAATGCCGTACCACCCCATAGAACATGGCTGGATAGAATTAAGGGAAACAGTGGATGATTCTGTGGTGACAATTATAGACCCAAGTTTACCACACCTGCACAAAACCGCTCAAGAACTTTGGTACTTCGCAGCACAAAGCTTTAGTATCAAGGAACTAAAAGCTATTATTGAGGAATCAAAAGAGGATTATCCAGAAGATGACCCGTTACCAGTCTATGGTGATGCACCTTATGAGTATTACGGTGATGTGATGTTGGGGGGTCAGGAATATTTAACAGCTTATCAGGCAGCAGAGGCTAAGTGTCAAGAACTCCAACAATTAGCAGTTATGAGTTAACAATGGGCAGGGAGAATGTGAAAATAAAGAAAGATTAAGCTATAGTAACAAACCTCATGAATCAGACTGCCTTAAATTTAGTAGCAATATCTATATTTATCATGACTTTATCGGTGTTGTTGGGTCCGTTAATTCATTTGTCGCCAACAGTTCCAGCAGTCGCTACTTTTGCTATTTTGGCAATAGCCACTTTTGATAATTTTAGTTGGCAGGGGCAGGGAGGTACAATATTTTTAGACTGGGTTGCTGGTTTCTCTCCCCAACACCGCGATCGCATTATCCACCACGAAGCTGGTCATTTTCTGACAGCCCATCTACTGAATATTCCAGTCACAGGTTACACTCTCAGCGCCTGGGAAGCTTGGAAACAAGGACAACCGGGACAAGGTGGTGTCAAGTTTGATGATAGTGAGTTAGTTTCTCAATTAGAACAGGGGATAATCAGCGCCCAAATGTTAGACCGCTATTGTACTATTTGGATGGCAGGTATGGCGGCAGAAACTTTAGTTTTTGACCATGCTGAAGGTGGGGTTGATGACCAAAATAAGCTGACTGGAGTTTTAGCAGGTTTGGGTTTTTCTCAATCGGCTTGTTTGCAGAAACAGAGGTTTCATTTTCTCCAAGCTAAAACTTTACTGCAAGAAAACTGGTCAAGTTACCAAGCTTTAGTCCAATCTATGCAAAACCGCGCTTCTGTCACAGATTGCCAGCTTGTAATTACTGATACTGATACATGAAGTGCCTTACAGCATCGATAGATATGAAGATACCAGCACTAATTAAACTAAGCCAGTCAGTCACCTGACCATAAAACGAGACGCAAGCCCCTGGCTTCAGACATGGGGATAAGTCGATGGCGACTTTAGTCGCATTAAAGCGACTGATTGGCTTTAGCCAAATTATCTCCCATCCCTGAGTATTTATACTAATTTAGAGAGAACGAGTCGCACCATATTTTGATGAAATGTTGATGAAATACAGATGATTGGATTTAGCAGTACAACAGGTTAACTCATGAAGCAAAATAGACTTTTAACTTGCACTCTCTTGGCCTTGATATCAGGATTCTTTGGTGCGTATATCGGTGGACAAATCACCTCAACACTGCATAACCACAAATGCCAAAACCAAAACTGGGGGTTTAAGGTGATGTGTAATGTTTGGGTAACACCGGGAGCGGTTTGGCAAGGAACCACAACCGGACTATGGACTGGTACTATTTTGGGGGCTTTTATGGCTGGTTCAATTACACATGAAGAACCTTAGCTCATTGTTTCCCACGCCTTTAGCCGTGGGGAGTGTCAAAGACTGGTAAAATACACTCATGTCTTTTATGTCTTTGAGAAAAAATGCTCATTTCTGCTGAAACCAATCCAGAAAATGCCACAACCAAAGGTGCTGATGCTATCGATGAAGCCATCGCCCAGGGAATTGATTTTGATGGTTCCCCCATCCCCCCAGCCAAGCTGGAACTGTATCACAAGGTTATGGAATTAGAGGCAAATAGACAGCGTAGTGGTGTATCAAATACCATGCGATCGCGCATCGTTCGTATTGGGGCAAAACACATTCCCCAAGCAGAACTGAATCAATCCTTGATAGAAGCGGGTTTTGCACCTCTTAAGGAAAAAGAAATTGCCTTTTTTTACGGTAGTAAATAATTAAACCCATTCCCGTAAGCAGGGAGAGGAGACAAAGAGCAGCTTTGGCGGGGTGGGGTAATTCCGGTTTAATTATTAAGTAATCAAGTAAATTATTCCCCATTCCCTATTCCCTTTTTTAAGCAGCAGGAAGGGGTTTTTCTAGCGCAGAGGAGGTTAAGGGAGCGGTTTTTAGCAGCAGCGATCAGGACTTGTACTGATCGCTATATGTTGATGAAATATAGCAACCACCAAGGTAATTTAAGTATAAACTATAAGTAGTCCCTTTTCATCTGAATCGATCGCTTACTACAGGTATATGCCCAAGCCGTACAGTTACGACCTTCGTCAAAAAGTAATCCAAGCGATTGAACTCGATGGCTTGAAGAAGACTCAAGCTAGTCAAATGTTTAATATTAGTCGCAACACCATCACCCTATGGTTGAAACGAAAAACCGAAACGGGGGACTTCCAAGCCTTGCCTAGTCAGCGTCCTGGGAATGGTCACCAAATTACCTATGGGGCAAAATTTCGTGAGTTCGCTTCCGTGCATGGCGATAAAACCCAAGTAGAGATGGCCTCACTTTGGCCTGAAGAAATTAGCGATCGCACAATCTCAAGAGCTTTGAAAAAAATTGGTTTTACGCGAAAAAAAAGACAGGCACAAGGCCTGTCTTCACAAGGATAAAATCAGCGGAGAAATTAGAAATTCATTTCAGCAGCTTGGACTTTTTCAACTTGCTTCTTCTTCAGCACAAGCATGACTTGAGCTAACATCACAAGAGCAATAAAAGCAATCAAACCTTGAACCCTGGTGGGATTTTGCAATACAATTTCTGCATCTTTTTGGCCAAATCCACCCACATTGGGGTTATTAGTCAAAGCATCACCAGCAGTTACAGACTGTCCCTCAGAAACAATCAGTTCTGGTCCTGCGGGAATGGTATCAACAGTAGTATCGCCAGATTCTGTTTGGATACTTACTAAATATTTAACATTACCATCTTCATCTTCTTCTTGGGTAATCTTGCTGATTGTGCCACTGGCGGAAGCATTGTAAATGGTATTATTGCTTTTTTCTCCAGTGGGATAAACTTGTCCACGTCCCCGGTTAGCACCTAGGTGAACTGCATATTTACCGAAGTGAATATTGTTGTCGGTTGCGGGGTTGGGTGAAAGAACAGGGAAAACAATTTCTTGATACTCTTCACCGGGTAAAGGTCCTACAAGAAGAACATTTTCCTGCTCTTCGGTGTAGGGCTGGAAGTAAAGATCGCCTACTTCTTCTTTCCACTCTTCAGGAATGCGGTCTTCAGGTGCAATCTTGAAGCCTTCGGGTAACATCAGTACAGCGCCGACGTTCAAGCCAACCTTAGAACCATCAGCCCCTACTTGTTGGATATTGGTGTCGTAGGGAATTTTCACCACTGCTTTAAACACAGTGTCAGGTAGGATTGATTGGGGAACTTCTACTTCTGCTGGTTTAGCTGCTAGGTGACAGTTGGCGCAAACAATCCGCCCGGTAGGTTCGCGGGGAGTTTCTGGATAGGTTTGTTGTGCCCAAAAAGGATAAGCTGCGGCGCTTTGGGGCAGGGCTACATCGCTAGTCAGGTAAAATGTCAAGGTAGCGACGGCTATGAGCAATGTTTTCACAATTGCTCTAGCAGTGGAAATTAAACTAGCTGTGGTACAGGGATTTCTCATCTCTATAAGGACAATGATTCTCTGGTTAATTGGTCATTGGTCTAAGCAAAAAAGCGGTCAATTAAGACCACCAAGGTTCTTCACCGGTGCGGAAGTCGGTTTCAGTCCAAGGAGTCAAAACAATTTTGTCGTCTTCTGTTTTGGCGTGCGCCAAAGGCAAAGACAAAGGTGCTGGACCTCTGACCACCTTACCGGTAGCATCGTACTGAGAACCGTGACAGGGACACTTGAACTTGTTCTCCGCTACATTCCACGGTACAACACAACCCAGGTGGGTACAGATAGCATTAATGCCGTAATCGGCAATAGCTTCTTTGCTTTCCACCACAATATAAGTGGGGTCGCCTTTGAGTCCTTGTACTAAGGAACGAGAGCCTACGTTGTGGCTTTCTAGAAACTTACTGACAATTACATCATTACCCAGCTCGTCTTTTGCTGTTGTCCCACCGCCAGCGCCGCCGCTTGCAGGGGGTACAAAATACTTGACCACAGGGTACAATGCACCCAGAGCCACACCTGTCACAGTCCCGAAAGTGAGCAGATTCATGAACTGACGACGGCCCATATCTGGCACGTCCATGGATTCTGAAAATTGAGCCATAATCTACGCGCTCTTTGTGTAGTTTTTCACCATTTATACAAGAGTACCAATACTTGAGTCACTCTTGTTTGAGTCGAAACGCCAACGCCTACAAAGATGCTAAATTTCTGTTTAGCCAGATATGTTGAGCATCACTTTTGTTAGCATTACATTTCTTTATATGTCTATCATACTTGAGTTACGGAACGTAACATCATAACTAAATGTAAAATCTAATTGAGGAAAGCTATGACAGGAAAGGAATTACGCCAATTATTGCTGGATAAGTGGGGATATTCGTACGATGTGCAGTTCCGGCGCACTAAGGGGAAGATATTTCTGCAAGTTATGTGGAAGTATCTGGAACAGGCTTCTTTTCCCTTGAGTGAGGTGGAGTACCAAGGACATTTAGACGATGTGGCTAATTATCTTCATGCGTTGGGCGGATCTGTACAGGTACAAACATTTATTGCCCAAACCCGCGAGCGTCCTCGTCTTGGTAAGGCTGTGAGTATTCCTCTAGATTTGGGTGAACGCGCCTCGGAATGGATAGTTTGACCGAAATATCAACGGCGAGCAAGCCTCTGGCTTCAGACATGGGGGTTAGCCGTTGGCGATTTTAATCCCCTTTCCCATTCTTTGAGGCTTTTCCGTCTTGTTTAAGTAGTATGTTGCTTTTTTATAAAATCGTTATAAACTCAGGTTATGGGGGCTTATGACTATGCCCTCAAATTCCCTCTAAGTCTAGCCATAAAAAAATGCCAGGAACCAGACTTGAACTGGTGACACGAGGATTTTCAGTCCTCTGCGGGTTTGATTTATCAATGGTTTTAATCACTTTGGCATAAAACCTAGTGAGACTACCGGGTTAGATTTGGGTTAACCCATAACTCTTATTCCACAGTGGTTTAAGAGTGATTATGGTATATAACAGCAACCAAAGTAAATTAGAGAAAAAACTAGTAGATGCTAGGTTAAAACTTAGTATCGTTAAACTAGATGTCAACAATAACAGGGTTAGACTACGGTGTAGACAAACTGGTATTACTTTCAGTAAGCACGTAGCACCATACACGTTAGAGGGTATTGATTCA
>NZ_JANQDH010000086.1 GCF_029891735.1 Chrysosporum bergii ANA360D
TAAGTCCAGTCATTGCTCGTAGCAGTCGCTCTTGATTCAGGATGCGGTCTAAGTTCAACATTAATGTCACCCTACTTGTCTGCTTGATTATTATCCCTTATTTTCCAACAACTCTATTAGAAGCCCTAAATGAGTCCATGACAAGTGCAGTAAATTATATTACAGCAGAGGATGCGCTTAATTGGTTCAATCATTGTGGTTTATTTACATGAAAACCGCCGTAATAAATTTGGTGAAATCATGCTACTGTTGGGAGGGTTTTTATCTTAGGAGATTATTTACATTATGCAGGTTGGGACACGCTTATTAATGTTTTTGAGTGCGGTATTCGTAATTTTGGGAATAATTCTTTCCCAACCAACATTAGCTGATGGATTGAAGGTGGACAATTTTTCTAACCTCATTGCCTTGCAAAATTCGGCCGAGGATAAGCTGGGTACTGACTTTGGTCGAAAAATTAACCTCAATAATGCAAGTAGGCGGGAATTTAAGCAGTATCCTGGTTTGTATCCCACATTGGCTGTTTGGATAGTGAAGAATTCACCATACAAAAAAGTAGAAGACGTGCTAAAAATTTCAGGGTTGACCGATGGACAGGTAGAAGTATTACGTAGTAATTTAGATCATTTTACCGTTGAAGAACACAATTTCTCTGGACTTGAAGAACGCCCTTGATGAGACCGAATTAATAATAAAAAATCACAGTGCGATGGCACTGTAATTTTTGTGTGCCACCACTCATTGTATATACGCGACCATCGATTAGCTCATGCTTGTCCAACTGCTGTTCTTCCCAGCAAAAATACTCTAAGGAGATGAATTAGGGTTATTTAACCCACATTCCGCACCCTCAACTATCAGGGAGGGAAATTACT
>NZ_JANQDH010000087.1 GCF_029891735.1 Chrysosporum bergii ANA360D
CCTCCCACACCCACACCACCCACACCCACACCACCCACACCCACACCACCCATACCCACACCACCCATACCCACACCACCTATACCCACACCACCCATACCCACACCACCTATACCCACACCACCACGGCCAACCCCACCAGCGCCACCCACACCACCCACACCACCCACACCACCCACACCACCCACACCACCCACACCACCACGGCCAACCCCACCAGCGCCACCCACACCACCACGGCCAACACCACCAGCGCGGCCAACACCCCCTTCCAGACCGTTTTTGATTATTTTTACCCAGAGACCATAGAATTCACGGCTAGTACCCACTTAACTGTGATACTCACCGACCTTCTAGGTAAGTATTGCGGGCATCTTACCCGCTAGAGACATACCCCGGAAGCGGGGAAGTGTCTTGATTTACCGAAGATGATATCAACGGAAACTACCAGGGTTGAGGCGTTTGGGCTGTCCCAATGTACCCCCATCTTGGGGGGCGAGGTAGGGTTTTAAATTGATAGCAGTTCTAGAAACAGGAGGGGGATTTTTATCACCACCAAGAAGGCTGCGACCTAAATTATATAAGTCATTTAGTCCTGTTCTACCCCTATGGCGAAAAGTGTTAACTGCTATGGTTTGTTGTCCACTGTCAGCGGTGATTAAATTTTGGAAAACACTATTACGGATGACATAGGGATCTTTATTCCTGGGTACTGTTAATAGAATGCGACAAAATGAGTTAGCCTCGGTGGTGACACAAATAATATTCTCGTTATTTTCTCTGGCTATTTGTAGTTCTTGTAACCCATCCGGGCGGTATAATTCCAAGCGACTGGCAATTGCTTGACAGCGTTTTTCTGGACTCCAACCACCACCTAAAGCGGCTGGTGCAGCCCAAGGAAAGAATTGACCGGGAATACTTTGGGGCTGATACATGACAGTGTACTGTCCATTGTGGAATTGACAGCTAAACCGAGTATCTCCGGTGAGGTTGGGTGTGGTTGTAGGTATATTTGTTGTGGGTATATTTATGGGGGTTGGGGTTGATGTGTCGCCTGTGGGTATGGTGGGGACAACAACACTACCAAAGGTGGAATTATTAGATTGAGCAAGTGCCGCAGCATTGCCTAAAACCAAAGATAAGCCAAAACTGCTCAAAAATACCAACTTTAAAGGTTTGAAAAACATAAATTATTGCCCAGTTTAGTTTTGAGAGCTAATAATTATAGTGACGAGGAAGTTAGTATTTTTGATTCATGGACTGGGAGATTTTTCTTGTTCTTCTTTTTTCCTCTCTTCTATAATTTGTTTGATTTGTGCTTGTACTGTTATATGTGGTTCAACTCCTTCATAGGCGTAACGGTTATAATTCCCACGGGAAATTAAATTTTCTAAATAACTAACGCGATCGCTGCCCCCTGGGTGAGAAGATAACCAAGGTGGGAGAAAATTTCGCTGTTCTTTTGCTAATGTCACCATTAAATTACGCAAACCATCAGCAGCGTAGCCCCCAGCAACAATTAAACGTGTACCGAGTTCATCTGCTTGACGTTCCATATCTCGACTATAATTGAGTGCAAACAGTTGACCAATAGTACCACCAAAAGGTAAATACTGAGTCACATTAGCAATGAGATTTCCTTGGGTGACTATTTGAAAGCCGTGAGATAATACAGTGTGGGATAATTCATGAGCTAGTAAACCGGCTAGTTCTGCTTCTGAATTGGTTTTAGCGATCGCCCCTGCATTAATAAATATTTTACCCCCGGGCAGAGCAAAAGCGTTGAGGTCTTCTTGAGCAATAACATTAAATTCATATTTAAAATCATTTCTGCCCGCTACTTTCACCAGTTTTGCCCCAATTTCATTAATGTAGGCTGTGACTGTTTCATCTTCTATTAAATCTAACTGTTTTTTGGCCTGTTGTGCCACCGAATCACCTATGGCTGCTTCACCTTGTAACAGCATGACAGTGGAGTCAATGGCAGAAACCGGACCAAGAAGACTACCAGTAACAGCATAACCTAATGCACCTGTGATAATATTAGCAATGGCATTACCCCTGATCTCTCCTCCCATATAAGATTTAAAATTCTTCAGATTTTCATCAGCTAAATTTTGAAATTTAGAAGCTTGGGGATGATCTGGATTAAGAATGGCAAATTGACGGGCTGTTAAAGAGGCCTCCATCCATTTTTTAGCTTCCGCCATTGCAGTGACTTGAGCATCAACTAAGGTTGATTCATGGGGATAAAGAGATACAGCACGTTCTAATATATCTAATGCTTCTTGGGAGCGGTTATATTGTTTTAAAGCTTTTGCGAAGCGAATATGACCGGGGATAAATTCTGGATACTGTTCAACCAATAATTGCAGAGGGACTAAAGTTCTGGTTTGTAGATTCTTGGCAATTCCCGCGGTAGACTCTCGCCAATATACTTTACCAGCCGGAGAAAGTTGCTCTGGGTCTAGTATGGCTGGTTTGCGTTCTTGGGTGGTAACTGCTGTAGTAAAAGGTGTTTTTACTTCTCTATACAGTTTTTCCGCGGCTGAAATTTCCCCGGCGACAAAAAGCTGGTCTGCTTTAATGAGTGTTTGCTGACGACTAATTTCTTCTGGACTGACTGCTGGAGACTGTGGCTGTTGAGGTTCAGTTTCATCAACAGAAGTTTTATTAGTTGTGCTGGTACTTTCAACAACTACAGACTCTGGGGTTTCCTGGGCTGTAACTACGGGTATTACTTGGGTGAGGATAATTAACAAAGATGTGGTAACTGCAAGTAATAGCCATTTCCAGCCTGACAGCAGAGATTTTTTTTTTCTTTTCATAGGTCAGTAAATTGTAGATTTTAGATTTTAGATTTAGTGATTTTAGTGGTTTGTTGTGGGTCGTATTCGCTACCCTGACAAAACTCATCTACCCAATTAGCTAAACGACGGTTACTTTTTGGTTTGGGTGGTATTTTTCCATAGTTACCATGTGAAACTGGAGATTTTAAATACTCACATAAAAATAAAATACCGGTTAAACAATTTATTTGCAGCAGAAGAGAGCAAAACTTAATAGGTAGATGATGAAACCCCCAATCCCTGACTTTTGAAGATGTAATGGTTTTGGTTTGTTTTGGTAAGTTGATGGTCATTGCTAGGGGGGAGGGCGATCGCCTGTGATGACGTGGTAGATTTTGGCTGGGAGGAGGAGAAGCCACAGCCACGGTGAATCCCTGGGGTGGCACATCAGCGGTTACAGTATTAGGTGTAGGATGGGTTGTCACCTGAGTATCACCCAGAGATAATGGCGCTGGTTGATGTAACTGTGGTGTATTAGCAGTAATTTGAGCAGGTGTCACCACGGGTACTGCTTCTACCTCTGTGGTGGTGGGGGAAGACTCAGACTTAATTAAATGTAACTCTTGCTCAGGATTAAAGTTAAGGCCTAAAGCAGCCACTATTTCATCAGGGTTATCATTTAGATCCAAAATAAAAGAAATTATACGAGCAAACTCAGGCTCTAAAACCGACAAAGTAGCTAAAATAAAACCAGATAAAGGGCGGCGCAGATTATTATAAGTACCCCAAACCCTCACTTTAACTAGCCAAGAACGATTTTCCTCGTAGTAACTCAGCCACTTAATTTTTACGGATTGACGTAGCTGCTGAATATTCATAGGTACCTCACTTTGGTCAGGAATTGAGTGGTATTTTGCGTTTTTAGTGTATTTATCCCTGGGGATGAAACCGATAATAAAGCATTCCTTCCACTCTTTGACCCCCCTGCAAATGCTGTTCTACCAATAGAGGTACTTGATTAGGCATAATTGATTAATACTTGACATTGTTGTTACTGGTAGAACCCTGTTGTCTGTTCCCTAATTAACTAACCATTAATCCTTTTGAGGCTAACCATTCCCGGTTAAAGATGCGTGATTGATATCGGGAACCGTTATCACATAAAATAGTCACAATGGTATGTCCCGGACCCATTTGCTTGGCTAAAGCCACAGCAGCAGCAACATTAATGCCAGTAGAACCACCCATTAACAGCCCATCTTTCCGTAACAGGTGATAAACTACCCGCAAAGCTTCTGTATCATCTATCTGGATAGCATCGTCAATTGGTGACCCTTCCATATTGGCGGTGATGCGGCTATTACCGATACCTTCAGTAATAGAATTGCCTTGTATCTTGATTTCACCAGTTTTGACATAGCTATACAACCCACTACCCATAGGGTCAGCCACCACACATTTAACTCCAGGGTTCTGTGACTTTAAATACATAGATACCCCCGCAAAAGTACCTCCAGTACCAGTTGCGGCCGTCCAAGCATCAACCCGACCGTTGGTCTGGGTCCAAATTTCGGGACCTGTGGTTTCGTAGTGGGCGAGGCGGTTGGCTATATTATCAAATTGATTTGCCCAAATTGCGTTATCTAATTCTGCCGCTATTCGCCCGGATAGCTTGACGTAATTATTCGGGTCTTTATAGGGGACTGCTGGAACAGGGCGCACCTCCGCCCCTAGGGTGGTTAGTGCATCTATTTTTTCTTGGGACTGGGTATTGGGAATAATAATTAGGCATTTATAACCCTTGGCGTTACAAATATGTGCTAAACCAATTCCTGTATTCCCAGCTGTTCCTTCAACCACCGTACCACCGGGTTTAAGTAGACCTTTTTTTTCTGCATCTTCAATAATGTAAAGTGCAGCGCGGTCTTTGACGGAACCCCCAGGATTGAGAAATTCTGCTTTACCAAGGATTTCACAACCTGTTTCCTCACTAAAGCTATTTAAGCGAATCAGTGGTGTGTTACCAATGCTGCCAATAAATCCATTTTTGATATCCATTTGTATCTCACGTGTTTAAGAAATACTATAGAACTTATAGCCTTGAGTCCTAACTAAATTGTTGGGCGTAAAATCGGGCATAACGTCCTTGTAGTGCTAACAGTTCTGAGTGGTTTCCTGATTCTACAATTTCCCCCCGTTCTAAAACTAAAATGCGATCGCATCTGCGAACTGTACTTAAACGGTGAGCAATGATAAACACTGTGCGGTTTTGCATTAATCTTTCTAAGGCTTCTTGTACTAATGCTTCCGACTCAGAGTCTAACGCCGATGTAGCTTCATCTAAAATCAAAATTTGCGGGTTGAGAAATACCGCCCTGGCGATGGCTATTCTTTGGCGTTGTCCACCTGATAGGTTAACGCCTCTCTCACCCACCCAAGTATAGTAACCTTCCGGTAACTGGGTAATAAATTGGTGGGCGTTAGCAATTTTAGCAGCTTCTGCAACTACTTCCATGTCAAAGGAATTTTGCCCAAAGGCAATATTTTGGGCAATTGTTCCCGAAAACATCACCGTTTCCTGGGGAACAATGCCAATTTGTCGCCGCAAACTATAAAGCTTCACTTCCCGAAGATCTACACCGTCAATGAAAATTTGACCTGCTGCTGGGTCATAAAAACGGGGGAGAAGATTGACAAATGTGGTTTTACCAGCACCAGAAGCACCCACCAAGGCGATCGCTTGTCCAGGGAATGCCAATAAGCTAATATCTTTTAATACAAACTTTCCGGGTTGGTAGGCAAAGGATACATGACGATATTCTACCTCACCTTTAACCTGGGGTAAGGCCATAGCATGGGGTTTTTCTAATACTGTTGGTTGAATAGCCATCAATTCAAAAACCCGGTCAACAGATGCTTCACCTTGTTTAAACTCGTTGTAGTTATTGGTAGTATGACCGATGGGGTCAATTAACAACCCTGCGGCTGCTAAGTAACTAAAAAACTCCCCCACTGTTAAGTTATTTTGGGCAATTTGCCACGCTCCCACCATCAATAATGATATAGCACTTAAAGCCTCTAAAAAACCTACTATGGGGATTTGAACTGCTTTGAGACGATCAGCAGAGTATTTAGCTTGGAAACTGCGTTCTGCTTCATTGCCAAATCGGGCAATTTCGTAGTTTTCAGATGCAAAAGCCTGGACTAGACGGATACCGCTAAATACCTCCGTGAGAATTGCGGATAAGCCAGAAACTTGATTTTGACTTTTGAGGGAATACTTACGTAATCTCTCACCAAACCAGCCAATTAAAATACCCATTATTGGGGCAACAATCACTGTAGCTAGTGTCAATTGCCAATTTAAGTAAATCATATAGATGGGTATGGCCAATAATTGCAAAGTGCAAGGGATAAAGTCGTGAAAGACTTTATTAACAACCTCCCCCACCCGGTCAACATCTTCTGTTAGGCGATAAGATAAGTCACCAGCTTTTGCGGTTTCAAAATAGCTAAGGTCTAGTTTTTGCAGATGGGAGTAAACCTGTTTGCGGAGGTCAAAAGCCACTCTTAAAGCAACTTTGGCCATGTACATATCTTGCACAGACTGAAAAAAGCCCCGCACTAAAAACACCACCACCAAAACCCCAGCTAACTGGGCGATCGCCACTACATTACCTTCACCAAAAGGAGTAGCCAACCTACCAGCGAAATTAATTAAAGTTAAAGTTGCCAGCACATAACCGATAATGCCGATAAATCCCTTAGTAATGTTTTGCCAATGGGGGCGAAGGTAGGGTAATAATTGCCAGTAATGAGAACGAACTTTCAAGCTGTAACTTCCACAAAAATATTTTTTCTTGTTGAGATATTATGACATTAATCTTAACAGATCATTTGCATTAGTACCTCAAGTGTTTAAGAAATGCCATACATCTAGCGGGACTTTTCCAACATCCTCTAAGAGGATATCACTTTTTCACCAAAAAATAAGCTGTAGCATACTCCGGTAACTGTCTAATATACTGGGTAAACTCCCGCCGATTCTTAAAAGTTCCTGCTAACAAATCAAGTTGGGCAAGATTAGGTAAGAACGCCCCTCCTGTATCTGCTATAACTCCCATTCTTAATTTTTTTTGCCCGCCTTTAGTATACTCAATCACAACAATTCTACCCAAGCCAATATTGAGAATATCCCCGGCAAAAGTTACTCCTGGCTTGATGGAAATTTTGGCATTTATATTATGTCCATAACCTTTAATACCATCCACCTGTCTAAAGTACCAATAACGCTTTTGCTCTGTGGCTTTTAACCCCCGCACATAAGCAATACCATTATTTTTATCTACATTAAAAAAACTTTGACTACCATCGGTAAAATTAATTAAGATTGTCCCCTGCATCAACGCTTCTTCTAAGCCATCCCTGGTTAAATAAGCAAGGGGCGTAACTCTACCATATTCTTTTCCCCCCGGCTCATAAATACCTGATAAAACATCCTGCTTTGTGTATCTAGTGTAAAATTTATCAGCAATTTTGTCTGCTTTTAAACTGTAAATTGGTATATTATAAGTGGCAGTTTTAGTGCGAGAACCCCTATGCTCAAAAACAGCATATTTAGTAATTCGCACTTGCTTTTGCTGCTGGTTGTCAGGATTATAAGCAGACCATTTAATTACTCGAAAATTATTATTAATAAACTCAGGATTTTCCAACCGTGAATTGCGATTGTTGGCAATATCTTCCCTTAATACAGTAATCATGAAATCCAAAGTTTTAATAATATCCTGGACTGTTACACCTTGAGTATCTAGCAGCCCCCTCCGGAAAACAGTGGGATCTTCACCAGGGTGATCTTGAAAATATTTTCTGGTATTAACCAGAACAGTTAATAAATCTCCTTGGGGAAAATTAATATTAGACTTGGGTAGTTTGCCTGGAGTGAAAACCCGACTACCCGGAATGCTAAACTTATAGTTCTGCCACTCATCCACTACTGGATAACTAATAGCCGCTGATGCTGTATGTTGCCTAGATGCGGAGTTTAATTGTGGAGTGATTGTTGTAACAGAATTATGAAAAATACTGGCTAGTCTTGTCCCTGATAACTGTGCTTTGGGAAAAAATAAACTTTTTTCCGCCGATGGTTCGGCAAGGGGTGTTTTTTTCCACTGGGTAGCTACACTAGGAATAGTCACACCCCCTAAGAATAAAGCAGCAACAACTAATGTGAAGCGGAATCTTTGAGTAGAGAAAATGTGCATAAGCGGGAAAATAAAGTATAATATTAACTGAATCCGGGCTGAAGTCGCCAGGATTGAAACTGTTGCTACCAACCAGGAAGCAATACTATCGCATCAGCAGGTTTTACATTGTTAAGGCGAAGCACACGGGGAAACTAACGTGAGTCATGGATTTGATTACGATTTAATTATTATAGGCGCGGGCGTGGGCGGACACGGTGCGGCTCTACACGCGGTTAGCTGTGGACTGAAAACAGCAATTATCGAAGCTGGGGATATGGGAGGAACCTGTGTTAATCGTGGTTGTATCCCTTCTAAGGCTTTGTTAGCAGCATCTGGACGTGTGCGGGAGTTACGTAATACCCACCACCTCAAATCATTAGGGATTCAAATTGATCATGTGGCATTTGACCGCCAAGCGATCGCAGATCATGCTGGCAATTTAGTATCCAAAATTCAAGGGGATTTAACCAACAGCCTCAAACGTCTAAAAGTTGACATCATCAGGGGTTGGGGGAAAATCGCCGGGAGCCAAAAAGTAACTATTAATAGTGATAGTGGTGAAAAAACCATCACTGGTAAAGATATCATTCTCTCCCCCGGTTCAGTACCCTTTGTTCCTCCAGGAATTGAAGTAGACGGCAAAACCGTTTTTACTAGCGACCAAGGGGTAAAACTACCATCTCTGCCAGAATGGGTGGCAATTATTGGCAGTGGTTACATCGGCTTAGAATTTTCTGATATATACTCGGCTTTGGGCTGCGAAATCACCATGATTGAAGCCCTAGACCAATTAATGCCAGGATTCGACCGGGATATTGCTAAACTAGCAGAACGGGTCTTAATTACCCCCCGGGACATTGAAACCAAAGTAGGCATATACGCCAAAAGAATTATCCCCGGTTCACCAGTGGTAATTGAACTGGCAGATTTTAAAACCAAAAAAGACATTGAGGTAATGGAGGTGGACGCTTGCTTAGTAGCCACAGGACGCATCCCCGCCACTAAAAACCTGGGTTTAGAAACTTTAGGTGTGGAACTAGATAGAAGAAATTATATCCCCGTAGACGATCGCCTGGCTGTGCTGTCAGCAGGGGAAGTAGTCCCCCATCTGTGGGCAATTGGTGACGCTACCGGCAAAATGATGTTAGCACACGCAGCTTCAGCTCAAGGCATTGTTGCTGTAGAAAATATTGTGGGGCGATCGCGTGTGGTAGACTATCGCAGTATCCCAGCTGCCGCATTTACTCACCCAGAAGTTAGCTATGTGGGTTTAACAGAAGCCGCAGCCAAGGAATTGGCACAAGCTGAAGGTTTTACCATTGCCACTAGTAAAAGTTACTTTAAAGGTAACTCTAAAGCCTTGGCAGAAAATGAAGCCGACGGTATAGCTAAAGTGGTATATCGCCAAGATACTGGTGAAGTTTTAGGTGTGCATATCTTTGGTATGCACGCAGCCGACTTAATTCACGAAGCATCAGCAGCCATCGCCCATCGTCACGCCGTCCAAGACCTAGCCCATTTAGTACACGCCCATCCCACACTGTCAGAAGTGCTAGATGAAGCCTATAAACGAGCCGTGGTTTAAAAAGTAGGAGTGAGCAAATAGAGACTAGGGGGAAAACTTCCCCATCTCTAGTTACCAGTGTTTAGTCTTTAATTATGCAAATTCGCCGTCGTTCTACCAACACTACCATTAATGTCTCTTTTTTGCGCTACCAGTCCGCCTTGCCAGATATGGAACCAAATAACATTTTGGAGGAAATTGTCTGGCATAAGGAAATTGAGGTGGAGCAAATGCGGGACAGGCGACCTTTGGCACAATTGCAAAAGCAAGCCCTCTCAGCACCGCCAACTCGTGATTTTATTGCCGCACTCAGACAAGGTAGAACTAATCCAGCCTTGATTGCTGAAGTTAAAAAAGCTTCTCCTAGTAAGGGTGTTTTCCGTGAAGATTTTGACCCAGTAGCCATTGCTTCAGCTTATGAAAAAGGCGGTGCTAGTTGTATTTCTGTGTTGACAGATAGCAAGTTTTTTCAAGGCAGTTTTGACAACTTAGCTCAAGTGCGTGCCACGGTAGATTTACCCTTATTATGTAAGGATTTTATTATCTATCCTTACCAAATGTATTTAGCTCGCCTTCAGGGCGCAGATGCAGTTTTATTAATTGCCGCTATTCTCAGCGATCAGGATTTACAATACTTTATCAAAATCACCAAAGCCCTAAACATGACGGCTTTGATTGAAGTTCATAGTTTGGCAGAACTGGATCGGGTATTGGCTTTAAAGGGTGAATTTTTGGTGGGCATAAATAATCGCAATTTAGAAGATTTTTCTGTTAACCTCCACACAACTTGCCAATTATTAGCAGCAAGAGGGAGTCAATTACAAGAGCAGAACCTCCTAGTTGTGAGTGAGTCAGGGCTACACACCCCAGAAGATTTGCAGATAGTACAACAAGCAGGAGCAGCAGCTGTATTGATTGGCGAATCTTTAGTTAAACAACCAGACCCGGGTTCCGCCATCGCTAATCTGTTTAGTAAATTTCTGTAAATTTTCCTCCCCAAGTAGGTTAATCAATAACCCCTGATTGAATAACCCCATCAACACTCTTGTAGATAAAACGCGGCTCAACAGGATTTATCCCGTCGTATCCTTAACAAAGGGCGATGGGTATTCTAAAAGCATTTGTGTTCAGTTACAATCAAAAAAAGCATCCACAAATTGGTGAAAAACCCATAAGATGCCAACTCAACTAGTCACACACCTAAGTATAATCTTAGTCAAGGTGAGTAGACGAGCTTTGACACTCCCAAGACAATATGATTTATCCAATCATATCGTAAACGCTGCATAGCGTGTCTGATGACCGCGTAGCAACATCAGAGAATAGATGTCAAAGATATGCAGGATATAGCAAAGTACTTTGTATGTATATGCAGGTAAATCTAAAATTCACCACATGAAAAAACTAGCCGCCCACAGATTGAAATTTTATTTGACTTAGGACAAACATATGGACAAGCTCATGCTAATGATTCCTGGTCCCACACCAGTACCAGAAACTGCATTGTTGGCACTAGCCAAACACCCCATAGGACACCGTACTAGTGAGTTTAGTAACATCATGGCGGAGGTGACAGAAAACCTCAAATGGCTGCATCAAACCACAAATGATGTACTAATGCTGAATGTTAGCGGTACAGGGGCAGTGGAAGCAGGAATTATTAACTTTCTCTCTCCGGGCGATCGCGTTTTAGTTGGCTCCAATGGTAAATTTGGAGAACGCTGGGTAGAAATTAGCCAAGCCTACGGTTTAAACGTGGAAGCCATTACAGCAGAATGGGGTAAACCTTTAGACACAGCCTTGTTTGCCGAAAAACTGCAAGCAGACACTCAAAAGCAAATCAAAGCTGTAATTATTACCCACAGCGAAACCTCAACAGGGGTGTTGAATGACTTAGAAACCATCAACCGCCTAGTTAAAGAACATGGTCAAGCTTTAATTATGGTGGATGCAGTCACCAGCCTGGGTGCATTCAATTTGCCCATAGACACCTGGGGCTTGGATGTAGTTGCTTCCGGTTCCCAGAAAGGTTACATGATTCCCCCTGGACTAGGTTTTGTTGCGGTTAGCCCCAAAGCTTGGGAAGCTTATAAAACCGCGAAATTACCAAAATATTACTTAGATTTGGGCAAATATAGCAAATCTACAGCCAAAAATACTACCCCATTCACTCCACCAGTAAACTTGATTGTGGCTTTACACACCACTTTACGAATGATGAAAGATGAGGGCTTGGATTCTATATTTACCAGACATCAACGGCTGAAAAATGCTACCCGCGCGGCGGTTAGAGGTTTAAATTTACCGTTATTTGCAGCAGATGACTATGCTAGTCCAGCAATTACCGCAGTGTCCCCACAAGGGATTGAATCGGATAAAATTCGCTCATTAATGAATAAGCGCTTTGACATTGCTCTAGCAGGGGGTCAAGACCATCTGAAAAACAAAATTTTCCGCATTGGTCACTTGGGCTTTGTCAGCGATCGCGATATTCTCAGCTGTATAGCAGCTTTAGAAGTTACTCTCACCGAACTCGGTCACGAAAACTTTACCCCCGGTGCTGGTGTAGCAGCAGCAGCTAAAATATTCAATCATTCCTGAGTATAATTGACCTCTCCCCCAAACCACAAAAGGCTCTCAGGAGCTTTTTGTGTCTTTTTCCACACCAATCTCCTTAATCCCTCATCCAAAGAACACTCGTTTACCATTGGGGCGTATTGTCCTCCAGTTGGTTTTCGCTAACGCTAACTGCTGATCAGAAATCTTAGCACCTGTGAGATTAGCGCCACACAAATTAGCACCTCGGATATTGGCACTGTTAAAATGAGCATGGCTAAGGTCTGCGCCGCGCAGGTCTGCTCCCTCTAAATCAGCATTGTGGAAGTAAGATTTACTGACATTAGCGTTTCTCAAATTTACTCGGTTGAGATTAGCTCTAGTAAAGTCGCTATCATGAAGATTAGCGCCTTGGAGATTAGTGCTTTGCAGTTGAGCAGAATGAAAATTTGTTTCTGATAAATCAACACCTTGTAACTTGAGGAAACTTAAATTATGCAGAGCAAAATCTCTTCTTCCCTTCAGATAAGCTGTTAATAAAGTTTGGGCATTTATTTTGCGCGCTTGAGTATTCTTATACTGTGAAGTAGTATTACTGTTAGTACTTAAATTGGCTGATTTATCTGCGCTAGACAACTGATCGACTTCTCCAGACTCTGACTTAGCTCGTCTAGCTCGAATTGCTGATGCTATTTGTCCTACATTTTCTCCCCCAGTGGAACCAGCAGAAGGGTTGTTAGACAAAGTAGTAGAATTTCTAGTGGAGTTTTGCCGACGGTTATATTTAGGCTGCTCAACAGTATTATGAGGTTTAACTAGCAAACTCTGGGCTAAACTTTCTAAATAGGGTTCCATGTCTAAGGCTTTTAGCACTTCTTGTGCTGACTGGTAGCGATTGCGTACTGACACATCCAACATTTTCCGCAGGACATTGATCAAGTTATCGCTCACCTGTACCAAAGGCTCCCACACAATCTCTCCTGTTTTCGGATTGTAACCTAAATCTTTGGGAGTTTTACCGCTTAACAAGTAAATACAAGTGACCCCCAAGGCGTATATATCACTAGAGTAAACTGGACGCATGGCCATTTGCTCTGGAGGTGCAAAACCAGGAGTACCGATGGAGTAGGCTGTTAATGCTGTTTGTCCCGTTTGACTGATGGTGGGTTGTCTGACTTGATCTTTCACCGCACCAAAATCAATCAGCACCATTCTTCCATCTAGAGACCTACGAATTAAATTGGCTGGTTTGATATCACGGTGAATAACTTTCTGCTTGTGGATGTATTGCAACAACGGTAAAAGTTCGCTCAAAAATTGTTTGACTCCAGCCTCGCTAAAAACGCCATTCACCTTAACCTCGTGTTCCAAAGTCCAACCACTGATATATTCTTGAATTAAAAAGAATTGTTCTTCCTCTTCAAAATAATCAAGTAACCTTGGTATTTGGGGATGATTACCAATCTTACCCAGGGTTTTGGCCTCCCGGGCAAATAACTCTCGCGCCATTTTTAAAACATCTGGTGTGGTCGTTGAAGGACGTAGCTGCTTAATCACGCAACTCGGTTCTCCCGGTAATGTTTGATCCTTAGCTAAGAATGTTGCTCCGAAGCCACCTTTACCTAATGGTTTAACTACCCGATAGCGATCGCGTAATACTAATGGAGAGCCACATGACTGACACTTGGTGCTGTCTGCCACATTTTTGGGATTGGTACAAGTAGGATTTAAGCAATAGCTCATGCGCTGTCAACTCGCTGCACGAATAACGACTGGAATAGTTACACTCTCTTTTAGTTATTAAAACTTACAATTAACTCTGACTAGATGATTTTGCGGAAAACTCAATTTTCTTAACAATTCCTCCAGTTACCTGTATATTTTTGGTTAATTATATTCTACTTGTTATTTTTAATTCTGGCAAATAGGTTATGACAGTATCGACCACTTACCTACGCATTCACATCATATATAGCGAACTTTGCCCAATTGAGGTACATCATGAGCGGGCAATACTTGGATATCACGTGTTTAAGGAATACTATATATAATACTTGAACAACTGTTCAGATGTTATAATTTTATTATAAATAATGGAGAGAAATATGACAACTGTAACCGAAATGAAATGCGCCTGCCCTAGTTGCTTGTGTATCGTTACACTTGAGGATGCCATCAGTAAAGAGGGTAAATACTATTGTTCTGAAGGCTGTGCTGAAGGACATAAAACACTCAAAGGCTGTGGACATCATGGATGCGAGTGTTAAATTTGACTAACGTATCTTGAGTGCTGAGTACAACAGATATCACCATTAACCCAGCACTCAGTCATCAGCACTTACAAAGTAGATAGCACTTCCCGTGCCGCAGTCAAAGTCTCCTGAATATCAGCTTCAGTATGAGCCAAAGAGGTAAAACCTGCCTCAAACTGAGAAGGTGCTAAATAAACACCGCGGTCTAACATCCCGCGATGAAAACGACCAAATTTAGCCATATCTGACCTTTTGGCATCTTCGTAGTTATGAACTGGTCCAGAGGTGAAAAATAAGCCAAACATGGCGCTGATGTTGCCACCACAAGCGGGGTGTCCAGTGTCTTGGGCAATTTGCAGTAACCCATCTGCCAGCTGACGAGTAATTTGCTCAAGATACTCATAAGTACCAGGTCGTTGCAGCAGTTCCAGGGTTTTAATCCCAGCTGTCATCGCCAAAGGATTACCCGAAAGAGTCCCCGCTTGATACACAGGACCTGCCGGGGCAATCATAGACATAATATCCCGACGACCCCCGTAGGCTCCCACAGGCAACCCACCGCCAATCACCTTGCCCAAAGTTGTTAGATCCGGTGTCACACCAAATTTTTCCTGAGCGCCGCCATAGGCAATGCGAAAACCAGTCATCACCTCATCAAAGACTAGTAAAGCCCCATGTTCATGGGTAAGTTCCCGTAAACCTTCCAGAAAACCAGCATCCGGAGTAATAAACCCAGCATTGCCAACCACAGGCTCTAGAATCACACCGGCGATTTCGTCCCGGTTTTCTGCAAATAAGGCTTTGACAGCTTCCAGGTCATTGTAGGGAGCGGTGAGAGTATGGCTAGTTGCTGACTTAGGTACTCCTGGGGAATCGGGTAATCCTAGTGTGGCTACGCCAGAACCAGCTTTGACTAGAAACATATCGGCGTGACCGTGGTAGCAGCCTTCAAACTTGATGATTTTCTCTCTGTTGGTGAAAGCCCGCATTAACCTTAACACTGCCATACAAGCTTCCGTGCCTGAATTGACAAATCTGACCATTTCAATACTGGGAACAGCATCAATGACCATTTCTGCCAGTAAGTTTTCCAGCACTGAAGGAGCGCCAAAGCTTGTACCTTTTTCCAAGGCTTCATGAAGGGCTGCAATTACTTCTGGATGGGCATGACCACAAATCGCCGGACCCCAAGTACCGACATAATCTATATATTGGTTGCCATCCACATCCCAAATATAGGAGTTCTTAACACGGTCAAAAACAATGGGTTGTCCGCCAACTGATTTGAAAGCACGCACAGGAGAGCTAACCCCTCCTGGCATGAGATTTTGGGCTGCCGCAAAGATTTCTTGTGATTTTGTGGTTTTAATAGTGGTGTTTACCAAGGCTCTCTCCTAAATAACGATAAATAAAAAGGTCTATCTGAGGATATGGTGAAAAACTGTTTAGAAATTCTACCTTATAAAGTTATCCTAACTAGAAAAACAACCCATGAAGATGGTTGTCCATGGAAATGTTGGCTCCTTGCCCTGCTCAAAATGGTATCGTGAATCTATAATTATCAGATTTAATATGTCTTCTACTAATCCCCATTCACCATCACACTCCATTCCTGTTGATCAGATTTGCTACGATGAACGAGGCTTAGTGCCGACAATTATCCAAGATTATCTAGATGGTACTGTCTTAATGATGGCTTGGATGAATCAAGAATCCTTAAAAAAAACCTTAGACACTGGGGAAACTTGGTTTTGGAGTCGTTCCCGCCGGGAATTATGGCATAAAGGCGCGACTTCTGGACATATTCAAAAAGTGCGGAGTGTCCGTTATGACTGTGATAGTGATGCCCTGCTGATAGGGGTCGAGCAAGTGGGAGATATTGCCTGTCACACTGGTGAACGTAGCTGTTTTCATCAAGTAGAGGGGGCAATTGTTGCACCCCCAGGGGATACATTATCTCAACTCTTTCAAGTCATATGCCATCGCCGTGAGCATCCCGTGGCCAGTTCTTACACCTGTAAGTTATTGGCTGGTGGCGATAACAAAATTTTAAAAAAGATCGGCGAGGAAAGTGCTGAAGTAGTCATGGCCTTTAAGGACGATGATCCAGAGTCCATAGCTGGTGAAGTTGCCGATCTACTTTACCATACATTGGTGGCTTTAGCTCATCACCAAGTAGACATAAAGTCAGTATATCGCCAATTACAAGAGCGTCGCCGCTAGAAGTAGAAGGATTGATATTTTTGTAATTCTTATCATTACCTGAAATTTTCCTCACCCATTCCACAGCTTTTCCACAGGTATTTTAGTAGTTTTCCACAGATGTTGTACGAGGTAATAGGCACTTGCCGTTTTACTGGGGATTTTTGAGCAACAATAGCCATGAGCCTATGCCACTGAGTTTGTGTTAAGTTCAGTAACAAAAAAGTGGCTATAATATTGATTATTGGGTCAAGGTTTGTTTTTCATTCGGTTGAATTTAACATTTCGCAGCATTGACAAACCCACCCCCTCTTGGCGCACAATGATTCGACTAGCTTTTGATAGTCTGTTCAACCACTGACAGCAAAAATCACCTTAGACCCTGATATAGATTGTCAGGTAACTCCAGGACTATGTAAAGCCAATCCTCCTTAAAAGCAACTTGTCTCTCTTGATTTACCTCAGAGAAGGAAAAACTCATGAACGCAACAGTTAGTATTTTTACGGAAATCCCAGAAACACTACATGAATCACTTAAAAACTACCTAGAAACACACCCGGATTGGGATCAAAACCGAGTCCTCACAGCCGCATTGTCCTTGTTTTTACTGCAAAATGGAGAGAGCGATCGCCGGGCTGCAAGAGTATATTTAGAAACTTTATTTCATCTCACCCCCCCAGGAGACTCCCATTACACGGGTAAGGGTTGAGGTGAAAGGACTTAGCCCAGCGCCAACCATAGCTTATTGATTGATTATTCTTGTTGTTATTAACCATGGGCACGGTAACCGTGCCCTTTTGATGGATGTTGATTACAGCTAGCAAGGGATAAATTTAAAATTCAAAATTTAAAACTGTTACACACAGGAAACTTTTATGGTGCAGATGTATTAGACCCAAAAGACTAATAACATTCCCACTACTGAGAGTGGGTGGGACATTCAAACTTATACCCTACGCCACGTACAGTTTGAATTAGTGCAGGTTGGCTAGCATCGGCTTCAATCTTCTTGCGAATTTGACCGATATGCACATCTACAACTCGTTGATCGCCAACATATTCATAATCCCAGACCTCTTGAATCAGTTCTGCTCGTCGCCAGACTCTACCGGGATGGCTGGCTAAAAAGTGCAATAAATCAAATTCCAAAGCAGTTAAAGGTATTGCTTGGTTGTTTAGTGCCACTTCCCGTCGTGTTGGATCAATCATTAATTTTTCAAAAACTAAACGTTTTTGTTCAGAATTGGTAACAACTCGTTGCCGTCTCAAAATTGCGGCTACTCTCACTTCTAACTCTCCCAGACCAAATGGCTTGGTGAGATAGTCATCAGCGCCTTTAGAAAAGCCACGGATTTTGTCGGCTTCGTCGGCGCGGCTAGTCAGCATCAAAACAAAAACACCATTACGACCTTGCATTTCCTGGCAGAGGTTAAACCCAATCACATCTGGCAAATTAACGTCTAAAATTACCAAATCTGGGTTAAATTGCTCAAATATAGCTAAGGCTGTTTTACCATCCTCAGCAGCCTCCACCTCATAGGTCTGCTTAATCAAAAAGCGTTGGATTAAATTGCGGACAGCAGGGTCGTCATCAACTACAAGAATCTTGGCTGGTGCCATGACCATCACTTTGCAAAAAATTCGTAAGATTAACAGGAAGAAAGACAGCGTAAAAACGCGGTTTCCACTTTGGGGGTTGTTTAAGACTCTACAGGGGTGAGGAATGTATTTCCTGATGATCCACAATAAAATAATAGTGGCATCAGAATTGGAGGAAAATGACACTCAGAAAAGTTTGCTAGTCACACATATACTTAAGTACAAGTATTGTGATTATCACACTTGATGTGTACTAAACAGATATTTTGAAGTTTCCTACAGCATTTCATTCACCTACTAGAGTTGATTTTCCCCATCAGAGTGGAAATTGAAAACTGTTTAATTTTAAATCCATAATGGACACATACCACAAGTTATAGTGACAGTTTGAAGTGAACACTTCCCTAACATACTCTGTCATTGCCAAGTTGTGAAACATAGAAGTTAACCTTTTCAGAAAAAATGCGTTCTAGTCATCTCTAGCTAAAATTATAGAGTACATGGCTTACTAGCCACAGGCGTGAGCGTATACACGGGCTTATGGCAATATGTTAAACTTGACATAGTTAAAGATTCTCACTCAATCCAACTAATCCGTGATAGTATGCTGGTAGGCTACAAATATTGGTTAGTCCGTTGGTTGGGATTAAGATAAAATCTAAAATTGTTTTTCCAAAAGCAAAACATTGCTGCTGACCAAAGCTAAAAAAAGTATAAACTCCCATGAGCGATCAAAATCCCTACGAAAAACTTGGGGTACCAGAAGATGCTAGCTTCGATGAAATTCAGGATGCTCGGAATCGCCAATTGCAGCAACACAGTGGCGATGCCAAGAGTTTAGAACTCATTGAAATGGCTTACGATGCGATTTTAATGGATCGCCTCCGGATGCGCCAAGAAGGTAAAATTAAAGTACCGGAACGAATCAGGTTTCCGGAATTGCGAGTGCAGTTACCTGCAAAAGAAAGTTCCATCCCTCCCCAGCAGTCACCAGCATGGCTGCAACGAATGCTGGATCAACCCACCCCTAGAGATATCCTCTTACCAGGAGCTTGGTATTTGGGATTAACTGCTATTAGTGTACTTACTGAAGCAGGAGGCAACCAGGTTTTACAGTTGGCTTTGGTTTTGGGTGTAGGCATCAGTATTTACTTCCTACAACGTAAGGAGGGTAGGTTTGGTAGGGCAGTTTTATTAACACTGGTTGGTTTAATTGTCGGTTTAATTGTCGGAGGTTTACTTGCTAGTTGGCTACTGCCCCAGATAAACTGGCAACTAACAGATGAACAGTTATCTACAGTCTTGACATTTACATTGTTATGGCTGATTAGCAGTTTTCTGCGTTAAGTCCATGAACTTTTGCGATTGTAGATTGATCAGGAGTAATGGACAAGTTAGTTTGATCGTTTGTCTATTACTGCTATATAAAACCTAGACAAAGCTAGACTTTACTTCTTACTTCAACCCTAGCATAGGAGCATTTATCCATCGGTAAGCTTTCACGCTTTAGCCAAACGCGATTAATTAAGATTCCAGGATGAGTTTGACAGCCGTACTCAAATCCTCAACAATCAAGTCAGGTTGGTAAATTTCTAACTGAGCGCGATCGCGAATACCACACTCCACAGCTATGACCTTGATATTGTATTTTTTGGCAGCAGCAATATCCGCTTCAGTATCCCCAACCATCCATGTATCGGCTGCCATGGGCAATTCTGCCAATGCCCGTTCCATCAATAATGGCTTATCTTCAATATCACTAGTCTTAACATAGTCATTTTCCAGGCAGTAACAGCGACTCTTAGGGAAAAAACAGCCTAATTGATACTTATTGACAGCATAATCTAGTTCCCGTACTCGACGCATGGTCATCACAGCCAAATCAATACCAGCTTGTTGAATTTGTAACAGTGCATCTACAGCACCTGGAACCAGGGTATCATACTGAAAATAACCGTCCGTGTGTACTGTTTTTCGGCGTAACTGAGCAAATTCTTGTGCTTGGGTAGCATCCAAACCAGAGTTTAAAGCAATTTGTTTTTCAGGGACACGCGATCGCTTGAGTTGCCAAAATTCCGCTTGAGAAAGTTGTTTTACAGATTGTTCTGGATATCGGATTTTCTCCAAACAAAACTGATAAACCCGGTAATACCGTTCAGACACATCAATAATCGGTCCATCGAAGTCAGTGATTAATCTTAGCATCGGCAAAAATTGTTAATTTTGATAACGATTATCTCACTTTTTGACCAATCAACATTAAAAAAGGGAACAGGGAACAGGATATTGTAGTGAGAGCATCTTCCCAAAATCTCACTGCCAACGAAAATCCAAAATCCAAAATCTAAAACTGTAAAGTACCGCGTTTAATTTGTTCAGTTTCAATAGCGTGAAATAAAGCGCGAAAATTACCTTCCCCGAAACCTTGAGCTTGGTAACGACGCTCAATAAACTCAAAGAAAAAGGTCGGCTCTGCAAAAATGGGCTGAGTAAAAATTTGTAATAATACTGCATCTTCAGTATCTTCCTTCCAGTCCACTAAAATTTTCTGTCGGGCGATGGCCTCTAGTGCTGATATGGAGAGAGGAAATCCAGAGCGCTGTTGAATCTGTGAGTAGTAAGTTTGGGGAACCGAGAGAAAAGATAAACCACGGGCGCGAAGTTGAGCGATCGCACTAAGCAGGTCAGCCGTCCCCAAGGCGATATGTTGAATTCCTGCTCCCCGGTTAATATCCAAAAACTCTTGAATCTGGGAATTACCAGAAGCAGGTTCATTGATTGGAAACTGTACCCCACCTTGACGGGAAACCATAACTTGGCTATGTAATCCAGAGCGATCGGTTTGAATTTTAAAACTTTGCTGGGGATGAAAATCTAAAATTTTTTCGTACCAAGCAACAGCAGATTCCAACTCACCCACGGGTACATTCAACACAATGTGATCTATGGCAGTAAAAGTATGATTTGTTGTTTTTGCTGCATAATCAGTTTTTACTGGTAAATTTTCCATCAACGTATGAGTCAACCCGCCCCAACCGGCAATTTTACCCCATTTGCGGGACACATCACCACACTGCTGGGACTGGATGGGTTGGATAACTCTAGCCCCCTGGCTTTGGGCTAGTGTCATTGCACCTTCCACATCTTCCATAGCAAAAGCCACATCTGCCACCCCTGGTGGATGTTGACACAGAAACTCAGCCACTGGACTGGTAGGTAATAAAGCTGAAGACAGTAAAAAGCAAACAACCCCGCTCCTCACTACTTCTGTACGAGTATGAATTGAAACAATGTTACTCTTCACTGCTGTAAACCCCAAGTGGGATACAAACCAATCCCGCCAGACCTGGGCATCTTCTACATAGAAATGAACGTGATCAATATTCATAAATCCTGAGAATCGAGTACAACAGCTTACCTATGCCATCAAAGGGAACAGGGAACAGGGTTTTGAGGATTTATTTATTTTACTTTCCTCTCCTAGGAGGAGAGGGGCTGGCGGTGAGTATGTCAACAACTTGGTTAATTAGTTACAATGCAACAGGCTAAAAAACCTTTTAACCAAAAAGTCCGGAAACATAATCCCGAGTCCGAGAATCTAGAGGATTGTTAAACATTTGATGTGTAGGGCCAAATTCCACCATTTGACCAATACGACTTTCATCAGTGCTGAAAAAAGCTGTAAAATCTGAAATTCGAGTCGCCTGCTGCATATTGTGAGTCACAATAACAATGGTCAATTCAGAGCGCAAACCATGGATTAGTTCCTCAATTTTCATGGTGGCGATGGGGTCAAGAGCCGAACAGGGTTCATCCATTAGCAACACTTTTGGTTTAACGGCTAAAGCACGAGCAATGCAAAGACGCTGTTGTTGACCACCAGAAAGACCTAAAGCCGATTTATTCAGCTTATCCTTCACTTCACTCCAAAGAGCAGCACCTTTCAAAGCAGATTCAACCACAGCATCTAATTCGGTCTGAGAAGACTGACCAGCTATTCTCATACCATAAGCGATATTTTCATAAATGCTCATGGGAAAAGGATTTGGTCTTTGGAAGACCATACCAATTTGGCGGCGTAGTCGATTTAAGTTAATCCGGGGGTCATAAATATTCTGACCAAAAAATTCTACATTCCCTTCGACTTTCACCGAACCTTCCAATTCACTAATGCGATTTAGACTCTTAAGGAAGGTTGATTTACCACAACCACTAGGACCAATCAGTGCAGTTATTTGATTTTGATAAACATCTAAGGAAACCTTATCAATTACTTTATTGGTACCGTAGTAAAAGCTGATGTTTTTGACTTGAATCGCAGTATTTAATGTGTTTGTGTTCATTGTTTTCCGACTGATTTACTACCGAAAGTTCAATTTTTGAGGTTTATCTACTCTTTTTTCGACGAGTAACTAAACGAGAGATGATATTGACAAACAAAACCAAGCCCAGTAAAACTATGGAAGTTGTCCAGACTAACTGATATTTCTGGGGATCAGGGTCGTTGTAGAGATTAAAAATCAATACTGGTAAAGAAGCTGTTGGGCTGAGTAATCCTGATGACCAATCTAGACTAAACAAAGCTGTAAACAGTAGCGGTGCTGTTTCCCCAGCAGCACGAGCGACTGCGAGGAGAACACCTGTGGTAATTCCAGGAATAGCCGCGGTAACTACAATGCGAAAAGTGGTTTGAAAGCGAGTCCCCCCTAAAGCTGCGGAAGCTAGACGTTGGTCTGTAGGTATGAGTTTTAACGCTTCTTCGGTTGTGAGGACAATCACAGGGAGCATGATTGTGGCTAGAGCAAATCCACCCGCGATCGCACTAAAATTTTTAGTTACTAGAACTATAACACCGTAAGCGAATACACCCACAATAATTGATGGAATCCCCGTGAGAATACCAGTAATAAAGCGGACAAAATTGGCTGCCGGGTGAGTGCGTCCAAATTCCGCTAAAAATATCCCCGTTAATATGCCTAGGGGAATACTTAATAATGCCCCAATGCTCACCATTTTTGCCGTCCCTAGGATCGCATTGCCAAATCCAAAATCAATTACAGAATTGACAAACATTTCTGGCTTTAAACCAGATATTCCCCTAACCAGGATTTCCCACAAAATAGATATTAAGGGAACCACAGCCAAAATTGTTAATCCCCAGGCAATCCCATTCATTAAGTAAGTAAATAACTGCCTAGACTTGGGTAAAGGGCTAAATAATTCAGCACCCAAAGATTGTTGTATTTGTGAATTCTGAGAACCATCCATATTTATCAATACTTTTGTTTCAATTTACTCAACACATATTAGCGGTTGGTCTTACCCACCCACTTTACCAACAGAACAGCACCAATATTCACAGCCAAAGTCACCGCAAACAAAACCAATCCCAGATAACTCAAAGCACCAATGTGTAATCCTGGGGTAGCTTCGGCAAATTCATTGGCTATCACAGAAGGGATGGTATAAGCCGGATCTAATAAAGAAAGACTAATTTGACCAGAATTACCAATCACCATAGTCACAGCCATGGTTTCCCCCAAAGCCCTCCCTAAAGCCAGCATAGTGGCGCTAACAATCCCAGAAAACCCAGCAGGTAGCAACACTCGGAAAATTGTTTCCCAACGAGTACCACCTAAAGCCATAGATGCACTACGTAATTCTTTAGGCGTTGCTAGTAGGACATCACGGCTAATTGCTGCCATAGTTGGCAGAATCATAATAGCCAAAATCATTCCTGCAGTTAACATATTTGTTCCCACTGGAGATTCTGTATTAAATAGCGGTATCCATCGGAAATAACTCCCCAGCAACTTTTGTAATGGTTCTATGACAGGAATAAAAATAAAAATTCCCCATAAACCCACAATCACACTGGGAATTGCGGCAATTAACTGAATCGTAAATGCCAGAAATGCTTGTATGGAAGGCGGTAAAAATTTTTCAGTTGTTACTAATGCTACTGCTATTCCCACCGGAAAAGCAAAGAAAATGGCGATGGCACTACTGACCACAGTCCCGTATATGTAAGGTAAAGCACCAAATATTTCATTGCTGACATCCCAATCTTGCCCCCACAAGAACTGTATACCAAACTGTGCGATCGCCGGTTTAGCCTCTTGAAAAATGATCCAGGTGATCAGAAATAGCACCGCCACAGTAATTGTCGTGAAACTATAGACCAGCCATGTAAACCCTTGGTCAAACCAACCTTTGATCCCGTCGTTAGCTATCAATTCATTATTTAGAGCTAATGAATTATTTGTGTCTGAATTAGATGAATTTGCCATAAAAAAGCCAAAACATTAAACTATTTGGTGTTAGTAGGGTGAGCCATAAGCCCACCCTGCTGAAAGAAAATAACTGAGGTGATTATTTAACAGTGCTATTTACTGTTTGCAATACCCGATTAGTGACTGCAGAGGGAATTCTGGTGTAGTTCAGGTCATCATTGAATTGTTGACCATCGTTCAACACCCAATTAATCCATTTTTTCACCGCATCAGCCTTAGCGGGAGTAGGATACTTTTTATAAACCATCATCCAGGTCAAACCAACGATAGGATAACCTTGGCTGGGGTCTCCTACAAAAATGCGGTAGTTATCAGGGAAACTCACAGAGGATAAAGCTGCGTTTGCAGTCTGCAAAGAAGGCGCTACAAACTGTCCAGACTTATTTTGCAGCAGTGCAGATTTCAGCTTGTTTTGCACAGCGTAGGAATATTCCACATAACCAATAGAACCAGGAGTACGGGAAACCAAAGCAGCCACACCAGGATTACCCTTACCTTTAAGAACATTAGGCAAAGTCCATTTAGGGGCTGTTCCAGTTCCGATTCTACCCTTGAAATAACCGTTAATTGAACTCAAATGGTTGGTGAAGATAAAGGTTGTACCGCTACCATCAGCACGAACCGCAAACTTAATTGGTTGGTTGGGTAGATTCACTCCAGGATTATCAGCTTTAATTTTTGGGTCATTCCAGTTGGTAATCTGACCAGAAAAAATACCTGGTAAAGTGGTACGAGATAATTTCAGGTTATTGACACCCGGTAGATTATAAACCACAGAAACAGCACCACCTGCTGTGGGTACTAAAATCACACCGTTCTTAACTTTGGCCATTTCCGCGTCTGTCATAGCAGCATCACTAGCACCAAAGTCAACGGTTCCAGCAATGGTTTGACGAATACCACCACCACTACCAATTGATTGGTAGTTAACTTTCAGGTCTGGAAATTTCTTTCTTACTTCACGAGCATATCTTTCGTACAAGGGTGCTGGAAAAGTCGCTCCCGCGCCACTGATAGTTTGAGCTTGAGCTTGGACCGGTGCAGCCAGGAGAGAGCCGAGTACAGCAGCAGTTGTTAGTGCTGAAGTAGTAAATGCTCTGGGTAACAAAGTGGTGCTTGAGAAATTCATAGTACCTCTAACTGTGTAGATTGGTTTGTTCAATTTATATCATGCAATAAGTGCAATTATTTCTGTTTAAGAACAGTTTAAGGTTGGTCAAAAAAAAGTACCACTTTATGTAAATAGCTTGTAGTATGCAGAATTTTACCTAAGTTAGGTATATCAGTGGGTAAAATGCCCGCACCACAAGATTTATTTTATTTATATGTGTATTTAATGTATTTAAAAAATGTTATACAAAAAACTTTACGTAAATAAATACACTAGCGGTTAAGATGCCTGCACTACAAAATTTATTTTATACTTGTATTTTATGTGTTGAGTAAATGTTATATAAATAACTTTACTTAAGTAAAATCCCAAATCCATCATATGCTGGAATAAGGACGGGGTTTTCAACCCATTTTTTAGATAAATAAAAGCTTTATGGTACAATAAGCATAGTAAAATGTATAAAATATGGCATTTATAAGAAAAATGGCAAGAGACTTAAGGGGATTCATCAAAATTCTAGAAGAAAGAGGACAATTACAGAGAATTCCAGCTTTGGTTGACCCAGAATTAGAAATTGCCGAAATTTCCAACCGAATGCTGCAAAGAGGTGGTCCAGGGTTGTTATTTGAAAACGTCAAAGGGGCATCATTTCCCGTAGCGGTGAACTTAATGGGGACAGTAGAAAGGATATGTTGGGCTATGAATATGCAGCATCCACAAGAGTTAGAAACCTTGGGTCAAAAGCTGAGTATGCTGCAACAACCAAAACCACCCAAAAAGATTTCCCAAGCCATTGATTTCGGCAAAGTCCTCTTTGATGTGCTTAAGGCCAAACCAGGAAGAGACCTTTTCCCGGCTTGTCAGCAAGTGGTTACTACAGGCGATGATTTAGATTTAAACAAGTTACCCTTAATACGTCCTTATATTGGTGACGCAGGCAAGATTATCACCTTGGGATTAGTGATTACCAAGGATTGTCAGACGGGTACACCTAATGTGGGTGTATATCGCTTGCAACTGCAATCTAAAAATACCATGACTGTTCACTGGTTATCAGTGCGGGGAGGGGCGAGGCATTTACGCAAAGCCGCAGAATGTGGCAAAAAATTAGAAATTGCCATCGCTTTGGGTGTAGATCCTTTAATTATCATGGCTGCTGCCACACCCATCCCTGTAGATTTATCAGAATGGTTATTTGCGGGACTTTATGGCGGTTCTGGTGTTAACTTAGCAAAATGTAAAACCGTAGATTTAGAAGTTCCCGCAGATTCGGAATTTGTTTTAGAAGGAACCATCACCCCAGGGGAGGTTTTACCAGATGGTCCCTTTGGTGACCACATGGGTTACTACGGAGGCGTAGAAGATTCGCCATTGGTGCGCTTTCAGTGCATGACCCACCGCAAAAACCCAATTTATTTAACTACCTTTAGCGGTCGTCCACCCAAAGAAGAAGCAATGATGGCCATTGCACTTAATCGCATTTACACCCCTATATTACGACAACAAGTCTCAGAAATTGTGGACTTCTTTTTACCAATGGAAGCTTTGAGTTACAAAGCAGCCATTATCTCCATTGACAAAGCATATCCTGGACAAGCCCGACGGGCGGCCTTAGCATTTTGGAGTGCCTTACCCCAATTTACCTATACTAAGTTTGTCATTGTTGTAGATAAAAACATCAACATTCGTGATCCGCGTCAAGTGGTATGGGCTATTAGTTCCAAAGTTGACCCCTCCAGGGATGTTTTCATTCTCCCCCACACTCCCTTTGACAGCTTAGATTTTGCCAGTGAGAAAATTGGTTTAGGTGGACGGATGGGAATTGATGCTACCACCAAAATTCCACCAGAAACGGATCATCCTTGGGGTTCCCCCTTAGAATCAGATCCAGACACAGCAGCCTTAGTAGATCAACGATGGGCTGAATATGGTTTGGCAGATTTAAACTTAACTGAGGTAGATCCCAATTTGTTCGGCTACGATATGCGGTAACACCTGGTTATACAAATTAAGGCGAATTTTGCCCCAGTGAGGTACATCATTAGTAAGCAGGACTTCTGCTGAACGCAGTCGAAGTAGGCTTGCGCTACAGGACGATCATTTACATTTGTACCTCACGCTTATTGAGAAATACTATATATGTATTTTCTGTACAATTAAATATCTAACTCTGTTTGATGAACTTTTACTTCTTTTTGTTTTTCAGCACTTTTAAGAACTTCATAACTTAAACGAATATTTAATCTTTGTTTATTATTAATAATATCCTCAACTGTGACAATCTGAATTTTATCGCAGCTATGACTCATGTATTTACTTTGATATATCCCCGCAGATTTGGCTGTTTTCAGCATTTCTTTAGTGGGGTTTTCTAAAGTTATAAATATGGCTATGCTAGCATTTTCTATGGTCATTGTTCCTAGTAAATCTCGGATATCCCCTGACTTAACTTTACCCGATTTAACTTGAAAAATTATTTTTTCAGGCTCATCTTGATCACCCTGAAAGTAAACAATTCCATCTACACCTTTATCTGCACCTTTTTTAGTATTAATCACTGCTCTGTTATTAGTGTAGTTTAGGATTGCCCATTTTTCAAATTCTTTACGTGTGCGATCGTCTGGTTTATTGGCTAATGCTATTGCACTTTCCATATCTTTGGGAATACCATGGAGTTTAACTGTTTGTAAAACCTGTGAACCAAAACTATCTTCTAATCTTTTTAATATTAAACTAATACTTTGATAGGTGATATCAATTCCTATCCATTGTCTTTCTAGTCTTTGGGCAACTGCAACGGTTGTACCACATCCACAATAAGCATCTAATATTATATCATTTTCATTAGAACTAGCTTGGATTATTCTTTCTAATAGTGCTTCTGGTTTTTGTGTCGGATAACCTAGTAGTTCTTTATGCCAAGAACGCAAAGCTTCCACATCATTCCAAGTATCTTGCATGGGTAATCCTTTACTTTCATCTAAATATCTTTTGATTCGAGGAATACGATTTCTTGTATAGTAAATTCTACCTTCAGAATCAAGTTTTTCCATAGTTTCCTTTGGACATCTCCAAAGTTTAACTATTCCTTTCCATTCATATTGATAACCACCACCAGATAGTCCAGCAGCACTTAAATCACTTGACATCCATTTTCTACCATCCTCATCCTGATATCTGTAATATTTTTCTATATAGTTTTCATCATATTGTTGATACACCTGATTCCAGGTATTCTTTGGACTTTTGCAATAGTAAAAAATAACATCATGAACATTACCGTACCTACCAGAATCACTATGACCTGATGTACGTTTCCAGACAATTTCATTCAGAAAATCCCCACCCTGAGAGCAAAAAACCGCATCTAAAATTAACTTTAAATAATGGCTAGCAGTAGGATCACAATGTAAATAAAAACTACCCGTCGGTTTTAAAACCCTGTGAATCTCTGTTATTCTTAAAGCCATACTCACTAAATAGGCAAGTAAACTTCCTGTTGCTAAAACTTTTTTTAAACCAGAGATTAAATCAACACATTGTTTAGTAAATAAACCATGATAATTGGTAAGAATTTCACTTAACGCCTGATTAGCGTGATCATCCCATTGCCAAGTGTCAACAAATGCTTGAGCTTGGGCTTGATCCTCTTTGCCAACATTGTTATAAATTTGGTTATAATTGCGTTTAGAATTAAATGGCGGATCAATATAACATAAGTCAACAGACTCATCTTTAATGTAACGTCTTAAAACTTCTAAATTGTCCCCATAGTAAAGTTGATTGACCATTTTATTTGAAGTTGTGAATAATTCTTTTTATACCTAAACTTCCTTGTATAATAGCAGAAAATATATCAAATCACCTAATGGATTATTAAGAAATATTAAGAAATATTAAGAAATATTAATAAAATACCTGATGATCTAGAAGTAAGCCCAAATGACTCACTTCATTACGCATTTCAAAATGTAATCCAGAAAAATACACAATGTTGCGTAAGTCCTGAAACTATCAAAGTCCCCCTTAGTAAGGGCGATCATGGGGAATCTAAAATTTTTGAAAATGCCTAACCAATAGCTGAATCCAGCCAAACACAGCAATACCCAAACTTATCAAAAGTTTGGGAATCGCTAAAAATGCCAAATGAAAGCAATTAACTAAACAGCACCACTATTTTTATTAAATAGAATTACCACTGTTTTCAAAATCAATTTCACATCGTACAGTAAACTCCAATTTTTTTGATACTTTAAATCTAGGCGAATTACATCCTCAAAACTACGTACCGTAGATCGCCCACTAACTTGCCATTCTCCAGTCATACCGGGTTTAACATCTAAACGTTGCCATTCTGGGATTTCGTAGCGTTCCACTTCATCAGGTGTGGGTGGTCGAGTACCCACTAAGCTCATGTCTCCTGTGAGGACGTTCCAAAATTGCGGTAATTCATCCAAACTAGTGCGCCGCAAAAACCGCCCTACCCGCGTGATTCTGGGATCGTTATCGTTTTTGAAAAAAGCACCTTTGACCTGATTCTCAACTTGGGATTTCCTGGCTTCAGCATCAACGCACATAGAGCGGAACTTCCAAATTTTAAAACGTTTACCCATCCAACCGCAGCGAATTTGACCAAAGAAAATGGGACCGGGATCATCAATTTGAATGGCGATGACAATGGGAATAAACAAAAATCCCGTAATTACCAAACCTACTAATGCGCCAATAACATCTATGAATCTTTTCATCCAAGATGCTACCGAGGGATGAGTGGTGGGGGTGGGTAGTGGCTCTACTTTGGCAGAATGAGTTTTGAGAGTATTTATAGGTTTGTCAGTTTCTATGGGTAATTCTTCGCCGATAGACTCAATGGAAAAAACTTTGTCTAATCCTGTCAGGTTTAGCACCGCCATGACTTGAGGGGTGACATTCCGCAAAGTCATGGTGATTCCTTTTTCTTGGGAATTTTTGAAATTACTCACCAAAGCACCCAAACCACTACTATCCATAAATATGGTTTGGTGAAAATCAATGATAATTTGTTTTGGGAGTGTATTTTCTTCGGTTAAATCTTGGTAGGTCTGCTTAAAGCCTACTGCTTCAAGCACGCTTAACCGCGCTGGAACCTGCACTATCATAGTTTCCTGGAAGGAACTAACTGGAAAGTCTTCCTGTGTGGGTTGGCTAGTCATGAAGCTCTGCACTTTCGTTGCTATGTAAGTTTAAACTAAACTGCCAAAAATTATTTTACCCTGGTAATTTACGTAACTTTATAGAAACATTAATTAATTAGTAGGTATAAACACCAATGGTTAGTTAATGACAATGGGAGCGGAAATTGCCAGGGACAATTCACAATAGAAGCAGAAGTAAGTAAAGTATTATCTCCTGTTTTGTGCCTAGCCAGCGCCATGGCGCTGTTATTATCCCATGACTGTTAAAACTACGGTTCAACCTACCGCACGCCTGATTGAGGTCTTTTCTGCCATTCAAGGGGAAGGACTGAATGTAGGGACACGCCAAATCTTTATTCGCTTTGCTTTTTGTGATCTGCGCTGCCACTTTTGTGATAGCGCCTACACTTGGAATGCTCCGACTACCTGTCGGGTAGAGCGATCGCCTGGATTGCGTGACTTTGAAATTCACTTAAACCCTGTCCCACTGCCCATTTTAATGCAATGGGTGGAAAGGCAAAACTTACCTTCTCTACACGATAGCATTAGCTTGACAGGGGGTGAACCCCTTCTTCATGCAGCTTTTTTAAAAGAATTTTTGCCCCAAGTGCGATCGCTGACCGATTTACCCATATATTTAGAGTCAGGCGGACATCGCTTTGAGCAGTTGTCCATGGTTTTACCCTACCTAGACTCTGTGGGCATGGATTTAAAACTGCCTAGTGTGAGTGGCGAAACCCTCTGGGCAGAACATACGAAATTTTTACAATTATGTTGGGATGCACATTTAGAAGTTTTTGTCAAGATAATTATTGCTGAAAATACCAACCCAGATGATTTACAACGTTCTGGTGACTTAGTGGCAGGTGTCAGCCCAGATATCCCCGTATTTTTACAACCTGTTACCCCCTTACCAGCCTCTGAACAACTAAATGAAACACCTGTACTAGCACCTGCTCCAGAAAAAGTTTTGATGTGGCAAGCTTTAATGAAGCAGTTTGTGGCACAAGTGCGGGTTATCCCCCAGACCCATAAAATGTTAAATCAGCTGTAGTCAAATTTGGGGATGGGTATTTCCCATCCCAGAGATAGACTGCATTCTACAGTCCAGCTTCATCCGTAGTCCTAGATTTAGCCTTTGCCTTGTTGGCGCTGCGTTTGAGGGCAGACAGTCTGGCTTCGTAGCGAGACCGTTGGCGCTTGCTGGGTGTGTTATCAATCATAGTTTTTAAAGCACTACCCAGACTTTTGTAGGCGTTAGGGAGACTATAACCAAAGCGAGTCGCCAGAGTGATAGCTTTTTCATCAGCAAGGATCAACTCTTTCATTTGCTTTTCTCCATTATTTTTTTGATACAGTCGCCAGCCAGAAACGCCACATAAAGCCAAGGCTAATACTAGCAATAATCCATCCTGTACCCACAATTCGCCCACAGCACCGCCTAAACCAATGGCTAATGCTGCCATTTCCCAGCCATCTTTGGGAATAGTATCATTTTGAATGCGAGCAACTTCATGCCAGAATAGCAGATTACGCTGATCCATTGCTAGAGCATCCCATTTCACCAAGTCGATTTGAATTTCCACTTGGTCTTTACCAATTTCTTCGCAACGGATCATAGGTGGATTAACCTCGGTGGTACCTTCAACCGTGACCCAGCTTTGTAATTCTGGCGGTAGTAAGCCTTTTAACCGCCGCAGTTCACTCATTTCCGCCTTGGCAAAGGAGGTTGCGTAGGATGTCATAAAATCCAGCCCTAAAAAACTTCAGTATATAGTGAGGGTATCACCTTGGAGTATAGCTATTTCAGTGATGATTCGCCTCATTCGTGGGGAAAAATCCTCTATGATAACTGACGGCACCTCTTTTGTTGACCAGTATCCCCACGGTTGACAAAATTTTTGAAGTATGTAAAAGCCATGGTGTAACAGAAGAAAATACACCATTCATAGCAACATGGGTGGTCTGGTGACCTCCAGTCATGGATTTATGGTATTACCGATAAATGTACTTAAATATATTTACTGATTTACAAATCAACCTGTCAACTATTGAATTGATAGAAGAATGATTTTCTTACTCAGCTTATTACCAGCAATTTCTCGAATTTTTAACACATCAATAAAAGTCAGGCTGAATACGGTCTTCTATACTCTTCGTCAATATATATTGATTGATATTCACAATGTGGCTCACATATTTTTCGGTAAAACACTGAGATAAAACCGGAAAATAGACACTATTTTTTGAGTTTTTGTTAACCAGATTACAATTAAAAACACTTAAGTAAGGATTACAAAATTTACTGAATCTTCAATGATAACCGCTGTTTTAAGAGACACTTTCAAGAGAGAATTAGATATGACAGTATCAAAGTGGAAAATAAAAATTTTCCCAAAAATCTGCTCACGAACGAAAACAACCAGGGTACTTCTCAATAATTTTCTATGCGTATTTTAATTTACTCTTACAACTACCATCCAGAACCAATTGGCATAGCCCCACTGATGACAGAACTAGCGGAAGGACTAGCCAAGCTTGGACATCAGGTGCGGGTAATTACTGCCATGCCTAACTATCCTGAACGGGAAATTTACGAGGGTTATCGGGGTAAGTGGTATTTGAATGAATACAAAAATAATGTGCAAATCCATCGCTGCTATATATTAATTCGTCCCCAACCCAATTTGTTAGACCGAGTATTGTTAGATGCTAGTTTTGTGGTGACCAGCTTTTTACCAGCCCTGCTGGGTTGGCGACCAGATGTGATTCTCTCAACTTCACCATCACTACCTGTGTGTGTTCCCGCTGCCCTTTTAGGATGGGTGAGGGGTTGTCCTGTGGTGTTAAATCTTCAAGATATACTACCGGAAGCGGCCATTCATGTAGGACTGCTGAAAAATAAATTACTGATCAAAATATTTACTGCATTAGAAAAATTTGCTTATCGCACCGCTACAAAAATTAGCGTTATTGCTGATGGCTTCAGGGAAAATCTGATATCCAAAGGTGTACCACCAGAGAAAATCGAGCAAATTCCTAACTGGGTTGATGTGAATTTTATCCGTCCCTTCTCTACCGAACATAATCCTTTTCGTGCGGCACATAATCTCAATGGCAAGTTTGTAGCGCTATATTCTGGTAACATTGGTCTGACACAAGGTTTAGAAACCGTGATTAAAGCCGCTTCTCTGTTGCGGCACATCCCTCATATTGCCTTTGTGATTGTGGGTGAAGCCAAAGGATTACAGCGACTACAAAAACATTGTTTAGAGTGTGATGCTGATAACGTTTTGTTGCTGCCGTTTCAACCCCGGAAGCAGTTACCAGAAATGTTAGCAGCTGCGGATGTTGGTTTGGTGGTGCAAAAGAAAAATGTAGTGTCTTTCAATATGCCATCAAAAATTCAATCTCTACTGGCCAGTGGTAGGGCATTGGTGGCATCTATACCCGAAAATGGCACAGCAGCACAAGCTGTGAGAGAAAGCAAAGGGGGGGTAATTGTCCCCCCTGAAGATTCTGACGCTTTAGCAACAGCAATTTTAGACTTGTACCATCACCCCGAAAAAGTAAAAGAGTTAGGTCTTAACAGTCGTCAATATGCTGTAGAGCAATACGCCTTTGAGCAAGCCTTAAATAATTATGAAGATTTGTTTTACTCAGTGATAGCAAGTAGTCAAGGAATTGAGTCTCAAGTCGTGAGCAAGCAGGAGGTTTAGGGTTTTGCTTGGTTACTCAAATCCTGGCAGTATTTCAAATCGATAACCTGGTGTGGCGAAATGTCTCAAATTATATATATATTGAATATATATTGACAATGGGTCAGCTTTAGAGACACTGCCAAGGTGATTGCTTGATTTGTACCACCATTAAGATATATATCCTATTAGTCTTCAGCCAGCCCCATAGACACCTGTTTTTTTGTTAGTATTCAAAAAAACCAACACATACACTTGCCATTCAATTTTGTTGTTTGCAAGTAAGTGATTGGAAAAAATGTAACAAAAGGGATACAACACCTGAGGTTTAATGTCTGATTATTTCCAAGGAAATTTCCCATTACAGTCTGTCTCAGAGATCAAGAATGCACTCCGAGGACTAGAGGCTGAAACCCAAGAGGTGAGTGATAATTTAGCTGTTACTATCGCCGAAGCAGGAGCAGAACGCAAAGCCGATGATATCTTATTGCTGAGGGTAGCAGATGTATCTTATCTAGCAGACTACTTTGTGATCATGACGGGCTACTCTAGGGTACAAGTCAGGGCGATCGCCGAGGCAATAGAAGCTAAAGTAGAAAGTGATTGGCAACGACGACCCTTGCGAACAGAAGGAAAAGCCGATAGTAGTTGGGTGTTGCTAGATTACGGCGAAGTGATTGTTCACATTATGATGCCCACTGAAAGAGAATTTTATAATTTAGAAGCATTCTGGGTTCATGCAGAACGTATTTCCCTGGCAAATTCTAATCAAAGCGGGGGTAAGCCAAAATGATTAGACCTTCGGTTAATCATTGTCCAGTTCCCATGGAGCAACAACCGCTCAATGAATACGAAGAGTTAAAAACATCCTGGCTGTTTTGTGATTGCATCTTAAATAGGCGGGATTATATCACAAAAATGCTTTGGATTTGGAGTTTATCCTGGGTGGTGGCAGGTCCAGTAGCAGCGGTTAGTTTTCCCCCACAAAAGCAACTAGCCCACTTTCTGCTCAGTGGTGCTGCAGGAGCAAGTTTAGGGGTGGTGTTGGTACTAGTGCGGTTGTGGTTGGGCTGGATGTACGTGCGCGATCGCCTCTACAATTCCACGGTATTTTATGAAGAGTCTGGCTGGTATGACGGCCAAACTTGGACTAAGCCAGAAGAGGTAATTGTCCGCGATCGCTTAATTGTCACCTACGAAATCAAACCAATTTTGCAACGGTTACAATTTACCTTGGCTGCCTTGGCGGGAATGTTCGTGATTGGTACTATAGTTTGGCAACTATTGTCATAAATCCTCATTTGTGATTAGTATTTAACTACTAATCACTAGTAAATAGCAACTAATACCCCCCTTTGGCAGTCAAAAGTCAAATAGGCGGTTTTGTACGGTAGTTTCATGACCGCCGTATTGTACAAATTAATAAAAAAAGGTGATAAGCATTAACCCATGACAATGGGAAAACGAACTCAAGCCACACCCCTAGAAGTGCGGCTACTACGGGAAGGAATTGTGGAATCGCAGCACATAGTCCAGGCTGTTGTCTGCGACGAACGCGGACGGGTTTTATCCGTTGCCGGGAATTCAGAAACTGCTGCATTTGTCCGATCAGCACTGAAGCCATTTCAAGCGCTGGCAGTCACCACTACAGGCACACTAGAACGTTATAATCTCAGCGATCGCGATTTAGCCATTATCGCCAGTTCTCACCAAGGAAAAATAGAACAGGTAAGACAGGCATTTAATATTCTTTGGCGGGCTGACCTTGACCCCACAGCACTGCAATGTCCCATTCCTCAAGGAAAAAAAAGCCCACTAGAATACAATTGTTCTGGTAAACACGCGGGAATGTTAGCTGTTTGTCAACAACGTCATTGGCCGCTAAATAACTACTTGGAACGTAAACACCCAGTACAGCAGTTAATTTTGGGTAAAGTGGCAGAATTGCTGCGAATGCCATCTGAGGAATTTCTCAGCGCTCATGACGATTGCGGCGCACCAACATATCTGATGCAAATCAGTCAAATGGCTTCTTTGTATGCAATTTTAGCCTCTAGTAACAATGTGGATATGGAGCGCATTGTCCGGGCCATGACTCATCATCCAGCAATGGTGGCGGGAGAAGGGGAGTTCGACACGGAACTGATGCGTTTAGCTCCTGGGGAACTGGTTAGTAAATCCGGTGCAGAAGGAGTGCAGTGTGTTGGCAGACTGGGTGAAGGCATGGGATTGACTATTAAAGTCATGGATGGGGCCAAACGAGCAAAATATGCCGTGGCGATTCACTTGCTCCAACAAATGGGTTGGATTAGTCCCAGCGCCGCCGAAAGCCTCTCAGAAAGGTTTATGACTCTAGGAAAATACAAGCGTCTGGAAGTAATTGGAGAATTATCATTTTTATAGTTGCCAAACTTCAAACTTTATGTTTATACTAGAGAAGTGAAGAGGCGACGCGGGATAGAGCAGCCTGGTAGCTCGTCGGGCTCATAACCCGAAGGTCAGTGGTTCAAATCCACTTCCCGCCACCAAATAAAAGAAACAAGACCCTGTAAACCTTGGAGTTGCCAGGGTCTTGTTTTATCAAAAGGCAGAATATATATCTATATTTTGATCTATTCTGAAAGAAACACCATTGGAACAAGCGCGGAGAATCATGGTTGTGAAGTTGCAGCGACCGATTTTGGTGGGAGGCTTGGGACTATCCTTTTCCCTGTGGATATTACAAAGCTGGCATGATTCTATAGTGCAGCTGAGTGAATTTGGTTTATTTAGTGCCTTTGCTGTGGGTGGTGGTTGGTGGTTATTCCAGCAACATCGCCAACAAAAAAGTTTAGAGCAGCTAAATGGTATGGTGGTAGAGCGGGGAATGGTGGCAAGTGCGATCGCTACTACCAAAACCATAATCAACCAACTGGCAATAGAAGCAGAACACCACCCGGACGTAAAGAAATTAGAAGCAGAAGTTGACCAACTGCTGGGAGAATTAGACAGGCAAGAAATTCAAGTAGCTGTGACTGGTGGTAAATCTGTAGGTAAAAGCAGTTTAATTCAAGTGCTAGAGTCTAGCAGATGGCAAGAAACACAGCAAAAAGTCAAATTTTGGGAAACAAAGCCTTTATTTAGAGAATTAGCTCAAGATTCAGATGCAGCCATCTTAACAGAAGTGCAACAATCTGATTTATTGTTGTTTGTCACTAACGGTGATTTGACAGACTCGGAATTTCAAAGCCTACAGCAGTTACAAGCCGCAAATCTACCAGCTATTTTAGTTTTAAACAAACAAGACCAGTATTTAGCAGATCAACGTGCTGGTATTGTCCTGTCATTAAAACAGCGCCTGGGGGAAAATGTAATAGCCACCGCAGCCTCTCCCGTCTCCATCAAAGTCCGGAAACATGAAGCTAATGGTACTGTGCAAGAGTGGATGGAACAACCAACCCCAGATACCCAGCAATTAACACAACAGCTAATTCAAGTTTTGGCAAACCAAGGACAACACCTGGTGTGGACAACTACTTTGAGAAAAGCCAACTTGTTGAAGGCTGAAGCGAAAAACTGTTTAAATCAAATTAGGAGCGATCGCGCCGCCCCTATTATTGAACAATATCAATGGATAACTGCGGCGGCTGCTTTTGCCAACCCAGTACCAGCCCTAGATATTCTCGCCACTGCGGCCATTAACGCTCAAATGGTCATAGATTTAGGTCACATCTATCAACAGAAGTTTTCCCTAGAACAAGCCCAAACCATAGCCGGAACAATGGGAAGTTTGATAGTGAAATTGGGTTTAGTGGAACTTTCTACAAAAGCTGTTAGCACTGTTCTGAAAAGTAATGCTGTTACCTTTGTTGCTGGTGGTGCAGTGCAGGGTGTGAGTGCAGCCTACCTGACCAGAGTAGCCGGGTTAAGTTTAGTGGAATATTTTGCCCAGCAGGAAGTATCTTTAGAGTCGGGAAATGCTTTCAATTTTGACAATTTACGCCAAACCTTGTCAGGCGTTTTTCAGCGCAACCAGCAAATGGGTTTTTTACCAGGCTTTGTCAAACAAGGTGTAAAGCGTTTCTCAACACAAGGACAGGCTGAACTTGTGGGATAATTTTGAACTTAATCTTTATGAGTGTTTACCCTTGTGTTTTCTCCTTTTTTTCTGGCTCAGGCTTTCTTGATTTAGGCTTTGAAACCAGCGGTTTTAATATTGTCTACGTCAACGAAATATTTACACCATTTATGGAAGCATACCGCTATTCGCGGGAAATTATGAAACTCCCAGAGCCAGAATATGGATATCACGATGGAGAAGCAGGAGATGTAAGACAACTGATGGAAGGGGTGGAAGCACAACGCCTCTGTGATTTAGTTAAACATTGCCGTAAGTCTCATCATATGATTGGCTTCATTGGTGGACCCCCCTGTCCTGATTTTTCCATCGGGGGAAAAAATAAAGGAAATTTAGGAGATAACGGTAAACTTTCCGGGTCTTACATAGAATTAATTTGTCGCAATTTGCCAGACTTCTTTTTATTTGAGAACGTCAAAGGTTTATGGCGCACAAAAAAACATCGCTTATTTTTTGAATCACTAAAGCAGCAATTAAGGGAAGCAGGCTATCAGTTAACAGAAAAGTTAATTAATGTCATTGAGTACGGTGTACCCCAGGATAGAGAAAGAATTATTCTGGTTGGATTCAGAAACAATTTCCTCAAGGATATGGGGGGGAGTAAACTAATAGCTGAGGGATATTTTAATTGGCAAAATAAAATTTTATATCCTCAAGAACAGGTTTTTAATTGTCCTTGGCAGAAGTGCGAAACCTTCCAACAAGATTCTATCAAACCTTGCCCTGATGGTATACCTGAACAACTAACAGTTGAACACTGGTTTAGAAAAAATGATGTGTTGAATCATCCCAATACTCAACATTGTTTTAAACCAAGGTCTGGTATAGCCAGATTTGCTGTGGTTGATGAGGGAGATGTTTATAAAAAATCATTTAAACGTCTACACAGATGGCGTTATTCTCCCACAGCTTGCTATGGTAATAATGAAGTACATTTACATCCCTATAAAATCCGGCGCATTTCTGTGGCGGAGGCTTTAGCTATTCAGTCTTTACCTGCAAATTTTATTCTTCCAGAGGATATGTCGCTGACCAATATGTTTAAAACCATTGGTAATGGTGTACCTTATTTGGCATCAAGAGCATTAGCCCAAACTATTCTTGATTTTTTAATATAGCCTTTCTCAATAAGCGTGAGGTACAAATGTAAATGATCGTCTTGTAGTGCGAGCATCCTGCTCGCTGCTTAACACAGTCCCGCTAAAAATGTACCTCACTTTGGAAAAGTTTGCTATGAGTGTAATAAATATGCTTTAATATATAATATAAAAAAAATAACAATTTTTTATAAACTGTAATAATCAATGACTATGATTGGCAAAACACACAATGGCAGCAGACTACACTGATATTGATATTGCGCCATTTATCGATCATTCTCTGTTGATGCCAACTGCTACCACCGAGCAGGTTGAGCAATGGTGTGAAGAAGCGTATAGATTTAATTTTGCGGCGGTTTGTCTTCACCCCTGCTATGTGAAGCAAGCAGCAGAACTGCTCCACGGTAAACAGCCCCGGGTTTGTACGGTAATTGGCTTTCCTATGGGGGCGACAACCTCCGCTGTTAAGCTGTATGAGGCAGAAGAAGCTACGGAAAATGGGGCGACTGAACTTGATGTCATGATCAACTTGGGTTGGTTGAAGGCTGGCAAAACTGAAGCGGTTCACCGGGAAATTGCGGAAATTTGCCAAGCAACTGGGCAAAATGTCAAAGTAATTTTGGAAACCAACCTGCTGACTGATGCTGAAAAAAAACTGGCTGCGGAAATATCTATGGAAGCAGGGGCAGTATTCTTAAAAACTAGTACGGGTTGGAATGGTGGTGCTACTGTGGCAGATGTGCGGCTATTGAAGGAAATCACAAAAGAGAGCATGGGAATTAAAGCTTCTGGGGGTATTCGCACCTACAATGAAGCTATGGAGTTAATCTTAGCTGGTGCTACTAGATTAGGCACGTCCCGGAGTATCCATTTGCTCCGCCAGCGCGATAACCTGGAAAAGGGTCAGACACCCCACCAATCAATGGGAGGAGTTTAAACCAGTATTTTCCATGTCCTCGCTGACATTTAGTGGAGTGGTTAGGAACTTTTACCAGTTAAAATTTCCTAAAATTGCCTAGGTCTTAACCCCATATCTTGAACTAAGGGCTGTTTATCGTCTAAGGTTCCAATCATGCGTTTTTTTGTCCTTGGTCAAATGACTAATGAGTAGAACTTATCAAGCAACTGGGATTAATCTCAAAGCCCAAATCTTGGGAGAATCAGATAAAATAGTGACTATTTTGACACAAGAATTCGGATTAATCCGAGCAGTGGCACCAGGGGCACGCAAGCAAAACTCTAGCCTGGGCGGCAGGACTGGTATATTTGTGGTCAATGAATTACTGATAGCCAAAGGGCGATCGCTTGACAAAATTACACAAGCGCAAACTGTAAAAACCTATCCGGGTCTAGCTCAAGATTTGGGGAAACTGGCCGCAGGTCAGTATTTGGCAGAAATAGTCCTGTGTCAGGCTTTGAGTGAACAACCGCAAACAGAACTTTATGAGTTACTAAATAAATATCTTCATAAATTGGAAGTATTGCCCTCAGATAAATTTAGTATTTATGCTTACTTGGCTCATGGAGTGTTTGAATTTTTTGCTTTAGCAGGGTTGTCACCTCAAGTACAGGTCTGTTGCTTAAATCAGCATTCCTTAAGCCCAGATTTTACAGACCCGAACTGGCGAGTGGGATTTAGTGTTCCGGCAGGTGGTACAGTCTGTTTACAAGCTTGGGAAAATTTGCGAAAAGATCAACTTAACCCTTGTGTCACTTCATCAGCCCATAACTCAACCTCTGGTTATCAAACAGTTGTTCATCGACAAGATATACCAGTAATTTCTTGTCGCTTAAATGCTACAGAACTAACTATGCTTCAACAACTAACACAACCAGAGATAATACCAATGGATACCCCCAAAAATTACAACTGGTTGTCTGTTGAGCAGATTTTGCGCCAGTATGCTCAATATCATTTAGGTCGCCCTATTCGTTCTGCCACCTTAATTGACTCTTATTTTGCTGCTAACCATGATGCAACCCTCTGATGTGGATAGAAAAATCTTACCTTTGTCACCAAGTTACACGAAAAACCAGACTAAAACATCAGCTTCTACAGGCAAAAATCATTTGATTGCTGTTCCTCAGTCTACAAACAGCCAAATAAAGAACCAAGACAAGCCGGGAGAAGATGTGACTCCAAATGAGGAACAGAAAACAGATGTTACCAAAGAATCTCTAACCCTCATCAATGGTAATGGCAAGAGTTTGTCAGTAGCCACGGTTGAGGAAACAGAACCACTAGCAATAGATGGGTCTGGTGCTGATGGTGGAACAGGATCAGAAGATAATCAACAGCAAGGGTTATTACCCGTGTTACGAAATCCCAATTTTCTCGCTCTTTGGGGTGGTCAAGTTTTTTGCCAGATGGCTGATAAAGTATATTTGGTGCTAATGATTGGTTTGATTAATACTCAATTCCAGGGGAGTGATCAAAGTATTAGCGGTTGGGTATCAGCTTTAATGATGACTTTTACAATTCCTGCTGTGCTGTTTGGTTCGGTGGCTGGTGTATTTGTCGATCGCTGGTCGAAAAAAACTGTACTGGTCACAACCAATGCTTGGCGGGGGATCTTGGTTTTATCTATTCCCTTTTTGTTGTGGTTGAGTCATGATTGGCAGCCCATTGGTATTTTACCAGTAGGTTTTGGCATTATTTTGGCGGTGACTTTTTTGGTGTCCACACTCACACAGTTTTTTGCTCCTGCTGAACAAGCAGCAATTCCCTTAGTAGTAGAAGAACAGCATTTACTTTCAGCTAATTCCCTGTATACTACAACAATGATGGCATCGGTGATAGTGGGGTTTGCCATTGGTGAACCACTCTTAGCGATCGCTGATAAAATTTGGCTACAAATTGGTGGTATTGATGGACTCGGTAAAGAACTGTTAGTAGGTGGTGCTTATGCCATGGCAGGATTTATTTTATTGCTGTTGGTAACTAAAGAAAAACCCCACCCCCCCAAGACAGAATTTCCTCACGTCTTCTCTGACCTGCGGGATGGTTTTTCTTACCTCAAAGCTAATTCTCGTGTTCGTAATGCTTTACTACAACTGACTATTTTGTTTTCTGTGTTTGCAGCCTTAACTGTTCTCGCTGTGCGGATGGCAGAAATAATTCCTAACTTAAAACCATCTCAGTTTGGTTTTTTACTGGCATTTGGTGGGATTGGTATGGCTGCTGGGGCGACAATTCTCGGTCAGTTTGGTCAACGCTTCTCCTACTCCCAAATAAGTTTCTGTGGTTGCTTAGGGATGTCAGGAACTTTGATGGGTCTATCAATATTTACAACACAGTTGGCAATCATTCTGCTGTTAGTAGCTTTGTTAGGTGTGTTTGGGGCGCTGGTGGGTATTCCCATGCAAACCACTATCCAAACGGAAACTCCTCCAGAAATGCGTGGTAAGGTGTTTGGTCTGCAAAATAATGTCATTAATATTGCCCTGACTTTGCCATTAGCACTAGCTGGTGTAGCTGAAACCTTGATGGGATTACAGGCAGTTTTTTTGCTATTGGCTGGCACTGTGTTCTTAGGAGGTATATTAACACTATATAACTCCCCTCAGTAGTTGTCGTCATTGAGGTAACTATAATTCAATACATTCCGGCGATCACAAGTTGCTAAAAAATTTGTACTTTCATGGTAGAATAGTTCAAGGAAAAATTTTCATAGACTATCAATAGACTTGCTAATTATCAACTTGATATTAGTCATACTAATATCCTATTAGAGTTAAGTCATTAACAAGTTAATATTTATAATTACATTGCGTCAACGTAGTGATTTAATCATAAAAAAGCTTGGCTTATTAACTGGGGTAGTGTGGATTTTTATGCAATTTAAGCAGCCGAAAATTACAACAGGATTAAAGACAAGCACCTCAAAAATGATATATCAAACCTGCTTTTCTGATAACTAATAAAGAATGCGTATAGCCTGGATTGGAAAGAAATCACCTTTTTGTGGTAATGTCACCTACGGTCGAGAAGTTACAAATGCCTTGCTAGACCGGGGACACCAAGTTAGTTTTCTTCACTTCGCCCAAGAAGAACCTGAACCTGACAATTGGCCAAATTTCCAAGAAGTTTCCCTACCCTTTATCTATAAATCTCAGGTTTACACAATTCCCAGTTTTAAGGCGACCAAATTATTAACCGAGTCGTTACGGGAAATTAAGCCAGATATAGTCCATGCTTCCCTGACTTTATCTACCCTGGACTTTGTGCTACCGGAAATTTGTGAACAATTGAATTTACCTCTGATTGCTACTTTTCACACACCATTCGCGGGAAAAGGAGCAAAATTTATTTCCGGAACACAGCTTTTAGCTTATCAACTCTACGCACCTTTTCTGGGTCATTACGATCGCGTGATTGTATTTTCCCAAATTCAGCGAGAATTGTTAGCCCGTATGGGTGTAAGGAAAAAAAAGGTAGTTGTAATTCCCAATGGAGTTGATACTGCTAAGTTCTCTCCGGGAGATTCTACAGTTAAGTCCGAGTTTCAAGCAGAACGTTTGTTTGTCTATCAAGGTCGCATAGCAGCAGAAAAAAGCGTTGAATCTCTGTTACGGGCCTGGAAGCAATCACAAATGAAGAGTAGCAGTAAGTTGCTGATTGTGGGAGATGGTCCTTTGAAGTCTTCTTTGGAACCATTCTATGGTTTAGAGTCAGGGATTATCTGGTTGGGATTTGTGGCCGAGGAACAGCGACGTATCGAAATTTTACGCGGAGCAGATGTATTTATTTTGCCTTCACTGGTGGAGGGGTTGTCTTTGTCTTTGTTAGAAGCAATGTCATGTGGAATAGCTTGTTTAGCCACAGATGTGGGTGCAGATGGAGAAGTTTTAGAGGGGGGTGCTGGTGTGATTTTGAGTACTAAAACTGCGCGATCGCAATTAAGAACATTATTACCACTATTCCAAGATCATCCTGAGTTAACCGCCCTATTGGGGCAGAAAGCTAGACAGCGCGTATTAGAGCGCTATACTTTGAGTAAAAATATTAGCCAGCTAGAAGAATTATATCAAGAAGTCCTAGCACAGCAGCCTATGTCTCTAATTCCCAGAGCATGAAATATCCATCTTGCTCATGGCCAATGACTAAAGCGAAGCGCAGTGCGGGAAGCAATCGCTAATTCCCTGTTCCCTCTATTTTGACCAATGACCATCCCAAATAAGTGGGTTGTTGATAAACCTGCTTTAGGGTGTTCACATCTCTGGGAGAAATAGGGGGTGGGTGGCTAACTTGAGAAAAGTATAAAGCGTCTGTTGGTAAATCACTATGTCCCCAAATTCCTAAAGCGTGACCGAGTTCATGGCGGGCTGCTGCTTCTAGATATACCCCTGTTTGGCTAGGACTTAATAAAATAGTAAAGCGGTGGCATAAAACATTGTCATCTGTATATAATTCATAACTTGTTTGTGCTGAACGCGCCCGGGGAAATCCATCACCGGGGGAAAATTGCAGGGGCGGGGCTTTTCGTAAAATAACAATATTAGCAATATCCCGCTGTTGCACCACCATTAAGGGTAAGTAAGCATTCCACTCTTGCACAGTTTTAAAAACAGTGTTAAACCATTTTTGAGCATAAGTATTATTTTTTATTTCTGGTGTTTCTATATACAGTTTCACAGGAAATTGCCACCAGACTAAATAACCTACTTGGGTTGTTTCCACTTGGTCAAAGTAGTCACCACTATTTTTTTGATCTTGCCATTGCGCCAGTGTGGGCGGTAGGGGATGAGCAGATGGGGGGGGAGAAACTTTTAAGCCGGTGCTTGCTGGGATGGCTACAGAAGGCAGGTTAATAGAAACAACTAGCAATCCTGCACTAATTAATATAGCCAGAACTGCTAGTAAGGGTAATGTATTGATTTTTAACCGGGTTTTAGATTTTGGGTATTGATTTTTTTGCCCATCATCCTATTTCCCTATTTTCACTTGGGTAACCAACCCGCACTCAAAACCACTGTTAGCCCCATAAAAATTACCGTCAGCACCCAAGTAACCCGGTTTAATGTGTCTTCTGCGCTTTTAGTGCTGCTAAATAATTGGGCCTGTCCGCCAATGGCTCCAATACCGTCACCTTTGGGGCTATGTAGTAGCACCAAAATAATTAAACCAATGGCGGAAAGTGCCCAAACGCTTTGCACAACATTTGTAATTGTCATGGTAAATCCCTCTTATAACAAATTTCTTTCTTGGTATGACAAGTAAAAGTGTAGGAGTGAGAACACTCTTCACTCCTAAGCTGTTTAGATTCCCACTTGGACCGGGGTGCGAGTGCGCTGCACCTCATATCCTGCTGGGATCAATAGCGATCGCCCTGTCATTTCTGGTGGTTGGGGGATCTGTAAAATCTCCAGAATGGTGGGTGCAATGTCCGCTAATTTGCCATTACTTCGCATTTGCACGTTTGTACCATGTCCAGGGATTTTTATAGCTTCTCCTTCCACTAAGATAAAGGGAACTGGGTTGGTAGTGTGGGCTGTCCAGGGATTACCTTCTTCATCTAGCATATACTCTGCGTTACCATGGTCAGCTGTAATAATTGCTGTGCCTCCTGCTTTACTGATACTGCCAAGTAAGCGACCCAAACAGTGATCCACGGTTTGAATAGCTGTGATGGTGGCTTCTATTTGACCAGTATGCCCTACCATGTCTGGGTTAGCATAGTTGATCACCAGCAAAGAGTAGATACCCTGATTAATAGCAGCGATGGCCACATCTGTAACTGCTTCTGCCGACATAGCAGGGGCTTTGTCGTAAGTGGCTACCATTGGACTACTTACCAGTTCTCGGTCTTCCCCAACAAAAGGTTCCTCTAGTCCGCCATTAAAAAAATAGGTGACATGGGCGTATTTTTCGGTTTCAGCAGTGCGGAACTGCCGCAAACCATGATTAGCAATTACTTCACCTAAAATATTACTCAAATTTTGCGGTTCAAAGGCTACAGTTACTAGTAGGTCTGAATCGTATTGAGTAAAAGTAGCAAAAGACAAGGGCTGAATTTGCTCTCTGGCAAAACCTGTAAATTCAGGGCTGACGAAAGCTTGTGTCAACTGTCTGGCGCGGTCTGGGCGGAAGTTAAAGAATATCACACCGTCCCCTGGTTCTATAGCCCCAGGGGCAATGCGGACTGGATTAATAAACTCGTCCTTGACACCTTCTGCATAAGATGCTTCTAGGATTTCCACCGCCTGACGACCATCAATGGCAGTATCTTGTGTCATCACATCGTAGGCGCGTTTTACCCGATCCCAACGGCGATCGCGATCCATAGCGTAGTAACGGCCGCTGAGGGTGACTATGCGCCCAATTCCCTTTTCTTCTATTTTCTGCTGCAATAGCTTAATTGCTGTGATCGCCTCAGTGGGGGCTGTATCACGACCATCGGTGATGGCATGGATACAAACTTGTGAAATTTCCTGTTTTTTGGCTAAGTCCAGTAGTCCAAAGAGATGGTTGATATGAGAGTGTACCCCTCCCTCTGAACACAGCCCCACTAGATGCAGCTTGCCATTGCCAGAGCGAATTTCCTGGCAGATTTTAACAAGTGCCGGGTTAGCGAGGATGGAACCATCTTCTACCGCATCGGAGATGCGTACCAATTCTTGAGGTACTACTCGTCCAGCGCCAATATTTAAGTGACCTACTTCCGAGTTGCCCATCTGACCTTCTGGCAACCCTACGGCCTTTCCTGATGTGCTGATGAGGGTGTGGGGGTAAGCTTTCCATAAGCTTTCCATCACAGGAGTTTTAGCGGCGAAAATAGCGTTTCCTCGCTGGTCCTCGCAGTGGCCCCATCCGTCTAAAATGACTAGCACCACAGGAGCAACAGGTGCTTTGGTCATAGTCAAATTGCCCTTTACTTTTTGTAATATCCGAATAATACCATTGCTAATCGCCAGCGCAAGTGAATTTCTGCTTATTTAACCGCTATTAATAAGCAGTTTGGTTATTTTCTTTTTCCAGAGGACTTGGCGGCTTTAGCAGCTTTTTTAGCAGCCTTTTCAGCAGCTATTGCCGCTAATGAGGCTTGTTCCTTTTCCGCGGCGATTTTTTCTAGGTAGTAATGATAATCTCCTAGGTAAACACGAAATTCACCGTCCCGGATTTCTACGATTTTATTGGCTACTTGAGAGATAAAATAGCGATCGTGGGAAACTATAATCACAGTGCCATCATAGTTTTGTAAGGATTCTTCCAACATTTCTTTGGCTGGAATATCTAAATGGTTAGTCGGCTCATCTAAAATCAGCAGATTAGCTGGGCGTAACAGCATCTTGGCCAATGCTAAACGAGCTTTTTCCCCTCCACTTAATGCACCCACTGACTTAAATACACTATCACCTGTGAATAAAAACTGTCCTAGTAGCTTACGGACTTCTTCATTTTTCCAGTCTGGGACTTCATCATGGATGGTTTCCATGACTGTTTTCTTTAAGTCTAAGGCTTCCGCCTGATTTTGTTCAAAGTAGCCGGGGATGACGTTATGATCCCCTAATTTGACCCTGCCTTCTGTGGGTGACTCCATCCCCATAATCACCCGTAAAAGCGTAGATTTCCCGGCACCGTTTGGTCCGAGAAATGCCACGCGATCGCCTCTTTCTATTAAAAGACTTGTTCCCAAAAATAGGATTTTATCATCATAGATGTGAGTTAAATCTTTAATTTCCACGACTTCCCTTCCGCTACGGGGTGCGGGGGGGAAGCGGAATTGCAGGGTTTTCACGCCTGCTACTGGCGCTTCTATGCGATCGATTTTTTCTAGTTGTTTTTCACGGCTTTTTGCCTGGGTACTGCGAGTTGCACTAGCGCGAAATCTGTCCACAAATGTTTGCTGCTTCTCTATTTCTTTCTGCTGGCGTTCGTAGGCGCTAAGTTGTGCTAGTTGATTTTCCGCTTTTTGTGCTAAGTATGCCGAGTAATTGCCTAGGTAGGTGGTAGAAACGCCCCGTTCTGTTTCCACAATCTGAGTGCAGAGGCGGTCTAAGAATTCCCGGTCATGAGAAACTATCACCATTGGTGTATTTAGACCTTTGAGGTAATTTTCTAGCCACTCAATGGTTTCTAAGTCTAAGTGGTTAGTTGGTTCGTCCAGTAGCAATAAATCTGGTTTTTGCAGGATAATTTTCCCTAAACTCATCCGCATTTGCCAACCACCAGAGAATGCACTGACCAGGCGATCGCCATCTTCCGATTCAAAACCCATCTCTGGTAGAATTTTGCCAATGCGTGCTTCTAAGTTGTAGCCATCCAAAGCTTCAAACTGACGCTGTAAGCGATCTAGTTTGTTAATCAGTTGATCCAGTTCCTCTGGGGTAGCCGTTTCCATATCGCGCTGTACTTGCCCTAGGGACATTTGTACTTGGTTGGCTTCTGCAAAGACTGTCCAAAATTCCTCTGTGACTGTGCGGGCTGGATCTACTTCAAACTCTTGGTTGAGATAGGCTATGTGCAAACTGGAGGGACGAATGATTTCGCCAGCGGTTGGTTCAATTTCCCCAGTGATAATTTTTAGCTGGGTGGATTTTCCCGCACCATTAACGCCAACTAAGCCAATGCGATCGCCTGGTTTGACTTCCCAGTTAACATCTTTGAGAACCTCGCCTGTAGGATAAATTTTACTGATATGTTCTAGTCGCAGCATCAAGTTTCTCTTAGGTAGGGTAGGGTATGGATAGTCAAGAACGAAGTACTAACACTGCTTCCAATATTAACAATAATTAACTCAACGTTATGTTTTTTTGCTTTCTTTCTACTCCCCACCAGGTGGCTGTTGTGTAGCTTGTCTGACATCTTCTACACTTAATTCTAAAGCTGCGGCTATTTGTTCTACTGTTAAACCTACGGCTAACATTGCTGAAACTGCTTTTAATTTTCCTTTGCGTTCACCTTCTCTCTCTCCCTGGCGTTTTCCTTCTTCCTGTCCCTGGCGTTTTCCTTCTTCCTGTCCCTCCTGAAAAGCTTCTTGATAAACTCGTGTTTGCTTTAACTCGCTTAGTCCAAACATAGCTTCTATTTCCTCCCGGCTCATTCTCGGTAATTTGTACACTAAAATTGTTTCTATCAATTGCAGTAATTGCTGTTGTTGCGGTGGCGAGTTAATTTCTTGTTTAGTTCTGTGGATTAACTCTCTACCTTCTCTCATGGCTGTTTCCGGAGATGCCATAATTAGTTGAATTGTAGCAATTCCAATGGGCAAGGATCTTGACTCACCCAGTTCATCTAGGTAAATAGGTCTAATTCTTTGACTGGTGAAGAATTCCCGGTAATGTTTAGTGTCCGCTATGTCTATGCTTCTCCTGGGGTATAAAATCACTGCATTCCAGTTATTCCGTGGTTGATTTTGCCGCAGGTATAAACATATTTCTGCTATTAGCCGGGAGTAAATCGTTTCATCGGCTTGAAACTGTACCTCCACAAAGTATATTGGTGGTTCAGTGGTGGATTGAGGTAGAAATACACCATCAATTCTCAGGGCTGTTTGTTTCACTTCCACCGAGGAAAATTGATAATTGTTGGCTGTGGTAGGTGAATTACCAATCAGTTCAAAGAAGGTGCTGGGAAATTCTTGAAAAAGTCGATAAAATATGCTGTCTGTTTTCACTGTTCCAA
>NZ_JANQDH010000088.1 GCF_029891735.1 Chrysosporum bergii ANA360D
AACTGTTCGGTAATTTCTACCCATAACTAGACAAAACTAACGGAACGTCTATAGATTGAGAGTAGTCCTAATTGGTATGTAATTATGGAAGACTCTCAAATGACTATTTCAATAGGAGACACTGCAAAAGAGCTTGGTGTCTCTGTGAAGACTGTTCGTAGGTGGGCAGACTCAGGAAAGTTGCGTTTTGAACGTTCGCCATCAGGTCACAGAAGATTTTATCTAGCAGACATCAAACGCATTACACCAAGAGATTTTAACCAGCTAGAAGACCGTGTGACCATTAATTATGCTCGTGTTTCTAGTAGTGACCAAAAAGAAGAGTTGACTAGACAGATACAAGTTTTAGAAGCTTTTAGCGGTGCTAATGGTTGGCAGTTTGAAACCATATATGACTTAGGCTCTGGACTAAATTACAACAAAAAAGGGCTTCAAAAGCTACTTAAACGCATCCTGCAAGGTGATGTTGGTCGATTAGTTCTGACACATAAGGATAAGTTGCTTAGATTTGGTTCTGAGCTTGTATTTGCCATGTGTGAAGAGTATGAGACTGAGGTAGTCATTATCAATAAATCAACTGAAGAAACTACCTTCGAGCAAGAATTAGTCACAGACATGATTGAGTTAATCACAGTTTTTTCAGCGCGTCTATACGGCTCTCGTAGCCGCAAAAACAAAAAGCTTTTAGATAATGTAGCCAAAGCTGTACAAGAATCTACCTAAATATGTTGACAGTTGGTAGATATAGATATATAATAGAGAAGTCAACAAAAACATTGGAGGTCGAACAGTGTTACTCAGTTTCAAAACAGCTTTGATACCAAACAATAAGCAGGAAACGTTGTTCCGTAAAGCATCTGGTGTGGCTCGTCATGCTTACAATTGGGGAAACGCTTACATCAAGGAAGTGTTAGAACTACGTGAGCAAGACAAGTCAATTAAAATACCTACAGCAATCGATTTACATAAAAAATTAGTTGCTGAAGTGAAATCTCAACATGATTGGTATTACGAAGTCAACAAAAATGTTCCTCAAAAAGCTTTAGCTGATTGTCGTGTAGCTTGGGATAGATGTTTTAAAAAGACATCGAAACAACCACGTTTCAAAAAGAAAGGTCAACGAGACTCTTTTTACCTTGAATCAGGTACTAAAGCAGTTCCTAAGATTCAAAATGACGGTAAACGCATCAAGTTACCTTCAATTGGTTGGGTAAAATTAGCTGAACCTTTACCAGTTACAGCAGTTCATAACTGTGTGATTTCAAGACAAGCTAATAAATGGTTTATTGCTATTAAGTACGAGATTGAAAAGCCTACCGTAGCAGTTGATAGACCGACTGTAGGCGTTGATATTGGAATCAAAGAATTAGCTGTTTGTTCTAATGGTAAAGTGTTCTCTAATCCGAAGGCATACGGACGTATGAGTAAGCGTATAAAACGTTTACAACGTTCGGTAAACAAGAAACAAAAAGGTTCTAATAACCGTAAAAAAGCTGTTTCTAAACTAGCTAAAATGCACGCACGAATAGCTAACATTCGTAAAGATGCTATCCATAAATTGACTAACTATCTTGCTAAAAACCACAGCGAAATAAAGATAGAAGATTTATCAGTTAAGTCATTCTTGAAGAATCACAAGTTAGCTGGTGCTATTGCTGATTGTGGTATGTACGAGTTCCGTAGACAGTTAGAATACAAAACCGAGAAGTTCTCTAGCAAATTAATGCTAGTTGATAGGATGTTTCCTAGCTCTCAGATTTGCTCTAACTGCGGTCAACATCGTCATAAAATGCCACTTAAAAACCGCGTCTATGTTTGTCCTGAATGTGGTCACATTGAAGACAGAGACTTAAACGCGGCAAAGAATATTGAACGATGGTTTGAAGGAATATTTATTCCGAGTCGTTCAGACTTGGCGGTGAGTTCCACCGTGTCAGCCTGTGGAGTAGACAAACCTCTCAAGAATCATCTTGAGACTACGATGAAACAGCAAGTAGGTTCTAAAGTCCAGATTTGTAAAGGTCTGAGTAGCTTTGGGTAGATCCTATAGAGCGGAATAGAATAGATATAGATATAGCCGTAGTCACCTACAAAGGTGCAAAGGCCTTCAGAATAGCTACCCATCAACCCTGTCTATAGCGTTCTGACTAGAGCTATAAATTCAAAGATTTGAGACAGGATTTAGTCTCAAGATTTTTCCGATAAAAAAGGTTTTCCAAAACACAGGGAGTTTAGAAAGAATGGCTCGTTTATTTAAAGTGACCGCTTGCGTTCCCAGCTTAACCCGCACCCGCACCCAAAGGGAATTACAGAATACTTATTTTACCAAGTTGGTTCCCTACGAAAACTGGTTCCGCGAGCAGCAACGAATTCAGAAAATGGGTGGTAAAATTGTTAAGGTAGAATTAGCAACTGGTAGGCAAGGTACTAATACTGGTTTGGCATGATTCTCATAGGTCAGAACTAATCAAGTCTCCCGCTCATTAATGTCTACCCAAACCTACCCAGATATTAACAATCTGGGTAGGTGGGGTGAGCGTGCATGAGTCCGCCATAAAAAAGAGTTACCTACCATCAGGTAAGGAGTGTCTAGCTATGTCCAGAAATTGTCGAACAGCAGCCAACCCCGCTCCAACCGCCTTACTCGCTGTAGGGCGGTGTAAACATATATAGTTTCAACGTGAACCTACGTCAACTCACTCCATTTTTTGATCATTCTGCTGGTAATTGGGCCCCGGAAGCACGTTTGTTGCGCTGGTTGACATTGCTATGGTTAATCCTGGGGTTAATTATGCTTTTTTCTGCATCTTATCCCGTAGCTGCTGAACGCCAGGATGATGGGTTGTATTACTTTAAACGTCAAATTATTTGGGTCTTTGTTGGTCTCATTTTATTTAACTGGATTGTAAATACCCCCTTATCTAAAATTTTAGCAGCATCCCATTGGTTTTTATTCCTATTTTTATTACTAATTTTCCTCATCCTTGTTCCCGGGGTAGGAAAAAAGGCTTTTGATGCAGCGCGGTGGATAGCCATTGGTCCTATTCCCATTCAACCATCAGAATTAATCAAGCCATTTTTAGTCCTACAAAGTGCTAGACTTTTTGCCCAGTGGGAAAAACTCTCCCCACAAGTTCGTCTGTTTTGGTTAGGTGTGTTTTGTTTAGTCCTGTTAGGGATTCTTGCCCAACCTAATCTTAGTACCACTGCGCTTTGTGGCATGACAATTTGGTTTATTGCTCTAGCCAGTGGCATACCCTACAGATACTTGGTAGGAACAGCATTAGGAGGGTTTTCCCTGGCATTATTAAGTATGAGTATTAAGGAGTACCAACGGCGTCGAGTCATGTCTTTTCTAAATCCTTGGGCTGATCCTACAGGGGATGGATATCAGTTGGTACAAAGTTTACTAGCAGTGGGTACAGGTCAAACCTGGGGAGTGGGATTTGGTATGTCCCAGCAGAAATTGTTTTATTTACCCATTCAAGATACGGATTTTATTTTTGCAGTTTTCGCTGAAGAGTTTGGTTTTGTGGGTGGTATAGTGCTTTTATTAGTGTTGGGTATGTTTGCAACCCTGGGATTAATAATTGCTTTCAAGGCTAAAAATCCCATTCACAAATTAGTAGCAACAGGTGTGACTGTACTTATAATTGGACAATCACTATTACATATTGCTGTTACAACAGGTGCCATACCAACCACGGGTTTACCTTTACCCATGTTTAGTTATGGGGGTAATTCCATGGTTGCCAGTTTAATGGCTTGCTCTTTATTAATTCGCGTTGCTAGAGAAAGTAGTGAAGCTGAGATTTTGTCGTTGAAAAAATCAGACTAACTCAATCAGCGAAATAACCATTGCTGGGGAGGTAAACCATAATGGTTAAATTTTGGTTAATAATGAAAAAAACGCCACCGTGTGTAGTATCTATATAACAGCACGTACATAAATAGTGTGCTGATAAACCGGATAAAATTTAACCCCAAAAAATGCCAACCCTATCCCGACTTCCTCATCTAGCATCTACCCAAATCATCAACCTAGATTGTTGTAGTAGGAAAAACCTGCTTGATTACTTTAACAACTCTTGGGAGTTAGAAACAACCCTATTAAGAAGCATCACTCACCCGGATGCTTTTTACCTGAATCCGGATCCTTTGAGAAACCGATTAATTTTTTATTTGGGACACTCAGCAGTTTTTTACATTAACAAGTTAGTTCGAGTTGGATTATTGCCAAATCCCATTAATCCCCAATTTGAGATTTTGTTCGAGGTTGGTGTTGACCCAGAAACACCTGATGAACTAGAATTGGCAACCCAACATATTATCTGGCCGGATGTAGACCAGGTTTGGGAATATAGAGAAAATGCCAGACAAGCAATTACTGAGATAATTGAAAATACACCTTTAAATTTGCCTATTCAGGCCCAACATCCCCTATGGGCATTATTAATGGGAATTGAACACAGTCGCATACATTTTGAGACCTCTTCTATGCTGCTACGTCAGTTACCAGTTGAGTATTTAAGGTTGCCATCAGGATGTAATTATGCACCCAGTCATGGTAAAATACCCCCTAATCAAATGCAGGAAATTCCTGGTGGTTTAGTTAAATTAGGTAAGAAAGAAGATGATTTAACTTTTGGTTGGGATAGCGAATATGGCAGTTTAGAAATTGTAGTTCGACCGTTTTTAGCCAGTAGTAATCTGATTACCAATGGAGAATTTTTACAATTTATACAAGCTGGTGGCTATGAAAATTCAGAATATTGGCATGGTGAATCCTGGCAATGGAAACAACAAAATAATGTGCAACATCCTAAATTTTGGCTATTGGAAAATTCCCACAATTACAAGTATCGGGCAACTTTTGATATTTTCGAATTGCCTGTAGATTGGCCAGTGGAAGTCAATTATTATGAAGCAATGGCTTACTGTCAATGGCAAGGTACTCGTTTAATGACAGAACCAGAATGGAATCGGGC
>NZ_JANQDH010000089.1 GCF_029891735.1 Chrysosporum bergii ANA360D
TCAGGGCTGTTTGTTTCACTTCCACCGAGGAAAATTGATAATTGTTGGCTGTGGTAGGTGAATTACCAATCAGTTCAAAGAAGGTGCTGGGAAATTCTTGAAAAAGTCGATAAAATATGCTGTCTGTTTTCACTGTTCCAATGTCAAGCAGCGTCAAGGGCTGTTCAGGTGTAAAAGTTTTTGTGGGTTTTTCTTCAGAGACGTACAGGAACATCTCTGACTCCTAAACTAACAGAAAACCTTGTTCAACAACCCTCTAATTAACTTGGCTCAGGTACTATGGTTTCAAGCTGTAGTTATAGGGTGTTGGTTCACCAGAACGGGGTACAATAGCCCAGAAGGTGGTTCCACCCATCGCCCCTAGTGATAGCTGAAAGATCCAATATTTTTCTACGGTTTCTCCATTTGCTGGAGTACTACTTGCATTAGGATATAAACTCAACATCCCGCCTTCATTCAGAAGAGAACGGACTTTTTCCGTAGCTATTGCTTTGGTAACACCATCAGCTAATCCAAAAGCATTAGGATGATTAAGAATCTGTGCTAAAGGACTGTTAACATCACTGTCATCCTCAAGGAAACTCTTAATTGCTGACGATAAAGCTTCGGTAAATGTTACCTTTCCACCTAAAGACATTTGTTTGTTAATTGTGGCATGAGTAGCAATAAACTGCAACTGGGGAACTTTTAATTCTTTTTTGATACCTGCAATAGTGTTTTTTCCATAGGCGAAAGTAGAAACATTGTTTCCTGCTGCGTCAAAGAGTTTAGCTTCATCCCCCGCATCATTCCAAATAGCAGTTTTACTACCAAAAGAAAAACCACCGCTTTCAGGATGTTTTTGATTTGTATAAACCCGGAAACTCTGACCACCTTCTAAAATAGTTCCTTGGGGGAAAGTAAATACTTGTTTAGAACTACCCGCAGAGGTGATTTTCCAATTAGAGATATCAGCTGGACTGTTAGCAAGGTTGCTAATCTGTATATACTCATCAGCTTGGGTGCGTTTGACTTGACCTTTATAAACCAATTTAGAAATAGTCACATCTTTAGTGGCAGTAATGGTAAATTCTTCCGCGTCACTCACTAAAGTTTCGTGCGGGGTTTCTGGTGTAGTTTCGGATGTGGTCGCAGGTGTAATTTCGGGTGTAATTTCGGGTGTAGCATCCTCTTGAATTGGCAGTTCTGCTTGCGCCGAAATAGCATCATTAATTGTCACCTGATCAGCATTGCCAGTTTGATCATGAGCATTCCCTTTCCCAGATATTACAGAGTCATTTGCAGTTTGTGGTGCGGGTTTAATAAATTCAGCAGTAGCAATTAACCCTTGTCCATTAATATGAGTAAGGATGATCTGATTCAGTGGTGAATCAGATTGTAAATCACTAATGGAGTTACCATTATTCTGATACAGGGTTTTGACTCCAGCAAATAGAGGATGATTTGAATTATTAACAGACACGTTACCGCTAATGGAGTTGTATATTCCCTGATATTGCAGACCAAAAGTACTTAGAAAGGCATTCCAATTATTGGCTTCTACGTGCGCTCCTCCTTGACCAGTACCCGCACAGAGGTAAACCTTACCACCATTCTTCACATATTCAATTAAAACCTGGTTATCTACAGGATCCCCACCGATAAAAATCGCGTCATATTGTTGCAGACTTGCTAAGTTAACGGTAATATTCATCCCCCTAGTCCAAGTATTACCAGCGTTGGACATAGTTTGTGCCAGGGATGTTCCAGTTAAACCGAAATTATTGGAAAGTACATGAAATTTGCCTTGATTATCGCCTACAAAGTATTTAGCAATATTGAGGGCAAATGTGGCTCCATTTGGTGCGGCCTTGATTCCTTGATCACTTAAAGTCCATTCGTCTGCATTAATGACAATTCGACCATTCAATGGCTTGGGTGCGGGGGGGTTGGTTGCTTGGGAAGATTCATGATAGGACACTACATCTAAAACGGAACCACTGTTGGGGATATGCTCCCAATTACTGGTGAGGGTTTTTCTGATATACAGTTGATTGTTTGTCCCAATACCGACAATACTACCGTCAGCCATGACTGTAATACCTACAACAGAACCACTGTTGGGGATATGCTCCCAATTACTGGTGAGGGTTTTTCTGATATACAGTTGATTGTTCGTCCCAATACCCACTAGGATATTGTTTGTATTTACTGCGGTTTGCTGGGCTGTAGAAATCAGTTCAACTATCCACTCATTACCAATACCAGTATTCCAGGTGGTTAAACCTTCTGATGTGTCCGGACGATGTAAATAATCTCCTTTCCAAGACTTGAGCTTGATTTTGTTCTCACCGATTGATTCGACTATCCACTCATTCCCGATACCAGTATTCCAGGTTGTTACACCTTCTGATGTATCACGACGATGTAAATAATCTCCTTTCCAAGACTTAAGCTTGATTTTGTTGTCACCGATTGATTCGACTATCCACTCGTTACCAATACCAGTATTCCAGGTTGTTACACCTTGTGCTGTGTCCGGACGATGTAAATAATCTCCTTTCCAAGACTTAAGCTTGATTTTACTATTTGTTGGTAGTTTGATGGCGATCGCGGAGAAAAATAAGCTGGAGATATCACTGTCATTCAAGGCTTTATCGTAAACACACAGTCCACTATAACGAGCGTTGGGGGCGAATTTTCTATCAACCCCGACAAGAGAGCGACCTAGTTTAAAGGCATTACCATTAGCAATATTGGCTACCCCATTTCCGGTGGCATTTCCTGAGATTACGCCGTCAATATATAGTTTTAGGGATGTACCTTGGCGTACTACTGCTAGGTGATGCCATTTTCCGTCATTGAATCCGGCCGTTTTACTTTCTACACCTATATAGTTAGTACCATTCTGATCTTGATCTACTTCAGATGCAATGATCCCACCAGGTCGAGATTCATGTTTACCGGTCATGCGAATACAGAAAAAGTTGCCATGAGAGCCTGCTGCACGGTTCCCAGCTATGTCAAAGTAACGATGGGACTCTGTTGTTTGCACCCAAAAAGCTAAGGTAAAATCGCTGATACCAAATTGACCGATTTGAGTACCAAAGGAAACAAATGAATTATCTGCACCGTTAATGTGTACTGCTGTGTTCCCCCCTGGTCCTTGATTGTCAAAGGTTGCATTTGACAATGTACCCGAAATGTCTGATACATTTCCTTTGATTGTAAGGAGGCATGGGAATGAAGTAATCATGGTGGTTGTCTGCACTTTATGAATAACGAAGTCCAACTTAGACTTTTTTTGCTTTTTGATATTACTATTAGGACTTGTTAATCTTGAATTAAATTACGAAAATTTACACAAATTGATGTTGTGAAATATGATTGTAAAATATGATTGCTGTGGTTACGCCTCTTCCCTACCAGTCTGCTGTTATGTAGCTTGGTTGACATCTTATATACTCAATTTTAAATCTGCTGCTACTTGTCCTGTAGTTAAACCGACGGCTAACATTGCTGAAACTGCTGTTAATTTTCCTTGGCGTTTTCGTTCCTGAAAAGCTTTTTGATCAGGTAAACTGTTTTTTTGATAAACTAAATCGTAAATAAGTTTTTATTGTCAACTCTACCTCAATTGTGTGAATTGCGCTGTAAACTACTGATTGTGACTGATGAATTACTGGATGATTGGAGGAGATAATGGTTAATCAACATAATATTTCTGAATTATTACCACAAGAACCACAAAAATTGATACCTTTGGAAAATCAAGCTGCCATTGAAATTACAGCCGAAGAAGTTAAGGAACAGAATTTACCCACTCCGCCAGCAAAAGCAACTCTTCTTAAGGATATGTCTAATCAAGATAAGTTACAATCAACCGTCGAAGAATTAAAACAAACTCTGCAACAATCTCAAGAAAAAGAAAAAATTCTCCAACAGCAAATCACAGATTTACAATCAGCTTTATATGAAGAACAAATATTAACAGAAAGACTCACAAAAGAACTGCACGAAGTGAAAAAAACCGCATTAAACCTTGCGGAAGCTAATTCTAAATTAATTGAAGAAAGCAATTCCTCAGTCCCAGGAAACCAGAAAAAGCCCACGACATCAGAAAAAACACACAGGTCAGCTATCCAAGTACAAGAAAAATATAACCCAGTCGGCTATAAAAAGTCTCACCGCATTCCTGAACATCTCATAGAACCTAAAAAAGAAGATGATATTTCTGCTGACAACACTTGGTTATTAGACTAAAATTATTATTCCCTAAGACAGAAATTCTAAAATGTGCTGGGCGGTAATTTGTGGCTGTTCCAAATGGGGGACGTGACCAGAGTCTTTAATCCAAACTAATGTACTATGGGGCATGGACTGGTTAAACTTTTTCGCATCTCTAGTGCCTAAAATTTGATCTGTATCACCCCATAAAATTAAAGTTGGTTGTGTAATCCCCCCAAGTTGCTGGGGTTTAAAGGCGCTATAACCACCGCTTTTAGTGAAAGCTATTAACGCTTGACTCCAATTAGGCATTCCTAGGTGTAATCCAGCACACAGTTGAGCATCAACTGAGGCGAGAAGCTTATTTTTGTAAGCAGTGCGGGAAATGCGACGACGTACATTAGGATTACGCAAAAAATTAGCCGCCCAAGAATCCAAAGGGGAAAACATGAATTTACTCAAAGGTGAACCCCCTGTTAAACCAGCGCTGTCTATTAACACCAGTTTTTGTACTACCTCTGGATAACTTAAAGTAAAATCAATGGCAGCAGCTCCCCCCATAGACGCACCCACCAAAATCACAGGTTGGTTAATAAGGCTTTTCCAGAAAAAATACAAATGAGTTTTAATGGTGATGGGGCTAAATTTTAGATCAGCAATTCTCTGTGTGAACCCAAAGCCTAATAAATCTACAGCCCAGGTTTCCTGATTTCCCGCTAGCAGTGGTACAAGTCGGCGAAATTCTAATAGGGAACTGTCGAAGCCGTGAATTAATAAAATAGGCACACCACCACTACCTTGTTGAACATAGGTGGTGGTAATTGATTGATTAATTAAAGGGGTGGCGATCGCTTGACTGTGAATACTTTGGGCCAAGGCGATGGAGGTAGATTCTGTCAGTTGCCCAACAGTGGGGGGTAAGAAACTTGGATACATAACTCCTTAGTTTACAGCATTTGGGAAGAGAAAATTTATCCAAATGTCAAAAGATGTACGAAAGCCTCGTACAATTAATATCACTTCATTTTTTTTGTCTGAGGAGCTAATGCCATGCCAATGGCGGTTGGCGTAATTGAAACCCTAGGCTTTCCTGCTGTACTAGCAGCAGCTGATGCAATGGTTAAATCTGCCGCAGTCACAATTGTTTATTATGGTCAAGCTGAAAGCGCTCGCTTGTTAGTTGCTGTTCGCGGACAGGTGGCGGAAGTGAAAAGAGCTGTAGATGCAGGAATCTTAGCTGGAGAAGAAGCTTATGGTGGTAAAGTCATCACCCACTATATTGTTCCCAACCCCCCAGAAAATGTGGAAACCATTTTACCCATCCACTTCACATCCAAATCTGAACCGTTCCGTATCTAATCGGTCAATTCTTGATTTCCACCCAGATGTGGGGAAAATACATTTGTCCCACCACATACATTTATTCCTACAGGAGATTACTAATGTCATCACTACAAGCCGTTGGCTCACTGGAAACAAAAGGTTTTCCTGCTGTACTAGCAGCAGCTGATGCAATGGTTAAAGCTGGTCGCGTCACCTTGGTTGGTTATATCAGAGTCGGTAGCGCTCGTTTTACAGTCAATATTCGCGGGGATGTTTCTGAGGTAAAAACGGCTATGGCTGCTGGTGTTGAAGCCGCAGAAAATGTTTATGGCGGTACTTTGGAATCCTGGGTCATTATTCCCCGTCCCCATGAAAACGTAGAAGCGGTTCTCCCCATCGCCTATACCGATCAAGTCCAACAATATCGGGATTCTGTAGAAAATCCCATTGTCAGATCAACCAACAGGTAATCAGGGGTTGGTTAAAAAGCCTAAATAAACACCAACCTAGTAGAGGTGTTAATACCAAGGATATAGTCCCCGCTTTTTTGAAAAGTTGGGGATTTGCTTATAGCTTTTCCTAAACAAGTGAGATAGAGGTATAAATGTGGTTCATTTAGCTGAAAATCCCTGTAATCAAACAAAATAACGGTAAGCCCTAAGTAAGAGAAAAACTAGATTTCCAAAATTTTCTGTAAATGTTCCATATATTGAGTCAGTCCAGACGTAATAAGAAAATGACTATGGGATGTCTGGATGACAAAGACATACTCATGTAGCAACCGCCAGATGATCATTTAATGATGATTAATGGGGTTGGTCTGTGTGCCAACTTGAATACAGGGTTTTAAGGAGCGCAATCTGGCTATGACGACAGATATTGAAACATTAGCACAGCATTGGGGCAGTCGTCTAGTTACGGAGTGTCCAGAAGAAAGTCTTGCCAACAGAGAAAGCATTGTTTTCTGGCTTTTAGGAGATGACTTACAACGTTTAGATCAACTTAATCCTCAAGAACTTGTCATTGCTCAACAAGCCATGGAATATCGGTGGAAAATTTTACGTCAACGCTACTTGGGGGTGAGTCGAGACCGTGCTTATTACAACCTCCTAACTCGTCTAGGCAGTTTAATCACATTACGCAATAAAATTGAAACTTGGGTTTCTCTCAGTCGCGATCGCCAGCGTACTGTTCTAGATGTCTTGCAAGAAGTTTTACAAGAATTACTGCAAACAGATAAGTATATCCGCCAGCAAATGGTTTCTATCGCTGAGGTTACCACTGATAAACATCTGCGGGATAGTTTATTATTTGCCAGTATAGAAGAATATTCTATGCGCCCAATACGCAATCACCCTTTGCTAGTATACAGATTCGTCAACTACCTACGACGCAATCAACGTGGTGGCTTAACCCAAGTACCAAACAATGAATTGGTTAAGGTTGTTTCCGAAGAAATCCTGCCAGAGGATAATGATAGTCCAGTGAGCTTGGCAGATAACCAAGCGATCGCCGAATATCAACAAGCACAAGAAATAGAAGATCAACAAGCGCTGCGGCAGTTAGTAAAACAGGAATTTACCGACTATTTACAAGAAAATTTAGGACAAGAGGCAGCAGAGTGGCTCAAATTATATCTACAGGGCAAATCTCAACATGAAATCGCCAAAAAACTCCATAAACCCATCAAAGAAATTTACCGACTGCGAGAAAAAATCAGCTATCATGCGGTGCGGGTTTTTGCGCTCAAAGCTCAACCAGAACTGGTGGAAAACTGGTTAGCCACTTCTCTCCAAGAAAATAATTTAGGGCTAACTCAAAACCAATGGCAGCAACTCTATCAAAACTTAACTCCCTTGAGGCGACAAATCCTAGATTTGCGTAAAGCAGGTAACTCTATAGAAACAGTAGCTCAAAATCTACAGATGAAAACTCATCAAGTCATGGGTGAATGGGCAAAAATCTATATTGCAGCCCAATCTTTAAGAAATCAGGAGTAGCAAGTTCAGGGCTTGAATACTAAAACTTTAGTGTGTAATATCAAGTTAGCACGAACACTTATAATAAAACAAGTATTAGGCTTGTGTGAATTGCACCATGAGGTAAAAAACTATGAATGGGACTAAATACGGAAAATATCGGATAGCACCGGTGTTTTTTTAACTCACATCAGGCGTAATATACAAAATTATTTATTTATCTCAAATAATATATGCAAACTGAGGTTTTTAGTCAACTTTTCCCCTTACTAAGTACAGCCAATCCACAAACTTTAGAATGGCTCATCAATGTGGCCGTTGAACACCAATACCCTGTTGGGCGAGCCGTGTTGATGGAAGATGCTTGGGGTAACGCAGTTTATTTCCTAATTTCCGGTTGGGTGAAAGTGCGGCGCATTTCTGGAGATGATTCTATAACTTTGGCAATTTTAGGCCGGGGTGATTTTTTTGGTGAAATGGCAATTTTGGATGAGTCCCCCCGTTCCACTGATGTAATTGCTCTTTCACCGGTGAAGTTGTTCAGTATCTCTAGAGAGCGTTTTATTCAAGTCTTATTTAAAGACCCCCAGTTACATCACCGTATGTTGCAACTAATGGTGCGACGATTACGACAAATTAACCAGCGCTTACAAATTCGCTCTTGTCCCCCTGCTGTCAAACTTGCTCATACATTAGTTAGTTTGGGGGAAAGCTATGGACAAGAATCAAGTCAGGGTAAGGAAATTTTGAATATTGCTTTTCAGGATTTAGCCGAGGTGGCAGAAATCAGCCTAGAAGAAACTAGCAAAATCATGCAAAAGTTACACGAAAAAGGCTGGATCACCATTGACAGTGCCAATAATATTATTGCACTTGCTAACTGGGACAAATTGGTTAACCTAGCTAGTAAGGTTTGACCTATGGACTTGACAGTGGGTGAATGAGGTTCTCACCCTTGTATTTTTACTCAAGATGAATAGACCATTAGCCAGCAATATGTTATTTTAGTAGATTAAGCTGTATTTATTGGACTGTCTGGGGGTATTTTGAATCACCCCACCTGGATTTGTATCTGGGTTACAGACCAAAATCAGCCCAGCAAATGGGGTTTACCTCAGTCAAGCATGGGAATAGTTGCTCTTTGTGTATCATCATAAACGTAATATTTTGGAGAGGAAATTGATTAAATGTGGGAAACTACTTATATTGAGTTCATCTCAAGCTAGTTAAATCTATTCAAATGGCCTGATGGGAAAGTTTAGTACTGCCGTGGGTAATACGGTCACTATACTTACAGGGTGTAAATTATGAGGAATCCACGGACAGTGAACATCCCTTGGTCTTTGAGTATGGGCAGTGTCAGTCAGTTTTAAGTTAGCTAGTTGTTGTTAACTGTTAACTATTGACTATTGACTATTAACTATTGATTCAGAAATTATAACTTTTAATTACAAATGACCGAAGCAACAGCACCTCGTATCCAGATTGGCATCCAGGAAAAAGTACCGATGATTCATTACCTGGTGGCAATGCCTCAACCAGAAACACATCTGTTTGAGGTAACATTGCAGCTGATCAACTACTCATCTACCACTGTTGATTTAAAAATGCCTGTATGGACACCAGGGTCATACCTGGTGCGAGAATACGCCAAAAATTTACAACACTTTGGCGCTTTTGTTGGGGATAAGCCTTTACCTTGGCAAAAAATCAGTAAAAACCACTGGCGAATTAATACAAAAGGCGCTTCAGAATTAACTGTAAGTTACCAGATATTTGCCAATGAGCTAACAGTAAGAACCAATCATTTGGATACTAGCCACGGTTATTTTAACGGTGCGGCCATGTTTTTTAGAATCCCTGGCTGGGAGAGTATACCAATTCAGATTACCGTTATACCACCCTATCCTAATTGGCGGGTAACCACTTCCTTACCACCAATTGGTGACCACGTTAATAGTTTCTCAGCTGCTGATTTTGACACTTTGGTGGATAGCCCTTTTGAAATTGGTACGCACCAATCATATTATTTTGAGGTTTTGGGGAAGCCCCATGAGTTAGCAGTGTGGGGAGAAGGCAATTTAGAATCACAACGGGCAATCGCTGATATCCGCAAAATTGTTGAAGTAGAAGCCCAGATGTTTGGGGGTTTACCCTACGAAAGATATCTTTTTATCCTACATCTGCTTGGCCAAGCTTATGGAGGCTTAGAACATAAAAACTGTTGCTCATTGATTTACCAGCGTTTTGGCTTTCGCACTCAGGATAAGTATGAACGCTTTATACAATTGGTCGCACATGAATTTTTTCACCTGTGGAATGTTAAGCGTATTCGCCCCAAGGGTTTAGAAGTTTTTGATTACGACCAGGAAAACTATACCTCTTGTCTGTGGTTCTGTGAAGGAACTACAAGTTACTATGACTTGTTAATTCCTCTCCGGGCTGGTATTTATGATGCTAAGTCCTATTTAAATCATTTGAGTAAGGAAATTAGCAGATTTCTGACCACCCCAGGGCGCAAGGTGCAACCACTGGGTGATTCCAGTTTTGATGCTTGGATTAAACTTTATCGTCCAGATGCTAATAGCAATAATTCCCAAATGTCATACTATTTGAAAGGGGAAATGGTTTCTTTATTGCTAGATTTGCTGATCAGAGCGCGATCTAATAATCAGCGATCGCTCGATGATGTGATGCGGCAAATGTGGCGGAAATTTGGGCAAGCGGAAATTGGCTACACTCCGGAACAGTTGCAGGAAGTAATTGAATCAGTAGCAGGTGTAGATTTAACTGACTTCTTGAAACGCTACATTAATAGCACCGAGGAATTACCTTTTAATCATTACTTGGAACCTTTCGGCTTGCATCTTGTACCAGAACGGGAGGAAGAACCTTATTTAGGGATAAAGTTAAAAACAGAACATGGGCGAGAAGTGGTTAAATTTGTGGAAACTGATTCACCAGCACAACTAGCGGGAATTGATGCAGGTGATGAGTTATTGGCCATTGAAGGAATCCGCTTAACAGGACATCACCTAAGCGATCGCCTCAAGGATTATCAACCACAGGATACTATTGAAATCACAGTTTTTCACCATGATGAATTACGTAACTATTCCGTTACCTTAGACACACCACGTCCCACTAAGTTTCACATCCTCCCCCTCCCCAATCCCGACTCGGAGCAACAAGAAAATGGTGCTGGGTGGTTAGGCGCACCCATAGTTAGCTTAAGTTAAAACTAACTCACCTACACTGGCCTATTAGCACAGTGTAGGTTTACCAATTTATTAGTCATAGTAACGTCCTCAAAACTGTTCAGTTGGGCGCGGAAATATAAACGATACAACTCACACCCAGGAACACAGCCATGGCCATCGCAATGTACTAGCCCCATACTTTGTAATTTATATGCGCTAACTGGCTCTAGTTTCACATGATTGATGGCAGTAATTACCTCATAAAAAGCACTTGCCAATTCCGGATCCCGTCTCAGCAGCAACACATACTGTTTTAAATACTCATGATAAATCCCCATAGTAGTAGGTGCTTGTTGTATTAATTCCTCTAGGTTTCCTTTTAACCCTCCTCTACCCACAAGATGATATAAAGCCAATCTGATTAAATAAGGATGTCCCCCCACCATAGCCATTAAACTTTCAGTCTTCTTACTATCAAGCCAATCTAACCCGTGACGTTGTGCTAAATCTTCTACTTGCTCTTTTGTCAAACTTGGCAACTTAATCAACAAACCTATATTAAAAGGGGATTTTGTCAACTTGAAAGGAATTAGCATTTCCTGGGCATAAACTAATACTAAACGGAGTTTTTGCCAAATCTCCAACATTCTTGACTGTTCATACCAAGAACGAATTAATGGTAAAAATTCTCCAGCAATATCAGGATAATCAAATACCCAATCCACCTCATTTAATACCAAAACCAAAGGATTTTTAGCAGCAGATAACAAATACTTTTGAAAATACACAGAGCAGCTAACTTTACTACCCATATCCTCATCCCAGTAATCATTCAGTTTTGGTTCCAGGTGTAACTCCCTGCTAACATTGGCACACAACCACCGTAAAAATTTATCCAAACTGCTAAAAACCGCTTGATCTGCTTGTTGAAAATCCAGATTCACAGTGCAAAAGCCTTGATGATGAGCGCGTTCCATCACCCTGAGAATCAAAGAACTTTTTCCCATCTTCTTAGGGGCTTGAATACAAATCACACTTCCCGGTACTGCTATTTCTGCATAAGCAAGTTCCTCAACAGGCGGGCGAGGAATGTAGAATCTAGAGCCAAGGGACACTGGACCATTGGGAAATTCCAAAGATGTGGCGGTAGCGGTACGGTTAAACTCTTTAATTAACTGTTGATGAGTTTTGCTGAGACTGCGAGTTGATAAAGTTTGCCGAAAGTTATATTTATTAATGGGTTCCCCCAAAAAATCGCTCAACAATTGCCATAAATGAGCAGCAACTTTCCTGACACGTTCTCCGCCGTAGTGGGCTTCAAAGGCTATAGTTGTATAAGTTTTTCCCTCCCAAGAAGAACGCAAAATCATTTCTTGCAGTGTCGTCAAACCATTTACCTGGCTGGCTTTTAGTAACAATACGACTTCATCTATAGTCATTGGTGATCAGCCTTAATTTTATGTGAAATTTCCTCAGATTTTTGGCAATTAAACTTCTGCTTCTGAGGATTTTAATTGATGTAGCCTCCCTGATGTGAGTCAAAGCCAGTTTTCCTAGCAAGGAGCTACAAAAACATCTTGACAAGATTCCTTTAATCTGAAATATCTGACATACATTAATTTTATAATTTTTTCTCTGATAATTACCAGGTATTTTAGCCAATTTAAAACGTAATATTAGATACTTAAAATCTGATATTTTGACATTAAAACTCCCCAAAATGTAGCTGATTATTTTTCAAATCTGATATTAACCACCGCCCCAGAAGTTACACCACTCCCTTTGACTTTTCCTATATTTAATTCAAGATGAGTAATACCTTGTTGCTCTATGTTTGCCGGGAGACTTATCCATGGTTCAACACTCACAAGCAGCCTTACAAATAGCCTTATCCACGAGTGGTTTGGGCTGGTGGAATTGGAATTTAGTTACTAACCAAACCTATTACGACCCTCAGTGGAAGAGAATTTTAGGCTATCAAGTAGAAGAAATTACCAACCACTATCAATCTTTTCAACAACTTGTACACCCACAAGATTGGTCAAAACTTCAACAGGTATTACAAGAATATCTCCAAGGTGACAAACCTAAGTTTGAAATTGAATTGAGAATGTTGGCTAAATCTGGTCAATGGAAGTGGATTTTCTCTAGTGGGCAAGTATTAGAGTGGGATAAATTTGGTCAACCAGTATGGATGATAGGAACACATAGGGATATTACTCAGGAGAAAATATGGCAAGAAAATTTGCAACAGTATCAAAAGCAGGAACAGGTATTGAAAAATGTTAGTAAACACATTAATTCTAGTTATAAACTCAATAACTTACTAGCCAATGTGTTACAAGAAATCCGCCATTTTCTGCAAATTAACCAAGTTGTAATCTACTCAATTCAACCTAACGGTAGAAGTGAGGTAGTTGTTGAATCTTTAACCCCGCCTTTAGCATCTTGGCAAAATATAGATATTCAAGTTTCCATATCTGAGAAGGACTTAGAAACATACCAGTTAAGCATCAAAAAAGAAACCAAGACAATAGATAAATTATCTAGTGAGTTACAATTTAACAGCAATTTAGTATTCCCTATTTTATTAAAACAACAAGAATCTGAAAACCCAGCCGCCGCCCAACATAAAAAAAATAAATTATGGGGGTTGTTAATTATCTCTGACCATGGTCATCAGCATCAGTGGCAAAAATGGCAAATAGACACCGTTACATATATCAGTCAACAAATAGCGGTCTCTATTCAGCAACAGCAAGTCTGGGAACAAGTCCAAGAAATATCACAACATTTGCAAATTACTCAACGCCAACTATTACAAAACGATAAAATGGCTAATCTCGGTCAAACTGTGGCGGAGATGGCTGACGAAATTTATCATCCGGTTAACTTTATTTATAGTAATCTTCATCCTGCTAGTCAGTATGCTGAAGACTTAATTAAACTGATTGAACTATACCAATACTACTACCCAAAACCACAGCCAGGAATTACCTCTTATTTGCAAAAATTAGACTTGAGTTTAATCAAAACAGACTTTTTAAAACTCTTGTGGTCAATGCGATCTGGTTCTGAACGCATTGAGGAAATTATTTCTGCTCTGCGTAATTTTTCCAGCCTTGATGATGCAGGTAAGATGAAAAAAACTAACCTACATGAAGGAATCAATAGTGTTTTAAGAATATTGCAGCATCGTCTCAAGCAAAAGGAAGATAGACCGGGAATTGAAGTTATTAAATATTTTGGAGAATTGCCTTTAATTGAGTGTTATGGTGGGGAGCTAAATCAGGTATTCATGAATATTTTGAATAATGCCATTGATGCCTTAGAAGAAAGGATGAAACAAGACTATGCCTTCATTCCCCAGATTTGCATTCGTACGGAAGTTGTAACTAGTCACTTATCATTAGTGACCAGCAATGAAACCCATAGATTTGAGCAACTACCGCCGAAAAAGCAAAAAGTTCTCATTCACATTTATGACAACGGTCAAGGAATTTTACCCCACATTAAAAGGCGGATATTTGAACCATTTTTCACTACTAAACCCATGGGTAAAGGCAAAGGTTTAGGACTATCAATCAGTCACAAAATTATTGTGGAAAAACATCATGGTAAACTCAAGTGCAACTCTCAATTAGGTCAAGGTACAGAATTTATTATTGAAATGAACACAACAGCAAGACACTATACCGACATGAGAAAACGCGCCAGTTTTTAGTCTCAGCTTAACCTAAACGAGCTTCCTTAACCATATTTTGTCAGGTTTTTCACTCACCCGCCCGGCCTTCCTTTTAGGAAGGCTCTATGGGCTTGAGTTGTATGGTTGCTTGATTTCTAATGCTCAAGTTCTAGAAGGGACACAAACACAATTTTCTAACTGATTTATGAGGGTGTCACGATCTAAATTTTGACCAATTAGCACTAACTGAGTTTTTGGTGTACCCTTCCATTCATCATCATCTAAGGTAAAGCGTTTACCGCAAAGATGGAAAATATGACGACTGGGACTTTCATCAAACCAGATAATTCCCTTAGCCCGGAAAATATTGGCTGGTAATTGATTATCTAAGAAATACTGGAATTTTCTGATGTTAAAGGGCTGGTGACTTTGGAAGGATATGGAAGTAAAACCATCATTTTCTAAATGGTGGGAATGATCATGATGGTGGTCATGGTGGTGGTCATGGTGGTGGTCATGATGGTGGTCATGTTCATCCACAGGAGCAAAATAATTATCAGATGTAAACAAACCCACACTGAGAATTAAAGGCAGTGGAACTTGCGATCGCTGGGTGCGGATAATTCTAGCATCTTCTTTGACTGCACTAATTTTCCCTTCCAATTCCTTTACAGTAGCTTCATCAACTAAATCTGTTTTATTGAGTATAATCACATCCCCATAGGCAATTTGACTATATGCTGCCTGGGAGTTAAATAAATCCAGGCTATAGTTAGCTGCATCTACTACAGTGATAATAGAATCGAGACGGGTTAAATCTCGTAATTCTGTACTCATAAATGTTAAAGCAACGGGTAACGGGTCAGCCAGTCCCGTGGTTTCCACGACTAAATAATCTATGTTTTCTTGGCGTTCTAAAACTTGATAAACTGCATCTACTAAGTCATTATTAATAGTGCAGCAAATGCAACCGTTGCTGAGAGCCACCATATTCTCTTCCGTGGAAACAATTAGCTCGTTATCAATGCCAATTTCTCCAAACTCATTCACTAAAACAGCGGTTTTTAAACCTTGTTGATTACTGAGGATATGATTTAATAAGGTAGTCTTACCACTTCCAAGGAAACCAGTAATAATTGTCACTGGCATTCCTTGCTTAGGTGCATCCATTGGCGTAAGTTCGGAAGTAACTACTGATGTCATAACACTATGATTCAAGATGTGATTAAATATGTAAAACAACCGTAATTAGTAGTACGGCGGATTGATTTGGTTGATTTTGCCCAGGCGTACTAGCATAGAAATGATAGGCCGTGATGCCTGCTGTTTTAGTCTATATTACTCTGTTATGACCCTAACTGTTTACAATACTCTCACCCGTCGTTCAGAAGCGTTTACCACAGTAGAACCAGACCATGTAAAAATGTACTGCTGTGGCATTACGGTTTATGATTACTGCCATTTGGGTCATGCCAGAGCTTGTATAGTCTGGGATGTAGTCCGTCGCTACCTCCAGTTTATCGGTTATCAGGTGCGGTACATCCAAAATTTTACCGATATTGATGACAAAATTCTCAACCGAGCGCGGGAAGAACATTCATCTATGGAAGCAGTGGCTGAACGTTATATTAACGCCTATTTTGAGGATATGGAAAGGCTGGGGGTGAAAAAAGCGGATGAATATCCCCGGGCTACTCACACCATGAATGGTATTCAACGCTTAATTCATGATTTGGAAAACAAAGGCTTTGCTTACCCAGCAGATGGGGATGTTTACTACTCAGTCCGCCAATTTAATGAATATGGTAAACTGTCTGGGCGCAAATTAGAAGATATGCAGGCAGGAGCAAGCGATCGCGTGCAAATATCAGATCCAGAATACCAGAAAAAGAAAGACCCCTTTGATTTTGCTCTCTGGAAAGCTGCCAAACCAGGAGAACCCGCTTGGACATCACCTTGGGGCGCTGGTCGTCCGGGATGGCACATTGAATGCTCGGCAATGGTGCGCGATCGCCTGGGTGAGACAATAGATATCCATGCTGGTGGTGCTGACTTAATTTTCCCGCATCATGAAAATGAAATTGCCCAATCAGAAGCAGTGACAGGTAAACCCCTAGCCCGTTATTGGCTACATAACGGTATGGTGAAAGTTGACGGTGAGAAAATGTCCAAATCCCTAGGCAACTTTACCACCATTCGAGACCTACTCAACCGAGGCGTTGAGCCAATGGCCGTCCGGTTATTTGTCCTCATGGCGCAATATCGTAAACCCCTTGATTTTACTGACGAAGCCATCACATCTGCTACTAACGGTTGGCACACTCTCAAGGAAGGTTTACTCTTTGGCTATGAATACGGTGACAAATTAGCATGGAATTTGGATAACCAACAACAATTAACCTCAGATGTTTATATCCAACGTTTTCAAGCAGCTGTTAATGATGACTTTAATTTCCCCGGTGGGTTAGTAGTATTATTTGAATTAGCCAAGGAACTGCGCCGCCAAAGCAATATTATTATTCATCAAGGAAAAACCGAAACCCCCCCAGATGAATTAAAACAACAATGGCAGACCTTAGTTACATTAGCAGAAGTTTTTGGTTTAGTCGCCCTGCCAGAAGCCCAAACCCCCTCCACTGAAACTTTAACTGATGTGGAAATAGAGAACTTGATTCAACAACGCCAAGCAGCCCGTCAAGCTAAAAACTTTGCCGCCAGCGACCGCATTCGTGATCAACTACAGGCACTTGGTATTACATTAATAGATAGCCGTGAGGGTACTCTCTGGCATCGTAGTTGAATTAAGGCTAATATTTACACCAGGGACTAATGATATCATGTTTAGGAAGTCACTTGTGTTTAGTAGATTTATTCCCTGCCCCCTCTATTTTGACTAATGACCAATGACCAGCGCCAGTCTATTTCTTTATCTGACCTTTTGCTAATTGTCGCCTCCTTTCTTGTCCTGGTGTTACTGTGGCAATTACGTAATTTACTAGTAACAGTAATGATTGCGGTAGTGTTGGCTGCTGCCATTGCGCCTTTAGTGGATGCTGCCGAAAAAATGCGTGTTCCCCGGTGGCTAGGGGTAATCATCGTCTATACCAGCTTGATTTTTGGCTTAATAGGGCTGGGTTTAATTATCGGTCCGTCTGTTTCTGAGCAAATACAGCGCCTAGTCAGTAACCTACCAACTTACCTAGATAATTTATTAAAAGCTACAGAAAACCTTGCATTGCGGTTGGGTATCACTCAAATAGAAGTATTAGAACAATTTTTTGACTTGCAATCTTTAACTAATTGGTTATTTCGTTCTACTCAACAATTAGTTGTGCGTTCCTTTGGCTTTACTCGTGGCTTCATTGGCGGGGTGGTCAATCTAATTTTAGCTTTAGTCATGTCCGGCTACATGGTAGCAGGCAGTAAAAACTTAATTAAAGGTTTGGTCAGCTTATTTCCCCAACCCTGGGATCAACGTCTAGCCGACCAAGTGATCCCCATATCTCGCCGCATGGGGGGATATGTTCAAGGGCGAGTTTTAGTTTCGGCAATTTTAGGTTTTGTGATTACCCTAGGCTTGAGAATATTAGGACTCTCAGAATTTGCCTTAGCCCTGGGGGTAATTGCTGGCTTTACTAACTTAATTCCCTTTGTAGGACCAGTATTAGGGGCAATTCCCGCCTTAATTGTAGCAATTCCCCAAGGGGGCTTAACTTTTCTCTGGGTATTGCTATTGTTTATCATCATACAAAATCTAGAAACCTATCTACTAGACCCCTTACTAGTAGGTTCCTCAGTGCGAGTGCGTCCCTTGTATCAACTTTTAGCCGTACTAGGGGGAACACAAGTTTTAGGGATTATTGGCGCTGTTATCGTTCCCCCTTGGGTAGCTGGTGTAGGTGTACTTGTAGAAAACCTCTATTTACAGCCAAAATTGTTAAAAGAAGAAAAATCCCCCCTTTATCAACTCCCCGTAAGTTCAGACAGTCAACCACCAACTACAGATACAGCTAGTATGTGAAAATCCATCTTTCAAGTACCTCTACAAATGATTTGTAAATTAGTTCAAGACTTTCATGCGTAAAAATTTTTCTTCTATACTTAGTAACAGAAACCAAGTGTATTTTCAGGACTGAGATACTATGTCTTTCATGTCTTAACCCACTTGTCATTTTTGCTTAAACAGTGTATAATCTATTGGGAACATACTAGGCTGATTTGCTCTGGCTGTGGGTATCGTTGGGG
>NZ_JANQDH010000090.1 GCF_029891735.1 Chrysosporum bergii ANA360D
GTCGTTCTAGGACGGCTTTTCTAGATTCTGGATATATTTCTTCAGCACCTCAAGTGGCGCACCACCAACAGAATACAGAAAGTAACTAGGACTCCATAAAGCTTGCTCCCCATAGGGTTTAGGAAATCCACCTTGACCGTATCTACGGCTAGACATACCTTTTAAAACATTAACAATGTATAATCTATCTTAACATACTAATGTTAGCACAAAGCATGAAAGCTAGATATCAGTAGAGATTTTAGCCGACAGACCAACAGCAACAGAGTTTAGCTAGGTTGTATGGTTGTGTAAGGGTTGTCTGGAATGATGCGCTACATTTCTGCCAGCCATCTGAAAAGCCGCCTGGGTACAACAAAGTCTCAGAGGATGTTAACCCAAGCTAAAAAGTTTGTGAGGCTAAATCTGAGAAACTTCAAAGGGATTTCCGAGTAATTGACAGATGGGAACCTACTAGCCAGATTGGCTCTGGCTGTGGGTATCGTTGGAGCAAGATTGATTTGTGTGTTCGCTCAGTGTTGTGTTGAAATTGCAATACTCTTGCAGACAGAGATGAGAATGCTGCTAAGAATATAAAAATGGTCGGCATGGGGCATCGGCACGACTTAAAATGGACAGGGAGTGACTGTAAGACTGTTTCGACAGCGAGTTACTGTGAACTGTCAAGAATCACCGACCTTGAAGGTCGGTGAGTATGTCAACTTTCCACTTCGGCGACTTCCTTGGCTACCCCAGCAGTTAACACTTCATGACCTGTGGGTGTCACCAAAACATCATCTTCAATGCGAATACCAATACCCACCCACCGGGGATGAGTTTCTGGTTGGTCTTCTGCTAATTTGGTATCCGGGACAATATAAATCCCTGGTTCCACTGTCAGCACTTGACCTGCTTGCAAAATTTGCGGTTTGTCTTCACCATATTGGTAAACACCCACATCATGAACATCTAAACCTAACCAATGGCTGGTACGGTGCATATAATAGGGTTTATATTTTTCTTCTTCAATTAACTTGTCAATTTCCCCAGTCAAAATGCCAAGTTCTACTAACCCTTCAGTAATGACACGCACGGCTGTATGGTGAACTGCTTTAAAAGAATTACCAGGTTTAACTTGGGCGATCGCTTGTTTTTGTGCTTCTAAAACAATCTCATATAATACCTTTTGCTCTGGTGTAAACTTACCGCCCACTGGAAAAGTTCTGGTAATATCAGAGTTATAATAACCATAGGCACAGCCGGCATCAATGAGCAACAATTCCTCATCTTGCATTTGCCGACTATTTTCGATGTAATGCAATACACAGGCATTCACTCCAGAAGCCACAATAGAAGGATAAGCAGGGCCCATTCCTCCCCGTAACCTAAAGATATGTTCTATTTCCGCCTGCACTTGGTACTCATAACGCCCCGGTGCTGTAAATTCTCTAGCCCGTTGATGTGCTTCCACAGCTATGGCGGCGGCTTGGCGCATTAACTGCAATTCCCCTTCACTTTTAACTAATCTCATACTGCTGAGGATGGTTCCCGTGTCTTCAATAGCCACCGGTCCCGTACCACGCTTGGGGTAAGTCCGCAGTAAACTTTGGTAATGTTTGAGAATGGTGTCATTAAAATTGCCATCTCGTCCTAAATGATAGTAAATGCGATCGGCTTTTTCTAAATACTGGGGTAATTTTTCATCTAATTCGGCTATGGGGTAGGCTTCATCTGCACCATAGATTTCCTTGGCTGCGTCCACCCCACAAACATAACCAGTCCAAACTTCCTTTTCTCGATCCTTCGGTTGCACAAACAACACAAACCGATGTTCTGGATGGTGTGGCGCTAACACCGCTACTGCTTGGGGTTCATTAAACCCAGTTAGATAGAAAAAATCACTATCTTGCCGATAAGTGTATTCTACATCATTGTGCATCACTGCCATTGGCGCACTGCGAAAAATAGCAGTTCCATTACCAATTTTTGCCATTAACTGTTGGCGACGCTGCTGATATTCTGCCTGCATAGTTAATCAATTTGTGATTTTTCAGGATTGTAATTTTAGTATTATTATACACTTTTTAACAATGTGAACCAAGGAAAGTTATCTCTTATTCTAATATTCAAGTTTGATGACGTTTACAAAAATAATTAATCAAGAAAATGTTTTTAAATTACAGAAACACCCCCAACAAACAAGTTAAAAAATGGATAGCATCCATTCATAATAAAAAAATCCCCTATGTTTCCACAGCAAAATTACTCTGGGTTTGAGCAGAGAATCAAGAGTTCATTTGATCAATCTTTGGCAAAATCAGCGTTTTTATTATCCGATTATTCCACCGAACTAAATCCTACCTTAGCCACCAGTTCTAGTTCCTCACCAGTAAACAATATACCAGCAATTCCCAATTTAATTGGCGGGGCAAACCCCAACCCGAATCCTTATCTAACCAGCGCAGCCATAGTTCCTGATTTCAACGGTGACGGTAAAACAGATAAACTTTGGGTGAATTCTGAAACAGGTGAAATTATTGTTCGCCTCATGGATGGAACCAGCATTATTAAAGAAGCTTCCCTGGGTCGATATGACCTATCATCTATGTCTTACGAAATTGCCGACTTTAATGCTGATGGTAAAACTGATTTCTTGTTACGGAATCAGTTGACTGGGGAGAATCGTATTGTACTTATGGATGGTACGAGAGTTGCCAATACAATTGCACTGGAAACAGTAGACCCAAGTTGGAAAGCTAGTATTGGCGATTTCAATGGCGATCGCAAAACCGATATTTTCTGGCACAATGCTCCAACAGGTCAAAATGCTATTTGGACAATGGATGGCACCACAGTTATTGATGCTACCGTTGTAGAAACTACAGACACATCATGGACTCACACCATTGTAGATTTTGATGGCAATGGCAAGAGTGATGTATTCTGGCGGAACACCGAAACAGGGGAAAATAAAGTCTGGTTCATGGACGGGACCAGCAAAACTGAATTTGGCCTACAATCCCAAGACCCGTCTTGGGACTTTACCCTAGGTGATTTCAACGGTGACTTTAAAACTGATATTCTCTGGCGCAAAGCCGAAACAGGTGAAAACAAAATTTGGACAATGAATGGTATTTTCGTCACCGAAGGTAGTCTAGCAACACTAGACTCATCGTGGACATCTTCTATTGGTGACTTCAATGGGGACGGTCAAACTGATATCTTTTGGCGTAATCAAGTAACTGGTGAAAACACTGCTTGGTTAATGAATGGCACAACAGTAACTACTGAAGCTTTCCTACCCAGCAATGATTTGTTTTTAATGCCATCATTAGGTGACTTTAATGGTGATGGTAAAACTGACATCTACTGGCGTGATGCACAAACAAGTACAGATAGAATTTGGTCTATGAATGGCACAACAGCAACCGAGTCTTTTGTAGCCGAAGAAAACAGGCTGACCCCAGAGTGGTTGACCGCCTAAAACTCACTTGGCGGCTATTTTCTTGGTTGATAAAATAATGACTTTGAACTGAAGTTCAAAGTTTTTTTTATGAAAATTTGTAACTGAAAAGCTGAATTTCTTGATTGTCCGGGAGACTTTTAGAGGTAATAGTGATACTATCACTGTTACTACGACGTACTGTTACACCGGACATCAAATTTAAAAATTCATCCACTGGCGAAATATCACATATAGCACCATCAGCAGCTTGTGTACGGTAATGGGTGGGAATCACCAATTTAGGATTTAACAGCCTAGCTAACTGTTGAGCCTCTTGGGCATTATAGGCCTTATCACTGCCCCCCACTGGGATTAACACCACATCGGGACGACCCATGAGAATTCTTTGCTCACTGTTAATCTGTCCGGCTGCTCCTCCTAAATGTAAAATGTTAATTCCCCCTTGCTGCCAACTCCAAGCCGTATTCATGCCAAACTGCTTACCACCTTTGCGATCGTGATCTATGGCAATTCCTTGTAACTTAATACCTTTAAACTCGTAAGCCCCTGGTGCATACACTAGCTTAGGATTTCCTGTGAGTCCATCTACTGCACCTTCATCTAGTAATTGACTGCTAATCATGACTAAATCTGCTGCCACTTTTGGCGGACGATAACCAGCCGTACAGCCAAGGGTCTGAAATGGATTAACTAGAATCCTCACCCCCCCACTAGTGAATAGAAAGCAAGTATGACCCAACCACTGAACTGATAAATTGCTAGATTGCGCCTCAGCCTTTATAGGGGAACCCAAATTAGTAACTACTGCTGTGACTAACCCCGCCCCAACATAGCCGATCAATTCTCGTCGTTTCATTAATCACTCTCTTAACTGTATTGTTCTAGAAAGTTTCGTAATAACTGCTTCCCTGAAGATGTCAGCACACTTTCTGGGTGAAACTGGACACCCTCAATGTGAGGATAGTTCCTGTGCCGCACTCCCATAATAGTACCATCTTCAATCCAGGCAGTGATTTCTAATACTTCTGGGCAGGTGTCACGATCAATGACTAAACTATGATATCTAGTGGCCACCATAGGATTTTCTAATCCCCGGAAAACACCTACCCCAGTGTGGGAAACCTGAGAAGTTTTACCGTGCATCAAATCCCTAGCGGAAACGATTTTACCCCCAAAAACTTGACCAATACTTTGATGCCCCAAACAGACACCTAAAATTGGTAGGTTTTTGCCTAGTTGTTTAATCACATCTTGGGAAACGCCGGCATTTTCTGGACGACCAGGACCGGGAGAAATGACTACCAGATCAGGATTTAAGTCGCGAATTTCTTCTACTGTTATTTTGTCGTTACGAAAAACCTGAATATCTGATGCCACAGGAAACTCCGCTGCTAGTTCTCCTAAATACTGCACCAAATTGTATGTAAAACTATCATAATTATCAATGACTATGATCAAAGCCCATGACTCCTGGTTTTTGTTACTCCTACCTATTGCTAATCAAAGCTGATATGAACACCACATATCAAATATTATCAGACTTGGATCATCAGCCCACCTAGAAATTGGACATAATTAAAATTACCAGAGGCGGCAGCAAGAGGGTAGCCCCAACCACCACAGCCACAAAGGCAGAAACCAGCACAGCACCGGCTGCGCAATCTTTAGCAATTTTTGCCAACTCATGGTAACTCTGCTTGACTGTTAAGTCTACAAGGGACTCAATAGCAGTATTGAGTAACTCCAATGCCAACACTAAACCACAGGTTATGGCAATAACAGCAATTTCTACTCCTTGCAGATGCAAGAAAATACTTAAGCCAATGGCTAAGGCGCAGAAACTTAAATGAATGCGAAAGTTACGTTGAGTATAAAAACTGTAGGTGATTCCAGCCCAGGCATATTTAAAGCTAATAAATAAATTAGAGGCAACTTTCCAGGACAGTTCCCGTTCCCTAGTGATCAAGGGTGCTAGAGAGTTTGGTGTGGGTGGAGGAGAGACTTGTTGGGACATAAGCCTAAAAACAGAATAATAAATTAATTGCGAAAAAATTTCACTAATGTTAACATTTTTATTCACGTAATCAATTTTGAGGCAATTTTCTACAGAAGTATTTTAAACATTGACTGACATAAACAAGTTTAAGTTTCTATGTCCATGTCAATACTGATTAATTTCAGTAATTGTACTTGCTGTTGTAGCATTGCCCTTAACTGTTCTTCATCTGGATGATCCCAACCCAACAGATGCAGTAGCCCGTGAGTAGCCAACCAAGCTAACTCCGTTGACAAACTATGCTCCTGCCGTTGAGCTTGACGTTGAGCCGTATTTACGGAAATCACAATATCACCTAGATACAGATGATCAGCTTGCATTTCCGGACTTTGAGGAAAATCTACCTCCAATGCTGCAAAAGACAAAACATCTGTGGGTTTGTCTTGATGACGATATTGAGCATTTAAAGCCTGAATTTCTGCGTCATCTGTCAAACGCAGCGCTATTTCATAACTTACCGCTGGAGGCAGATAGGACTGTAGACTTTCCAACCACCGCTCAAACCAATCTTGCCAAGTTTCCCCAGTAATTCGAGTATCGTACTCTCCAAAGTCCATGGCTGCTGTTGAAGAGGATTCATCAAACAAATCCTGGACATCTAGTTCAAGTTGCACCAGCTATAAACTCTCCTCAAAGCTTGCAATTTTGGTGTGTTGTTAGGTATTTGGACAAAATTAAATTCACTCCTTGAGAGAGGGAACAGGTAACAGAAAAATCAGTTGTGTAATTCATTTGGTCCCATTACTTAGCGAGTTAGGTAAGCCAGACCCACGAAAACAGCTAAAAGCCCGATAGTTGTCAGGGCAAAATGTTTCATGGAAGTACCTCCCTTACGCACCATGTTTCGCATGGCCAGTTTTACATAGCTAGGTTTAGGTTCCGTTGGTGAGTTGCTCATAAAAATTTGATGACAAGAGTTATATATAACTGTAACAGTTGACCAACGGAATGGGGTTAGAAGCTCCTGCTTCTAGGAGGGCTTTTTTTTGGTTTCTATAGCTTGCCATTTTTGATTTACCAACATATAAAGCTTGCTCGCCTTCCAAGACGAACATTTACATTTGTTTAAACAGGAGTGTCTTGTAGTAGCTGGTTTTCCTGTCGTAGATAGGCTTGAATAAACAAATCCAGGTCGCCATCCATAACATCACTGATGGCAGTTGTTTCCACGTTTGTACGTAAGTCCTTAACCATTTGGTAAGGGTGAAACACATAGTTACGAATTTGATTCCCCCAAGAAGCTTCCACCATATCGCCTCTAATTTCGGCGATTTCTTGGGCCCGTTGTTCTCTGGCAATAACTAACAGTTTAGCTTTCAGACGGGCTAGGGCTTTTTCTTTGTTTTGTAACTGAGAGCGTTCCTCCGTACAACGTACGGCAATACCAGTAGGTAAGTGAACAATTCGCACTGCTGTTTCTACTTTGTTCACATTCTGCCCACCTTTACCACCAGCCCTGGATGTAGTAACTTCTAAATCCTTTTCGGGAATGTCTAGTTGTACTGTGTGATCTAACTGGGGCATAATTTCCACCCCAGCAAAACTGGTTTGTCGCTTGCCGTTAGCATTAAAAGGTGAAATGCGTACTAAGCGATGTGTGCCTGTTTCTGAGCGCAAATAACCATAGGCGTAGCGACCAGTAATTTCCAGGGTTGCTGATTTAATGCCAGCTTCATCACCTTCTGATTCTTCAGTTAAATTAACTTTGTATCCGTGTTGTTCTGCCCAACGGGTGTACATCCGCATTAGCATGAAAGCCCAGTCTTGGGCATCTGTACCACCAGCACCAGCATTAATTGTTAACACCGCCCCTTGATCATCATATGGTCCAGAAAGTAACTGTTGTAATTCCCACTGGTCTAGTTGACGATTAAGCTGATTAATTGTATGCTCTGCCTCTTGTAACAGTGCTGCGTCGGTTTCTAACTCCAATAGCTCAACCACTGCTTTGGTATCTTCCAGACTAAAACACCACTGCTCATGTTGCTGCACTTGGGCTTTGAGTTCATTAAGTTCTTGCAGAGTGTTTTGTGCTTGGGTTTGGTCGTTCCAAAATTCCGGCTGTGCTGCTATTTGTTCTAAATCTTGAATTTTCGCACTCAGTGCTGGTATGTCAAAGATAGTCCTGGGCTTTACCCAGACGATCGGACAACATCTCAATTTCCCGTTTGATTTCCAATACTTCCATACTGCTTGCTAAACAAGGTCAATTACATAGATATAGTATACAACTCTGATTCTTTCTCCTGCCACAGAAAAATTCTGATTACCATGAAACCACGTATAATATTTTTACGTCAGTTTAATACTAGGCTGGCTTACGTATAAATATCAATACTATCATAAATTACCTAAGCAGAAATAGCTAGTTCTTTAAATAAAATCAATGCTCACCTGTAACCACGGAAATTTATGCGTAAAAGTACTTAATACGTAAGTAAGTCTTTTCGTAATTTCAGTAAAATGACTATGGTTTATTCAGCCTCGACTAGGGAAAATGATGAGAGATTTGCAGGCAATATACGCAACTCCGTTGTTTGAAAAAACAAGAGTTATAGAAAAGGAAATTTTATATGGCAAAAAGTCATTCCTCTAGGGGAACTAACGGTGTGGAGTTATTACACTTGTACCACCAAAATCCTTCTATTCAACTACGTAATCAACTGGTACAGTTACATACTGGCTTAGTCAGAAAGATAGCTCATAAATTCAGCCATCAATGTCATGAACCTTATGAAGATTTAGAACAAATCGGTTATTTTGGTTTAATTAGGGCAATTGAACGCTTCGACCCCAGCCACGGATATGCGTTTAGTTCCTTTGCAGTGCCATACATTCGAGGTGAGATGCTGCACTTTTTACGCGATCGCAGCACTTTATTAAAAATACCCCGTCGTTGGCAAGAACTCTACAACGAAGGACAAAAAGTCCGTAAACAATTATCGGTTTCTCTGGGTCGCACCCCCAAAGATATAGAAATTGCCGAACATCTGGAAGTCTCACTGCAAGAATGGCAAGAAACTAAGTTAGCAGCCCAAAACCGTATGCCTTTGAGCTTGGATGCTACCGTAGTCAATTACACTGATTGCCAAATAACCCTTGGTGAGGCGCTTCCCTGTCCTCGTTCTACTCTCCTTCAACAACAAGATGAAGAACGACAACAACTTCAAGGGGCAATCAATATGTTAGAAGAAAAGCCGCGGATAGCAGTAGAAATGGTATTTTTAAAAGAAATTTCTCGCAAAGATGCTGCCAAAAATATCGGCACCAGCCCTATGACAGTAACAAGATATTTACAAAAAGGCATACGGGATTTGATCACTTATTTACAACCACAAGCATTGCCCACAGGGTCTTAAAGAAAATAAGAGTATGTTTGATGGGGAGAAACCCGGTTTCTCCAACAACCGAGTTTCTCAGTTGGTACTTATTCCACACATATTTGATTAGTTATGCCAAATTTATCCGGGGTAGTTCTTAATACTAGTCTATTACCTCACTCCAGCCTATATATTGGGCTAGCAATGCTTCATCATCTGTTATTTCACCCATACCAGGGGGACTGAGATAAGCAGCGCCCAAGGCTTGTAGATAGTTCTCTTTGTTAAACTTCTCTTTTTCTTCTTCGCTTTCCTGGCCACCGTTAATGTAAGCAGCAACCTCAGCAGTTAGTTCCCTCAACAATTCATGATTTTCCATGTGTATCATCAATTGCTACTCCTTTAGAACAACTAATTTTTATCTAGCCGACTATTTTTATTTTATGTTGGTATATCAAAAATGGCAAGCTATAGAAACCAAAAAAAAGCCGTGCTAGAAGGACGTAGCTTTAATACCATTTTGTTTATTAGAGAAAAATAAAGTTTTTACTACATTTTGCCAAAATTGCCAAAAAATCAATTATAAACGTTTGGGTTATGGGAATTAGCCTTTATCCTAAAAAGTATGGCTAACTAAGGGAGAAAATTCATGGAATTTTTATCCGATTCTGTTGTTTTATCACGGATGCAATTTGCACTCACGGCCTTATTTCATATGCTGTGGCCTGTCCTAACTACCGGGATGGGGATTTATTTAGTTATTGTTGAGGGATTATGGCTCAAAACTCGTAATCCTGATTATTATCTTCATGCTCGTTTTTGGTCAAAGTTTTATGTGCTGAACTTTGGTATTGGTGTAGCAACGGGTATACCCATGGAATTTCAATTCGGCACAAATTGGGGACCGTTTTCTGAAGCTGTGGGCAACTTTTTTGGCAGCGTGATCGGTTTTGAGGCTTCTTGGGCATTTATGCTAGAAGCAGCATTCCTGGGTATTATGTTATTTGGCTGGGAGCGCGTCAATCCGGCTATTCACTATCTTTCCACTATTTTGGTGGCTGTTGGCGCTAACTTATCAACTCTGTGGATTTTGACAGCTAATTCCTGGATGCAAACCCCTGCAGGCGGGGAGATGGTAAATGGTAAATTTGTTGTCAGTGATTACTTCCAGGCAATTTTAAATCCTTTTATGGTCAATAGTGTTCTGCATATGTTTTTTGCCACACTAGAGACTTCTCTGTTTGTCATTGGTGGAATTAGTGCTTGGTACATTTTGCAGCAACGCCACCAAGCTTTTTTTGCCCGGTCATTGAAAATTGCTTTAGCAGCTGCGATCGCGGTGGCTCCACTACAGATATATATTGGACATTTAAGCGGTGAGCAAGTTTATCACTATCAACCCACTAAACTAGCAGCCATGGAGGCCCAATGGGAATCCTCCCCAGCTGGACAACCTGCTGATTGGAGTTTGCTGGCCATACCTAATGAAAAAGCCCAAAAAAACGACTGGGAAATCAGTGTCCCCAATGCTCTGGGGTACATTTTGGAATTTAAGAAAAACCTTTCTCAACCAGTACGCGGTTTAAAAGAGTGGAAACCAGAGGACCGTCCCCACATGGTGGGTTTAATTTATTATGCTTTCCGCACCATGATCGCCATTGGTTTTTTCTTAGCTGGTTTAATGTTGTTAAGTACAATACAATGGCTACGGGGTAAGCTGGCGGCGGAAAATATCACTCAGCAAGGCTGGTTAATGGGGGCTTGGGTATTTGCTGCACCCCTGGGATATATAGCAATAGATTCTGGCTGGATAGTGCGCTGTGTAGGTAGACAACCCTGGACGCTGTACGGACAAATCCTCACTGTAGATGCTGCTTCTCACATCCCTGCTAGTAATGTTTTAGTTTCACTCAGTGGCTTTGTCATAGTTTACACTCTGTTATTTACTGCCGCTTTATACTTTGGTAGTCGGATTATTCGTCAAGGGCCAAATCTCCAGCTACCCATCCCAGGAGTAGAAATTACTAGACCGGCGGTGGAAACCACCCCTGGAGAGTTTGTTGCTGATGAACGCCCGGTAGAAGCACAACAGTAAGCAAAGTAAATAAAAGATACCCCAATTGGGTATCTCAGCTTCATAAATCAAGCAAAGGTTGGGAAATTATATGGAAACCCTCAAGTATTTTCTTCCCCAGGTATGGTTTGTAATTTTGGCTCTTTTCTTGTTCCTCTACGTGATGTTGGACGGGTTTGATTTAGGAGTGGGGATATTGTCTCTCACCTCCTCCGACGAGGAACGCCGGGGAATTTTAATGACTAGTTTGAGTAACATTTGGGATGCCAATGAGACATGGTTAGTACTCATGGGTGGGGGGTTATTTGGTGCTTTTCCCTTAGCTTATGGTACGATATTTAGCGCTTTATATATTCCCCTGCTGGTGATGGTATTTGGGTTTATTTTTCGGGGTGTAGCCTTTGAATTTCGGGATTTATCTAACCGCAAATTTTTCTGGAATTTCGCCTTTGGTGCTGGTAGTTTTACCGCAGCACTAGGTCAAGGATTCGCTTTAGGGGCGGTGTTGAAGGGTATTAAGGTTGATCAAGCCGGACATTTTATTGGTACTACCTGGGACTGGCTGAGTATTCCTTCTGTGTTGGTGGCTTTAACATTGATTCAAGGATATGTGTTGATTGGTTCTACTTATCTGATATGGAAAACTACAGGGGAATTACAGCAGACTCATTTTAAAACTGCCAAAATTGCCGCATGGACTACTTTAATCGGGGCAATTTTCATTACTGTTACCACGCCAATAATTTATGAAAATGCCAGGGCGCGATTATTTCAACAGCCTTTAGTTTATATTTTTGCAGTAATTCCTGTGGTGGGAGTACTGTTAATTTGGCAACTGCTGAGAAGTCTCAACCGTGGAGAAGAAAGATGGCCGTTTGTATGGACAATTCTGTTATTTGTCCTCACTTTTTTGGGTTTAGGATTAATTGTTTTCCCTTATATTATTCCCAATCAAATCACCATTTACGAAGCTGCCGCTGATCCGAGTTCGTTGGTAATTATGATTATTTTTATCGGTTTTCTCATTCCGGTGATGTTGTTTTACAACGTTTACCAATATATTGTTTTTCGCGGTAAGGTGACTGGCGGACAGTATGGGGAGTGATAATTTCTAGACTCAGTGTTGCTCCAAAAATATTAATGTTCTTCTATGTAAGTTTCTCCAAACTCTTGGTCGGCTATGGGAATACTTTGATAGCGCACTCTGCCCTTAATTACTACTTGTTCCCCTTGTTGGAGATTGGGTTGATTAGTAATCACCCAAATTTTACCTGTGGAGTCATTAATTTGATATGCCCATTGCTTAACTAAGGGTACTTGCCTTTCTACTGTACCTTGGATGTAAACTGTAGTGGTGGAGTCTTTTTCAAACTTAATATCTCGAATCAGGGTGACATTACTACCAATGCTCAACCTCCCGGTTTTCAGGCTTGGTGTTGTCCAATGACTGCAACTACAAAGACTCGTTACAGATAACAAAGCGATTCCCAGATGGTAAGGAATCATAGTGCCAAGGTGAAATTTTGTGGTTGGTTGCATGAAGTCGATATGATTTACTCAAATTCTTACGTATTATATTGATATTATTGGTATTTTGGCAGAGAAAAGGACGCTACCACATCAAGCTGTCAACCCTGAGTGGTCAGTATGAATAAATGTTAACTCTGCTACGAAAAATGAAAAATTGGACTGGGGATGATAATGACAACAAAAACCGCCAAACTTCTCGATGGTAAAGCCCTAGCTGAGAAAATTCATCAAGAACTTTCGGAGATTATTAGAGAAACACAAGCAAAAATGGGGCGATCGCCTGGTTTAGCTGTATTAATGGTGGGGGATAACCCAGCATCAGCGGCTTATGTCCGCAACAAAGAACGAGCCTGTACTAAGGTGGGAATTGCTTCTTTTGGACAGCATTTTCCTACAGCAACTAGCCAAGGGGAAATGGAAGAAGTAATAGCAGCACTCAACCAAGATGAACGGATAGACGGCATTCTTGTACAATTACCTCTACCTAGTCACTTGGATGCTGTAGCCTTGCTGAATAAAATTGACCCAGACAAAGACGCTGATGGACTGCACCCGGTTAACTTGGGGCGGTTAGTGCGAGGAGAACTGGGTTTACGCAGTTGTACGCCTGCTGGTGTAATGCGGCTATTGCAGGAATATGAAATTTCTTTGCAGGGCAAACAAGTTGTGGTGGTGGGACGCAGTATTTTAGTAGGTAAACCCCTAGCCTTGATGCTATTAGAAGCTGATGCAACCGTGACTATTGCTCACTCGCGATCGCTAGACCTTGGTAGCATCACCAAAAATGCTGATATGATTATTGCTGCTGTAGGTCGTCCAGGATTAATTACTGCGGAAATGATCAAACCCGGCTCCATTGTGGTAGATGTGGGGATAAATCGTGTCACAGATGCCACTGGTCAAAGTCGCTTAGTGGGGGATGTTGATTGGCAATCAACTCTTAGTGTGGCGGAATACATCACCCCAGTTCCTGGTGGTGTTGGTCCTATGACCGTTGCTATGTTGTTGCAAAATACAGTCACCAGTTATTTGCAAAAGGTAAAGACATAGAGCGAATTTTCCACTTTTCACTGCTCATCCATGACTTTTTGAGGAACAGAGCATCTTAAAATTATGACGGATGGCACCAATAGCCAACAGCCTAAAATTAAGGGAATTTAAGAATGGTAGCAGCTGATAACCGCCAGAAGATGAATGAAAAAACCACTTTTAACCTGTCCGCCTATCTCAAAGAGCGGCAAAAGCTTTGTGAAACTGCTCTGGATCAAGCTATTCCTGTGATGTATCCAGAAAAAATTTATGAATCCATGCGCTACTCCTTATTAGCGGGTGGTAAGCGTCTGCGCCCCATTCTTTGTGTTGCTACCTGTGAAATGATGGGTGGAACCATTGAAATGGCTATGCCCACAGCCTGCGCCTTGGAAATGGTGCATACAATGTCCTTAATTCACGACGACTTGCCAGCAATGGACAATGATGATTATCGTCGTGGTCGGTTAACAAATCATAAGGTATATGGGGAAAACATCGCGGTTTTAGCTGGTGATAGCTTGTTGGCTTATGCCTTTGAGTTTATAGCGACTCAAACGCCAGAAAATGTATCTAGAGAGCGAGTTGTGCAAGTAATCGCCCGTCTGGGTAAAGCCTTGGGCGCTGCTGGCTTGGTGGGCGGTCAAGTGGTTGATTTAGATTCAGAGGGTAAGTCTGATATTTCTTTAGAAACCCTGAATTTTATTCACAATCACAAAACTGCTGCCCTTTTAGAAGCTAGTGTTGTCTGTGGGGGAATTATCGCCGGTGCTTCTTCTGATGATATTCACAGACTGTCTCGCTATTCTCAAAACATCGGTCTAGCATTCCAAATTATAGATGATATTCTAGATATAACGGCTACACAAGAGCAATTAGGTAAGACTGCTGGTAAAGACTTAATAGCTAAAAAAGTTACTTATCCCAGCCTTTGGGGACTGGAACAGTCACGTTCCAAAGCTCAACAATTAGTGGAGTCTGCCTGTGAGGAATTGGAAACATTCGGAAAACTGGCACAGCCACTCCAGGCGCTGGCTCACTTTATCACCAGTCGCAATCACTAGGTCAATTCAGGATTGATGATTTTGGATGGCATGGAAATGTTTCCTGAAACAATAATCACTGCTCAAGTTACTAACCAAACCAAAACACCATGCAGGACATAGGCCATATTTTAGATAACCGCGTGCTGCTGGTTGCTCTGGTAGCTTGTTTGATTGCCCAAGCATTAAAGCTTGTGGTTGAGCTTGTCAAACATCGTCAACTGAATGTACGTGTTTTAGTCACAACGGGAGGTATGCCCAGCGCCCATTCAGCTTTCGTTACTGCCCTGGCCGCCGGCGTAGGGCAAAGTCTTGGTTGGTCATCACCTGAGTTTGCCATGGCTGCGGTTTTTGCCATTATAGTTATGTATGATGCTGCGGGGGTCCGCCAAGCTGCGGGTAAGCAAGCGCGGATTCTCAATCAGATGATTGATGAACTATTCCATGAAAAACCAGACTTTAGTCAAGATCGTCTCAAGGAGTTATTGGGGCATACACCGGTGCAGGTGATAGTTGGGTCAGCTTTGGGCATCACCATTTATTGGTTAGCTCGGTCTGCTTACTAGTTTATAAACGTACAGATGATCGCAGTAACATTACTTTCCTGCCATCTACTATCACAGCAAAAAAACCGCCTTCGTTGAGCTTTTGCATAGTGCGATATGCTTCTTGTTGATTGGTAGTGAAAGCTGCGAGTAAGTAAGGGCGTTGCCCGTAGGAAGCAAAACCTATTTTACCCCCTGTGACTTTTTGTATACTGCTGGCTAGTTCCGGTTTGTTAAAATAATCCACCAATACAGCATAACCATTGCCTAATACTTGGGGGTTAAAGCTGATGGTCTCCGGTTGAGTTGGTATTTTTGTAATATTTGCTACATTTGGTTGTGTGGCAATAATGGCAGACAACCCAACAATATTATTAATATATCTTGCCCAACGATTAGCATCTTCCATGCTCTTAAACCCGCCTATCCGCGTCACTGTATCCCTCAGATATTGGCAAGTTGTAGCTGTAATTTGACTTGGTAGGGCATTACGTAGCTGGTTCTGACTGCTTGCTGTGGGACTAACTACCAGCAAAAGATATTCCCCCGGAAGGGGCGGCTGACAAATAGGAAGGTTTTGTTGGGCGCTAACAGAACTGATGCTACCTATTAAGCCTGCTGCTGCAAGTGCTAATGCACTCAGTAAACTATTAAATTTCAGCACAAAACTGGGGTGCATAAACTAGATTTTTTCCCAAAATTTGTAAAATACCTGGTTGGTTTTTTCATTTTAGGGCATATCAAAAACCTGCCCTAAAATTATTTTCCTTATTTAAGATACTGAACTTAGAGATGCCAAGGGATCGGAAATTGTTTCAGAGGGAGCTTGAAATTCTCCTGTAATTACATACTCTAATCGCAGTTTTAGCCAGGTGATAAATTGGGCATTGGTGGAAATAATAGCAGCTGCGGGTTGAGGACACTTGGCTTTTACCTCTGCCATTTCAGGTGATTCTAAAAATGCTGGCTGCTTCACCAACCAAAAATCAATTTCTTTTTCTTGTTCATGGTAGTAACGAGTGCGTTCTTTTAGCACTTCTGCCATTGGTTCTTCTTGTATCAAGAACTTTTGACTGGCCAAAACGTAATAATATATTTGCATTTTTCTACTTTTGCTGATTATGTGAAATACTCCTACAGTCCCCATGATACCCAAAAGTTTTTTGGGTTCTTCGGTACTTTTTATGGAAAACCCATTTCAAAATTATTGAAAGCCTTATTGTGTAGGCATTTCATGGAAAATATGGGCATTATGGTTTATAACCCTTGCCCCGTAAGGGTTTTGTGGCAATCAATCCTCAAACTCCATAAAATCTACGCAATAACCGTTTTTTGGAGTATTTAGTGTGATTTATGAGATTTGGCTTCAACTGTCACAATTCCCCTATGGGGTAGGTGAGAGGCTTCTTTTTGTGTTAGCTAAAAGGACAAGCACTAGTTTTTGCTTGGCCTGTTGTTGGTTTTTTGTGCCAACGCCACAAGTTTTGCCAAAAACTCCAAAAATTGGGGTGCTTTGGCTCTTGCTTACCAGTTTCTTGTTTTCCGCTTGCTGTCAGCTTTTCAAAGAACTTGGTATTGTCATAATAGTGTTCTAAGGAGAGGATTTTCAAGTCATCAGTAACACGGGCAATGGTCATACCGATAACTTCTATTGTTTCTCCTGTGGGTGCATAGTTTTTGTATGCCCCTCTAAAATGTCCCCAATGTCGCCACTTAAATGCTATGGTGGGAGGCGCTGAGAACACCTCTAGGACTTCCCAGAGAAATCCGTCAGGAAATGCTGTATGAAACAGATTTGTAGATGTTTCAAAGTTTTCTTCAGATGCTTGGTAATGTTGGGTATTGCCGATTAGGAGTTTGTAAGTTCCTGACTCAACTACATCTGATATTGTGTAGCTAATTCCCCCATTGGTAGTCATGCGGAATTTGTCGTTGACAACTGATATCCACTGCTGGGGGTTGGTTTTGAAGTTGGCTTCCACATCAAAGGTTCTGACTAAGTTTTGAACTATAGCCTCTAGGGAACCTTGGGGATGATTATGTGTGCTTTCCTTGGCAAGGTTCTGGTTAGAACGGCTATAGTCGGGAAACTTGCCATAGCGCCATTGGATATCAGTACTCTGTTCTAGTACTTTATCCCTGTGCTGTACCCAAAGAGGTAAACTGTTAGACTGTGTTGAGGTCATAGAACTTTTTGCTGAAAATTGCTGTAATTCCCAATTTCTGGATTTTGCAGTTACAACCCCTCTACTGTGAAAGTCTTGCTAATGGCTATAGCCCCTGTATGGCTTGTTTCATTTCCCGGACTGCTCTTTCCATCCCTACTAATGCTGCTCGACTGATAATGGTATGACCAATGTTCAGTTCTTCCATTCCCGGAAGTGCAGCCACGGGATAAACATTCCAGTATGTTAGTCCATGACCGGCGTTGACCCGCAAACCAGCTTTAATGGCCTGGTCACATCCCTGGGCTAACATGGCTAATTCTTGCCTGCGTTTTTTTTCGTCTTTAGCCCCGGCGTATTGCCCCGTGTGCAATTCAATAAATTGCGCCTTGACCTTGACAGATGCTTCTATTTGTGCTGGTTGTGCATCTATAAATAAACTAACTGGAATATCAACGCTTTGCAATTTATCGACTATCTCACCTATTCTAGCAATTTGCCCGACAATATCTAATCCGCCTTCTGTGGTGACTTCTTCCCGCTTCTCGGGAACTAAGGTCACGTAATCAGGTTTAATATCCAGGGCGATTTGTACCATTTCATCAGTGGCGGCCATTTCTAAGTTGAGATGCGATCGCACTGTCTGCCGTAATAATAGCACGTCTCGGTCTTGGATATGCCGCCGATCTTCCCGTAGATGCACGGTAATACCATCTGCACCGGCCAATTCTGCTAGTACCGCCGCCGCTACTGGGTCTGGTTCCACTGTCCGTCGCGCTTGGCGGATGGTGGCGATGTGGTCAATGTTAACGCCAAGTGTAGGCACCCTTGTATCTCCCTCTTGATATTCCCTAAATCCTGATTTTACCGGAATTAGATGCCATTTGGGGCGATTAAAATAATACCTACAGCCACATTACTTGTAGATATGCTTTTACAACTACAACAGATGATTATAAATGATCGTCTTGTAGCGCGAGCATCCCTCGACTATACTTCGACTACGCTCAGTGTTGAGCGTTCAGCACAAGTCCTGCTTGCTGATGACGTACCTCACTTGGGGAAAGTTCACTATAATCAATTTCAGAAATGTCCTCGATTGAGCACTTGATCGACTTGTGGGGATGTGTTGTCTAGCAAAGTCTGAATTTTATCAATCATTCTTTGGAAAACATCAGAATAATACTTTGATTTTTCAATAAATTCAGCATACTCTTGGCGATACTGCATTCTTGATTGTGGAGTTTTATATTCTTGCCGAATATTTGCAGCTATGCGTTTAGATTTTCTAACAATTAAGACATCATCAATTTGAGTAGCAGTAATAGAAACAGGAGTCATGTCTAGAAATTCACACACTAAAAAGTAAAGTGAGCTAGGAACAGCTAATTTTAGATCCCTACTCGTGGACACAGCCTCTTGGAACATTGTTTTATCTAAGTTCGTTTTACATTCAGCACACACATATCCAATATGAGACTCTATCAGCTTATAATTTGTAAAATTACTATCAAAGGAAGTTTTTAAGTAAAGCTTTTTACCTAAAACAAAATCTTGGTTTTTTGTTCTTAATGTAGGCTCTCCAGCCATTCCTGTGTTACCCAATGAAGATAAAAAGGTTAACCCTGCAAAAGTACTTTTAGGTCTAAGTTCAAATGAATTATCTATTTTTTTTAAACTTCTATAAATTACTTGAGGAAGAAATTCCTCAAGTATAGTGTTGTCAAGTTTAAGTTGTCCTTTTTGTCGATAAAGAAAATTATCAGGACTGTCGAAGATTAAATCAAGTTCAATGAACCGTTTATATTGATTTGTTGCTTCAACCAATTTTTGAACAGTATCCGGATGTCCTTGTTCTACCGGTAAGCTACCGCTAATACACTTCCACATTACCAAAAGTGAATGGATGTGTTTAAGCAATGCTATATACCAACAAACTAATCAATCAATTTCCTATTCAATAGGAATAAAACCCTCCCTTTCTACTGCTGCTTGTCCTTTAGGAGATAAAGCAAATTCTACAAATTTTTTGACTGCTTGGCTGGTTTTACGTGGAACAACTAAATAAACAGGTCGACTAAGTGGATAAGTACCATTTTTGATATTATTTCTATCAATAGGCGATATGCCATCAATGGGAACAACGCGCAAGCTGCTTTGATTTTCAATTTGGGTAACTGAACTGTAGCCAATGCCGTTATTACCTAAAGCACGTAAGATTGGTATAGTTTCATCTCTTGTAACCGTATTAAAGTTAGGACCATCAGGGGGGAAAGATTGACCATCAAGTACCACCTCTTTAAAAAAGGAATGAGTGCCACTGTCAGGAGAACGGTTAATAACTTTTATGGGTAAATTCGGTCCCCCCACTTGTGACCAATTAGTCATTTTTCCTAAGAAAATAGAGCGCAGTTGTTCCTTAGTTAATCCTCCCTTATATGGATTGTTGATACCCACAGTCACAGCTACAGCATCAAGAGCTATGGGTACTTCCACAACATTGAGGCCACGTGAACTAGCTGCCATTAATACTTTTTCAGACAACAAGTTTCCCAGTCCAGCATTAGAACCATTAGGTTTACCATCAGGTAATCCGTAAGTTGTGCGTACATTGGGATTGACAATATTGTATCTATCCCGAAGCTCTTTAATTAAAGTGATTATAGTTACAGTACCATCAATGGTTAAAACTGCCGGGTTTGGCAAACTGTCATCTACCTGATCCAGTGGGTTTGGTTTTGGAGGAGTAACACTTATAACAGTATTTGTGTTCATATGGCGTATCATATAGCCAATAACTGCTCCAATAATTACCAATAATATATACTTAAAAATATCGCTTTTGGGAAGAAGTATCTTAGTTTCTTTGACAATGTATTTCTGCGAATTTTGATTATAAATCTGAGCAGCTGCTTCATCTTTCAATCCTAATGCTTGTTGAAAGCGTTTTAAGTTAGCGATTGATTTATCACTAAGAGGAAATTCAGTTTGCATTTTTTCAATTAGCATTAGCTCATATCGGTGCAACTTTTCCTTATAAGTTTTGATAGGTGCTAAGACTTGAGTCTCAATTTCATTAGCTCTCTCATCTGTGATTTGTAGATTATTTTTTTCCTCTCTTAATGTCTGACGACCCATATCGGAGATTTCACCGTTACCAGCCTCTGCCCAATACTCAACTTCTCGACGATACTTTAAATCAGGGTCTTGATTTGGTGCTGCAGCAAGCTTAATTTTATAACCCTCTTTAACAGCATATATTTCTGGTTTCATGGCTGGAGTTACTTCTTGCACTTTTCGAGCAGCATATTCATGCAATTCATCAACAGTTATCCAACCATTTTCATCTTTATCAGCAGCACCGGTCTCCAACCCTTCCACTATGTAGGCGGTATAAGTTGAGGTATTTCCTCCTGTATCTTGAAAGGAATATTGGGTTGAGGTCGAGGACGTTAGTATCGCCCTTCCTTCTCCACCTAGTTGATTTTTGACATCTACAAAATCATCCCCTTTTGCTGACATCCCCTCAGCAAACGCGCCACTAAAGCAACAGTCCAAAATCACTACTTCGCGTTTAGAGCGGCTATTACTTATGACTTCATGCACAAAGCTAGCTGGTACTGATGTGGCTTTAACTAGTGCGCCTTGGTCATTTTTGCGGGTGTTAGAAGTAGCAAAATAAAGTTTCCCTCTTTCGTCTTTGATGCCATGTCCAGAAAAATATAGCAATATTAGGTCATCTTTTTCACGATTATTAAATAAATTTTCTATGGCTTCTGCCATTGTTTGTCCTGGAGGATTGACCAGTTTTGTGACTTGATCAAAATTGCCAATTGCTCGGTTTTGTAAAACCTCCTCTATGGTATCCACATCTCTGACTGCTGCAGGTAGGGGTGTTAATCCATGCTCATATTCACTGACCCCAATTAGCAATGCAACTTTCACCATATGACGATTTTTCCTATGTAATTTACCTTCTGAGGGATTGCTGTATTACGCTCCCTTCCAATGGTTATGAGTAATTTACTGTACATGACCAAAAGTATATTTTATGAGCGTAATTTTATTACAGCATAATCACCCCAATTAGGCAACATTTTCCCAAAAATCCAGTAAAAACCCATAGAAAGAGCCATGCGCTTAACTCGAAGCACTAGTATAAAAGCGCAGAGCAAACCGCCAAAATCCACTGGAAAACAAAAAAAGCACCACAGCTAACACACCAGCGCCTATCAACCAGCTAACTTGACCGCGACCCAGCATAGCTTCCGCTGGTATTGTTGTTAAAAATGCAACTGGTACTACAAAAGTAAAGAAAAAACGGTAAGCACTGGGATAAGCTACCATGGGGTATCTGCCAGCTTCCAATAAACCCCGTAGAACTTCAGTGGCATTGTATATTTTTACAAACCAAATAGTAGTGGCTCCCAGTATAAACCATAAACTATACAGAATTACTAAGCTGAATAACAACGGCACGGCACTGATTATGTAGTTATTGATTCCCAAACCCAAGCGGTTACCTGCATAGCCTATGATGACACCGCCAAAAACTAAATCTGGTAGTCCCCAAGGTGATAAAGTGTGGGTAGAAAGCCAAAACTGACTGGAAATAGGTTTGAGTAGGATAAAATCTAATGTACCTTCTTGCACATAGCGGACTATGCGATTTAAATTAGGAGCTAGAAAGGTGGCTGCAAAACCTTGGAGTAAAGTAAAAATTCCTAAAACCAGTAAGGCGGCTGACCATGACCAACCGCTAAAGGTGTAACCGGTGCGATAAAATAAAAACAATCCAAACAAGCTGCCGGCGAGATTACCTAAACTGCTCAGGGCTGCTATGAGAAAATTAAGGCGATACTCCATCTCAGCCGCGATCGCTGTACTCCAAAATATTCTTACTAATTGCCAATATCTTCTCATCTTACACCCTTACCACTAATATATAATTATTCTGAGTATAGCTAGTCACTAGCCATCTTGGGCAAAGCATGAAATATTGAATGGATAGAAGCAAAAATTATGATTAAACTAGACCAGTTCTTAAAACTAATGGGTGTAGCCCCCACCGGCGGGCAAGCCAAGTTAATTATTATTGATGGTGGTGTAAAAGTCAACGGCATAGTGGAAACGCGCCGGGGACGAAAATTATTCCTAGGGGATAAAGTGACAGTGGAAGGGAAAACTTTTGAAGTGCAGATATAATTTGGGGTCTAGTTTTCCTGGTTGAATCGTTACATGAAAAACTTTAGCATGACCAGATAAAGTGCAAAATTAACAAATTTAAAATCACTCAATGTTAGTCATTGTACAGCTAATTATTTTTATATATGCAATATAGCGGTTTTCGCGCTTAGTGAGGTACATCATTAACAAGCAGGATGCTTGTGTTACAAGACGATAATTTACATTTGTATCTCACCTATTTAAGAAATGCAATATATAAAAAATAGACAGATGGGTTACATAACTAAAATGTTTATTAGCATTATATAAACATTTTTTATAATTTATTTAATTTTTTGACAATTCGTAAAAAAATCTTTAAGCTAGAGAATAGGTTATACAAATCCAACAAAAGATAGCAACTTGGTTAGATAACTTAAAAATTGCTGTTGTAGATTATCGACATGAACAAATGAATTGAACCGAATCATTGATGATCAAAAGTGGAGAGGTAGCAGTGCAAAATCTTCACATTGACCGGTTTTTACTGTGGGGATATCAATAAAAGCCGGTGAGGTAAAAACTATTAGTATTAACAACTGAGGTGCAATGGATATGTCTAGGAGAACACAATGCTTAAGTATCTGACATCTTTAAATGACCATAATTTGCCGTATCCAGATACAATGCACCCCATCGTTGTCCACTTCGTAATTGCGATGGTTTTATTTGCATTCTTCTGCGATGTACTGGGCTATTTTACTGCGAGAACTCATTTATTTGAGGTGAGTTGGTGGAATATGTGTGTGGCGACTATTGCCATTTTCGTCGCCATTATTTTTGGGCAATTTGAAGCAGGTCTAGCACAACCTTACGATTTAGCTAAATCAGTGTTAAATGTACATACACTGATGGGTTGGTCTTTATCTGGCATTATTGCTGCAATTACGGCTTGGCGTTATGTAATTCGTAGTCGCAACCCTTATAAATTACCTGTTCACTATATGCTGGCTGGGTTGTTTTTAAGTGTTATTGTCGGCGTGCAAGTATATCTAGGAGATCAACTGGTTTGGGTATATGGACTGCACACAGTGCCAGTTGTTGAAGCAGTCAAGGAGGGTATCTTGCCATGAATTCTGAACTGATTGATCAATTAAGCACACAGTTGGGGGCAAATGGACTACCCTACTCAATTCCCATTCATCCTAACTTAGTTCATCTAACCTTGGGTTTGTTCATTATTGGCATTACCTTTGATATTGTGGGTATGCTGTTCCCCTGGGAAAAATTGGTGTTTAAGTTTTTAGCCATTCCTGTAGAACCTGCCAACTTTTTTGATGTGGGCTGGTACAATATGGTAGGCTCTACTGTGGTGACTATTTTCACCGTGGGCGCGGGTTTTTATGAAATGCTGCTGGCAACACCACCGGCTGATGTCAAAAGTGCCTGGGGAATGCAGGCAATGGAAACTATGCTTTGGCATGGTGTTGGCGGTGTATTCTTGCTGGGGCTAATTTTTGCCATGACTATTTGGAGAGGATGGCAGCGTTTTATTTGGAGTCAGGACCCTGGTAGAGAAGTGCAGTGGAGTTATTTAGCTACAGGAATAGCGGTGATGTTGATCATGTATTTCCACGGCACATTAGGGGCGCAAATGGCTGCTGAGTTTGGCATACATAACACTGCGGATAATTTGCTGAGAATGGGTGCAGACCTGAATACCATGCTCAAGTAACCAATGTTGGTCATTGTGACTAATGACTGATGACTGACAATTAATGACTAACAATTATGGAAATGCGGAAGATTTTCAATATTTTCACTGTGTTTGTGGTTGCTGCCATTGTCACTGTGAGCAGTCTTTGGATAGGACAGCAGGCTTATAGGTGGCTTCCCCCGCAAGCAGCAGCAGAATCTCAGCTAATTGATGATTTAATTAGCTTTTTGGTTACCCTGGGGGCGTTCATTTTCTTGGGCGTTACCAGTACTCTGATGTATTCTATCTTGTTTCATCGGGCGGTAAAGGGTGATTTGAGCGATGGTCCCCACATTGAGGGTAATGTCACCTTAGAGGTGGTGTGGACAGCTATCCCCATTATGTTGGTGCTGTGGATTGCTGGTTATAGCTACCAAGTATACCAAGAAATGGGAATCCAAGGACCTACGGGACTTGTACATTTACATAATCCTGTGGGGATGGAATCAGCCTATGCAGCAACAAAAGCTCCCAAGGTTGAACCTGTGGAAAAAATTGATGTTGTGGCTAAACAATGGGCTTGGGTGTTCCACTACCCTGAGAAAAATGTTACTAGTACTGAACTGCATTTACCAAGCGATCGCCGGGTACGATTAGCACTACAATCAGAAGACGTGCTGCATGGCTTTTATATTCCTGCATTCCGTCTGAAGCAGGATATTGTACCCAACCACACCATCGACTTTGAGTTTACCCCCGTCCGTGCTGGGCAGTATCGGTTAACTGATTCCCAATATAGCGGTACATACTTTGCCACCATGCAGGCCAATGTAGTAGTTGAATCACCCGAAGACTACCATCAATGGCTATCCCAAGCTGCAACCCAAAAACCAACTCTAGCAAAAAATCAAGCAGCTTCAGAGTATGCCCAGGCTTCCAGTCAGTCTGTAAAAACTGGTTGGACTACCGTAGTACCTGCGGCATCTCCATTAGTTAATTATCCAGGGTGATTTTCTTCATCACCAATGACCAAAGAGTAATGACGAAAAGGAAATTTACCGATGACAAATATTCCTATTGCAGGTATCAGTCACCCTGGTGAGGAGACAGGTAGCTGGAAACAATATTTCAGCTTTAGCACCGACCATAAAGTCATAGGTATACAGTACCTTGTCACTTCATTTATCTTTTTTCTAGTTGGCGGTGTCTTTGCCATGGTGATTCGGGGAGAACTGATTACACCCGAATCTGACTTAATTGACCGCACCGTGTATAACGGGATGTTCACCATGCACGGAACAGTAATGCTGTTTTTGTGGACATTTCCCTCTCTAGTGGGTTTTGCTAACTATTTAGTCCCTCTGATGATTGGGGCGCGAGACATGGCATTTCCTCGACTTAATGCCGTTGCTTTTTGGATGGTTCCCATAGTCGGGATTATCTTAATGGCCAGTTTCTTAGTTCCTGGTGGCCCAGCCCAAGCGGGTTGGTGGGCTTACCCACCAGTGAGTCTGCAAAACCCCACAGGTAACTTAATTAATGGTCAAGTGCTGTGGTTGCTGGCAGTAGCCATATCCGGTGTATCTTCAATTATGGGGGCGGTAAATTTTGTCACCACTATTGTCAAGATGCGTGCCCCTGGTATGGACTTCTTTCGGATGCCTTTGTTTGTCTGGGCAGTATTTAGCGCCCAAATTATCCAATTGTTTGGATTACCAGCCCTGACAGCTGGTGCGGTAATGCTGCTACTAGACCTAACAGCTGGTACTGCTTTTTTCAACCCCAGCCACGGAGGTAATCCGGTGCTGTTTCAGCATTACTTCTGGTTTTACTCCCACCCTGCGGTTTATGTGATTATTCTGCCCATCTTTGGCATTTTCTCAGAAATCTTCCCTGTCTATGCCCGCAAACCTTTATTTGGCTACAAGGTAGTTGCCATTTCCTCAATGTTAATTGCTGTGGTCAGTGGTATTGTCTGGGTACACCATATGTATGTTAGTGGTACACCCGGTTGGATGCGGTTGATTTTCATGCTCACTACTATGTTTGTATCTGTACCTACTGGCATTAAGGTATTTGCTTGGGTGGCTACTATTTGGGGGGGTAAGTTGCGGTTAGATACACCCATGCTCTTTTCCCTGGGTGCTTTAATCATGTTCGTCTTTGCAGGTATTACGGGCATTATGCTTTCTTCAGTACCTGTGGATGTACACGTAAACAACACCTACTTTGTAGTTGGTCATTTTCACTATGTTTTGTTTGGAACAGTGACTATGGGTTTATATTCTGCCATTTATCACTGGTTTCCTAAAATGACTGGCAGAATGTATTACGAAGGCTGGGGTAAATTACATTTTTGGCTAACATTCATTGGCACTAACCTCAACTTTTTGCCCATGCACCCATTAGGGTTGCAGGGAATGTTACGCCGAGTTTCTTCCTACGCCCCAGAGTACGAATTTTGGAACATTATCGCTAGCTTAGGCGGTTTCATATTGGGAATGTCAACTTTACCGTTCATTTTCAACATGGTGATTTCTTGGATGCAGGGAGAAAAAGCACCATGTAATCCTTGGCGTGCTATTGGGCTAGAGTGGATGGTTTCTTCACCCCCCCCTGTGGAAAACTTTGCGGAAATTCCCATAATCATTTCTGACCCCTACGGCTACGGCAAATCAGAACCCTTAACGGCCAATAACCCAGCTTTAAAAAACCCAGGTTAGCTAAATTTTTGCTCCTTTCCCTACCTGGTGCGTTAAAAATAGGAGAATTCTCACCAATGGATAGTTCCATTAACTCACAAGAGTTGCAGTTACCTGACCATCACACAGGCGTTGAGCATGAACACGATGAAGAAGGTAACAAAATGTTTGGCTTCATCGTCTTCCTTCTTTCTGAAAGCGTTATCTTTCTCAGTTTCTTTGCTGGCTATATTGTCTACAAAACCACAACTCCTAATTGGCTACCACCAGGAGTTTCTGGATTAGAAATCAAAGATCCGGCCATCAACACAGTAATTCTTGTTTCCAGCAGCTTTGTGATTTACTTAGCAGAACGGGCTTTGCAAAATCACAATTTAACAGGTTTTCGCATCTATCTAGGGGCTACAATGGCAATGGGTAGCTACTTTTTATTAGGACAAGCTATTGAGTGGAGTAATCTAGAGTTTGGTTTCACCTCTGGGGTATTCGGTGGGATGTTCTACTTGCTCACTGGTTTTCATGGTTTGCACGTTCTCACCGGTATTGTGTTGCAGTTAATGATCTTTGTCCGTTCTTTTTTTCCTGGTAACTATGATTCCGGTCATTTTGGCGTAAATGCCACTTCTTTATTTTGGCACTTCGTAGATGTGATTTGGATTGTTTTGTTTATCCTCATTTATCTGTGGCAATAAGCCCTGGGGGATGCTGTAAATTTTGCTAAGTCATTATGTAGAGATGTTCCCACAGAACGTCTCTACAAAAGTTCTCTACAAACACTAAGGCTGTAAATTCATGTCTGAAGAAAGAGGACAGAGAATATTATTGAAGAGCAAAATAAAAAATAAGTGATGCTTGCTTCATACTTCATAAGTCACAGAAAAACAAGCTAACAGGTGTAATTATGACTCTAGCCACAGACGAAGAACTCCAAGCTCAAGTGATAGATAAACTCCACTGGGATGACCGTGTAAATGCAGCACATATTGGTGTAACTGTTGATGATGGTAAAGTTACGTTGCGGGGAACAGTAAGCAGCTATCGATCCAAAACCATAGCAGAAGAGGATACCAAAGAAATAGAGGGAATTGCTGAAGTAATTAATCATTTACAGGTACAGTATCCTTGTACAGCAACTATCCCCATAGATGAAGAAATTGCTTCAAATGTGGCCAATGCGCTGACTTGGGACCCGGATATTGATGCTAACAAAATTGATGTTAGCGTTATCGGTGGGTTGCTAACTTTGCGAGGTACTGTTGACGCTTATTGGAAAAAATTTCAGGTACAAGATATAGGTTATGGTATTACTGGTGTGATTGATATTATCAATGAATTAGCAGTAGTCCCCACCAAAATACCAGAAGATGAAGAAATTGCCAGAAGCATTGAAAATGCTTTAGAGCTTAACACATTGGTAGAAGCTGAAGATGTTAACGTTGTGGTGGAGAATGGTAGAGTTACTCTCACTGGCTTTGTTCCTAATTGGTCAGCTTGGAGAGCGGCACATAATACAGCTATTTATACCAAAGGAGTGATTAGGGTAGTTGATGGGTTAGCTATTCGTTATCTGGAAGAACCAGAATTTTTAACTGAAGATTGAAGGTACATTTTTAGGGTGACTGTAATCAATCAGTGCTGTTGCGTCAAGAATTGTTCCGTTAAGCGACTGCATAAACCTCATTCTCTTGACGACGCACTCGCAGTTTTTCTACAGTCAAATTGAGTAGTTCCGCTGCTTTCATTTCGGAAATCTTGCCCATTTTCAAGGACTGCCAAATAAGACATTCATAACGTTCATTTTCTGGGTATTCCTCAGATGCAAGGGCTGGTGGTAATTCCATTGAGTTTTGCAAAGATTCACCATTATGTTGCTTTTTATAAATTCCACAAATTTTGGCTTTCTCTTGAGCAAAATCAATGATTCCCATAGATGCTAAACGATTCAATATGACTAAGTAACTCACGCGAAAATGCCGTTTAAGTTTAATAATATTTTGGGTAAGTGCGTACATCCGCTCAAATTCAGCTTGGGGAACCAGTAGGTGACTAGCGAAGTAATTAGCTACCTGTTCGCGTGCTTTTTCTTCTTCTTTAGTTCCTTTCTCAACTAAGTTGTCTTGGTACTCTACACGGTGAAAGATGAGGTGTCCAATTTCATGGGCGAGGGTAAACAATTGACGTTCAATGGTGATGTTGTGGGTGTTGACTAAGACAAATGCACCTTCAATATCACTGCAAGCGCTCAGACCAAAGAAACCTTGAATGGGAATGGGTTGACGTAAAACTTTTAAACCGATTTCTTCTACAGATTGAAATAAGTTGGCAATGGGAGCATCTCCCAATCCTAGGCGATGACGAAATAAAGCTGCTATTGCTTGAATGCGTTTTTCTTTCCCTTCTACTTGGTGACAAGGTGTACTTTCTGGGGTGTAGGTTGGTAAGCCAACGGCTTGTTCTAGGGCGTTATAAGTTTGCAGCATTCGTAATACTTGGGCTGTAAACTGGGGGTTTTTGTAAAAGGAGGTATGGGCGCGAAACCGGAAGTTAGGTAGTCCTTGACTTTGCGATCGCAGCAAGTCATCGAGTATAACGCCCAAAGCACTGGCCAGAGCCAAGAGGATTTTACTGTCTGGTAAAGTTTTGGCGTTCTCGTAGTTATTGATGCTCTGGCGAGTTACCCCGGCTTGTTCTGCCAGTTGTTCCTGAGACAAGCCTAGACTTTTACGGTAGCGGATCAGGTTCGCAGCAATGTTCTCTTTCATGGCTGATTCTTTTCTGCGTTAGCATAGCGGCTCCTAACGGAGCATAGCTAGAGGTGTCCAACAAAAATGTCAAACTTTTTGACTTTTTTCTAATTATACTAGAAAATGTAAAATACTTTTTACATCTACCTGAAGGATGTGATGAAGATATGGCAAAAAACAGCCGACTTACTGATAATTGTTAATTTATTTATTATTCCCAGGCTGGTAATGAGTTAGGCCGGATGTGGGAAATATCTTGCTCAGTGATTAAAGTAACGGTTTTTTGGAGATGCTCATGTTATTTCTAGATTAACCGCTTCACTTAACGTGAAATTCTGAAAATGAATGTTAATTCACAGAATCTTAGCTCAACTAGTAAACCGAGAATTTTTAATAATCCTGAACGATTTATTGAAGGATGGTATTGGGTCATAGCATCAAAAAATCTCCGGGTGGGAGAGGTCAAGGCTGTTAAAGTTTTGGGGAGGGAATTAGCAATTTACCGTGGTAAAAATAAAATGGCGGTTATCTTTGATGCCTACTGTCCTCACATGGGCGCTCACTTAGCTAAAGGTAAGGTTCAAGGTAATGAACTGCGTTGTTTTTTCCATCATTGGCAATTTGATGAGCAGGGATTCTGTGTTGATATTCCATGCTTAAATCACCCTGTTAGCATTAAGTTAAAAACTTGGCCCACAGCAGAAAAGTATGGCATGATTTGGGTCTGGACTGGGGAAGTACCTAAACAGCCGCCTCCTTTTATTCTGGAATTAGAAAATAAAGAATGTGATGTTGTCTTTGGTGATTATTTTTTGATCAACTGTCACCCTAATGTGGTGATGATTAATCCTATCGACGCTCAACACTTTAACACAGTTCACCAGGTGGCATCAGCAATCCATTTTGAAAAACAGGAAATTAATCAAAATGCTATTGTTTTTAACAATACGACACCTAACACTGTTAATTCTTTTTTATTCCGGCTAATTCGTCCCTTGGGGAAAAATTTGACTCACAATATTTGCTATTGGTACGGTAGCACTAATATAGTAACAGTTGGTACTGATTTTTTCCAAGTTCACATTATGTTTGCTCTGCGCCTGCTGGAGGGAGGAAAGTCTGAAGGTCGGGTCATGCTGATAACTAAGAAACGTCAGGGTATTTTGGGCTGGTTATTTAATCGAGTGCTGCTGTGGCTGACTAAAGTTGTGGGTAGACATTTTATTGAAGATGATATTCAGATTTTTCAAACAATTCAGTTTGATTTGAAAACCCCCATCAAGGCTGATCAATCAGTTATGCAGTTTGTCAACCATTTGGAAAGACAAAAACCCCTGATGTTAAAAACTTGGCTGTTGGCGCGATCGCAAAATGTGGAGATAAAAGAATTACGCGAAAAGTGGAAGGATAGCAAATCTAATGATTAACCTAGAGTGTATATGTAAATTTCAATAAAAATGAAGTGGCTAGGCCACTTCATAAATTCCCAGGTAGAACCTGAAAATGAGTATAACCACTCTCTAAAATATAAATAGTATAAGTTAATACTAATTAATGAGAGTTTTCCTTTTAATGCCAATTTTTCACATGGACGGACTGTAAAGCAGTTTTGGCATACTTTATTTTCTGGGGATTACTCCTGCATTAAAAATAATTTCATCACATCTAAACGGACATACCAAGGGAAGGGTTTATCTTTGATATTGTCCCATTTTTCCTTAAACACTTCCGCCTGTAAATGGTAATCATCACCGTGACTTAAACAATTGTGCAATCTTAAATACAATGTCATACGGTGGGGTGTTTCCCTGGTTTTTACCAACCAACAGGGAAAAGTATTGTCTAGGTTGGGGTCATCTGTAAACCTGAGATGATGGGCGCGAATACCCACATAAGCCGGCGACTGGGGTAAAGGCTGCATGACTTTTAAAGTACAATCCCAATCTACAGCTATAATTTGATTTTCAGATACCACCTTGACCGGGGAAAAGTTTTTACAACCTGTTAATTGAGCAACAGTATAATTCTGGGGACGCTGAAAAATATTTTGTTTATCATCATTAGCAATAAGTTGTCCTTGGGACATAACCAACAACTGCTGACAGATCCCATAGGCTTCTTCTAAGTTATGGGTAACAAATAGGGTCACCCCGGAATAGTTGATGAGGGTTTGATTTAATTCCTCTTGTAATTGCTGGCGTAGATAAGTATCCAGGGCGGAAAATGGTTCATCTAAAAGTAATGCTTCTGGTTTAATGGCTAAAGCCCTAGCTAAAGCTACCCGTTGTTGTTGTCCTCCAGAAAGTTGATGGGGATAGCGATCTTCTAAGCCTTGTAGGTGTAATGCTAATAGTTGAGCTTCAATTTCCTGTTTAATGGCTAAAGTCGATGAGCCTTGAGGTAGACCAAAAGCAATATTTTCCCTGACAGTCATGTGAGGGAATAAAGCATAATTCTGCATTAAAAACCCAATACGACGATGGCGCGCTGGTATATTAATTTCTTTTTCAGAATCAAATAACACCCGCCCATTTAAAATAATGCGTCCTGTGGTTGGTGTTTCTATGCCTGCAACACAACGCAAAATCATACTTTTACCGGCACCAGACCCCCCCAAACATCCGAGGGTGTTACTGTCACCAGTAAAACACACTTTCAATCTAAAGCCGGGAAGTTTTTTTTCAATATCTACAAATAATCCTGATACATGAGTTTTGGTTGGTATAGGAAATATACGGTTTTCCTGATTTATTTGTGTTTGGGGAAATGGGGAACTGGGTTTTTTCCTTTTCCCCCGGTTTTCTTGCCACAGGTTAACTGCTATTATCCCAGATAAGGAAATACTCATAATCGCGATCGCCCAAAACCAAGCCTCATCCATCGCGCCTGCTTCCACTGCAAAATAAATGGCCATGGGTATGGTTTGAGTTTCTCCGGGAATATTACCAGCTAACATTAATGTAGCTCCGAACTCACCTAAAGCCCTGGCAAAAGCCAAACTGGTAGCTGCTACAATTCCGGGAAAAGCTAAAGGTAAACTGATGCGCCAAAAAATTGTTGATTCAGAAGCGCCCAAAGTTCTCGCTACCCGTAACAAATTACTATCAACCTGCTCAAAGGCTCCTAGTGATGTCTTATACATAATCGGAAATGCCACCACTGTGGCAGCAATAGCTGCACCGTACCAAGTAAAAACAATGGTAAAATCCCCATACTGCATCAGATGACCCACGGGACCATTTTTACCAAAAAACACCAGTAACAAAAAACCAACAATGGTAGGGGGTAAAATCAGGGGTGCGACAAAAATTCCCTCAATGATTGATTTACCCTTGCCTTTATATCCCAACATCCAGTAAGCAGAGTAAATACCTAAAAAAAAGGTAATGAATGTGGCAAGTAAAGAAGTTTTCAGCGAAATCCACAATGGCGATAAGTCCATATTAACCCTAAATTACAGCATATTTTTAGTAAATCAACTACAAATATAAGTGATCAAACTCTTTGACGCTTGCCTAAAGTCGGGGGGGTGTCAATAAAAGTCAGGGGGCAGAATTGTGATGTTAGTTAACAATAAAACCGTATTTTTTTAATACAGCTTTAGCTTGACTACTAGATAAAAATTTGGCAAATTCCTGAGCAACAGGGATGTTTTTACTTCTTTTCAGCACTGCCATGGGATAAATAATTGCTGAATGATATCTTTCATCAGCTGCAACTACAACTTTAACTTGATTAGAAATTTTGGCATCTGTAGCATAAACTAGACCAGCATCAGCATTACCACTTTCTACAGCTGCTAAAACTTGACGCACATTGTTAGCCAAGACTAATTTGGACTTGACTTGATCAAAAATACCCAACTTTTTTAGTACTTGGTCGGCGTATTGCCCCGCAGGTACACTTCTGGGTTCTCCTACAGCAATTCTCTTAATTTTGCCATCTGTTAAATCAAAAAAGCTATTAAGGTTAGTAGTATTTTTAGGTACAATCAACACTAAGCGGTTACTTGCTATATTGGTAAGACTACCAGGAAGTAACAGATTTTTTTGCTCTAGTGCATCCATTTGTTTTTTGGCTGCGGAAACAAAAATATCTGATGGCGCACCTTGCTCAATTTGTTGCTGTAATGCTCCAGAAGCACCAAAATTATATCTGATATTCACATTTGATTTACTTTGTTCATATATGGGTTTAATTTCTGTGAGTGCATCTTTCATACTTGCAGCGGCAGACACAAGTAAGCTGACATTTGACTGTGCTACTGAGGGAGTGGGAGTTATCAGGGAGATGGTTATGGGTAGTAAACAGCTAGTAACTGCCATCCCAACCCAACGGAGAATCTGTTTTTTATTCATACTATTATTTGGTCTTGTGTAACTAAAGTTTCAAGCTTGTTGTTTACATTCACACATTAAGTTGATTTCATTTCTGTAGCGAGCATAACTAACATTGTGGAAAAATAACTGCGTTTTGAGTTTTTTAGTCCGCCCTGGGGGTGTTAGAGAGTGTTGGAATTATTTTTTTTATACATTCTCTCAAACACATTTACTTTTGTCATTTTATATTGAATATAATTTTGGTATTATATATATAAAAAATAAGGTATTATCGAGACTTAAATATTAGTAAAAGCAGACAATAATCATGATTAAAAGTCTTTTTAAAACTGTTTTTGTCCTTGACTTTAGCTAATTGTTCGCATAAAAATAGGATTAACAGTTAAGGAAACCAAGCTTAATTGTTAATCGGTTCTCAACCCAGTCAAGGAATACTTGAGGAGCAAATAACATGGCTAATATCACTCTTTCTGAACTGAACAACGCAGGTGCAGAATTATTCCAAGATTCAGAAAGTTTTCTTAACGAACTAAGAGATGTAGATGCTATCTATGGTGGTAGCAGCAGCGTTAGTGACAGCGCCAGCGAAAGCGGTACATATGGATATGTCAGCGATATCTCTTCACTGACTAAGTTGGCTGAGTCCTTTGTCATCACTTATTCCATTGGTCACATTACCTACTTGGCTAAATCATTTAGTCATGGATACTAATTAATCTGATCACTTGATTTAATTAGTATTCCAAGATTGGAAAATCATCGCCACAAATACTTGAGGAGCAAATATCATGGCTAATATCACTCTTTCTGAACTGAACAACGCAGGCGCAGAATTATTCCAAGACTCAGAAAGTTTTCTTAACGAATTAAGAGATGTAGATGCTATCTATGGTGGTAGCAGCAGTATCAGTGATAGTGGGAGCGAAAGCGGTACATATGGATACCATGTCAGCGATATTTCTTCCCTGACTAAGTTAGCTGAAGCCTTTGTCTTCACTTATTCCATTGGTCATGTTACTTACTTGGCTAAGTCATTTAGTCATGGATACTAATCAATCTGATAACTAGTATTTCAGCACGGTAGTTATTAATACCGTGCTGTATAAAAGTCCCTCTTCTTGGTTAGGAGGGGGTTTTTTTTGCTGATTACGATGCGTCCTACTAAGTAAATTAACTTAATAAAAACTGTTCTCAGAGGATGTCCGAAAAGTTTTGAGGAGGTGATTTTGATTACGCCAGTTGCTTTAACATTGGAAAAAGCGCACGGGCGCAAAAAACAGGTGGTTTTTAAAACTTGAGAATTTCTCGGTCGTAATTGTCGGGGAGGGGTTCTATTTCCCAGACTATACCTTCTCCTGGTTCTAAAGCAACTTCTATATACAATTGTTGAACAGCACTTGTGGCTATATCTTCATTATTGGGGAATGGTTGCAAATCTTCGGTGAGTAGTCTCAGTTTAAACCCACCGGGAATAGCCGCCCCTATGGTGGCGTTACGTAGCTGAAAACGCCAATGTCTCCTGTTTGGTTCCCCTTGGGGTATAATCGCCAGTTCATATAATTGACCGGCGATCGCTAGTTGTCGTGATAAACTTACCTTTGCTGGTGTTTGTTCTACACTCCGCGCCCCTGCGGCTCTGAATTGCAGATTTAATTCCCAGCCGATCCCGGCTGCAATTTGAGAAACGCCGGTTTGTAACCATCGGATAACTGATTTTTGTTCTGGTAGTCCTAAACGCTGTTCATATAAACGTTGTCGCCAACCTCCATGTTCCATCAGTCCCCCCCACACAGTAAAGGGAACAGCTAAACGAGGAGTAATAATTTCTGGATTTCCTAGCCTGGTGATTAAATTTTCTGCTTGGGCTTGTGGTAGTCTTGGTATGTCCACAATGGCTACTCTGGTGACTTCCTCTAAACAAAATTCTCGCGCCACTTTTAATACATTAATATCAGTAATTATATGCTCTTGTGCCAAAGCATAAGTGCGATCGCTCTGCTGATAACTGCCTTTAGTTTTCATTTGTTTATGGGTACAATAACCCCAAACCCTAACATAGCCATCATCAGCTTCCACTTGCACTGCTAAGTAATAATCTCCCGCCAAACTGGGTAAATCTACCCATTCCTGTGGCACGCGTAACTCACTACTATCTATATTTTCATTGGGAACTAAAATCAATCTAGCTGCATCTAATGTAATAGCAGTGCCATTCACCAATTCCCAAAAACTGGATACAGTAGCCAAATTCGGCCAAACTTTGGCTTGGGGTGTAATATCTTCCTGCAACCAAGGTAAGACAGCGCCCAGACAAAGTTGATTGAGTTGAGTTTGATAACTGGTATAATCAGTGATATGTTGTGCCGTAGTGGGAATTTCTAAAATCAAGTCTGTGGAAGTAAAACTCAAGATGGGCGTATTAGCGGTCATGGGCTTTCTATGGGAAAAATTTTCAGATGGTGTCAGTAAACACACCATAGTAATTGTGCAACCACTCCTCAATGACAATAGCCATATTAGTTAGTACGTCTGTTGTCAGAGAAATATGCAGATTATCTTGACTCCAACTAGCTAAACAGCGCAATAATATTTCCTTAGCCTTTGTTAATCGCCGTGAAACTGTGTATTGCTTAATTTCTAACTGTTTAGCAATTGCATTTTGATTGAGGTGTTGACTGTAGTATAATTCTAAAATAGTTTGGCTTTGGGGTTCTAGTGTAGCCATGGCATCTCTTAAAACTGCCTTAATAGCCTCTTGCTGAGAAGTGCGAGTTTGGGATTCTTCTGTAGCTATCATCTCAGCAATTAACGATTCCTGTTCTGTTCCTGGTACATAATCTAATAATTCCCTAGAATCATCACCTTGAGATATATTCAGAGAATCTGGAGTAGGATAAAGATACCTTCTCACAGCCCTGGCAGTATTAACTAACCAACCTGCCAAAATATGGGGCTTGACTTGTGCGTGAGTTTGTGTATTATAAGCTTGGGCGATGGCTTGCCACATTTCCTGATCAGGTGGAGAAAGTTGGCGGGACTTACCAGCCTGGCTAGGGACATACAAAGCTTTAAAACATTGCCAAGTCAAAATATAAGCATTAACAGTTTCTGAAGACAAACCAGCATTTTGCAAAGACTCATGTAAACGCTTTTGGGATATTTTTCGCAACAAGCCCCAGTCTGTACAAATATCAACTTCCCGATTTCGGCGCAAAGTTTCTCGGATAGTATTGGCAAAGACAATACTAGCATAACTTGTTAAACTACTGCTGTGACTGGGATTAAAACCCTGGAGAACCTTATCAACTTGAGCGATAGCTATCTGAAAACAGTCTGCAAGTTTGTACTGGCTACTGACAAAATGGGCGGATGTTTTTTGAGAAGTCCAGTAGCAGCACTCTTGTAAATAAGCTGTCAGATGTTGCTGTGCCAAAAATTTACTGTCAGAAACCTGCAACACTTGATACCAATACATCACCCAGAAATTTTCTCTGGTCTCCTTTGGTATTTGTTGGAGACAACTTTGCATACTACGGCGCAATTTTGATTCTGTCCCCCAACCACTGAAACGGTCTGCGTCAAACTGTACGAAAGTGGAAAAAATTTCAATAATGCTTTGGCGAGACTGCATAACCATAGGCAAGCTAAACAAAAATCATTGCATGACCATTAAAACATTTTTGTGGAATGCTTCATTTTACCCATGAAAGAGACATCTTGCACCAACCGGAAAAAAAATTTCCCAAAGACCTGCATAAAAATATCAACCCAAACCTATTGATTAAGTGAGGGGTGAAACCGCCAATATACAGACCAACGTATTAACTGGTTTTCACACTCGCAACAATTCTTGTCATTCAATAGGAACAGATTATGTCTACCAAGAACAGCGGTAAAATAAAATTTCTCCTCAGCATTCTTGCTGTCACCAGTTTCGCCTCGTTAAATTCCTCCGCTTATGCAGAAACGAAACCCGGTAGTATTGATAAATTCTTGCATCACGCCAATTTAAATACTATCGACCCTAGCAGCATTAACCCAAAACCTGTATCTGTAGAAAAGCTTGCTCCTGGCGCTATCAAAAAACCTGTAGAAAAGCTTGCTCCTGGCGCTATCAAAAAACCTGGTGATGCAGCCTTAAATGTTGCTTGTAACGGTGCTTGTGCAGATGGTGTGAAAAAACCAGGAATCGACCGGACTAACTTACCACAAATAAATCGTAAACCCGGACAATAAACACATTGTCTAGTGATAGTAGGTTTATAACTAATGACCTACTATCAAACTGAGGATTTGTAGTTCATTGAGAACAGAATTATTAATATGAAACTTTCTTGTTATCATGTCATCACCCAGCCATTTTTTGATCAAATAGAAGAACGAGTTAAACGGGTGGTTTTTGCAACTCGCACAGCTAATGTCCGCATTATTGATGACTATACATGGACAATTTTAGCGGCTGGTCAGTTGGATGAATTGCCCCAAGATGTTCTATTAGATTTGGCAGAAATTGAATTAATTGTCCCCACAGGAGAAAATGAATTACAAACAATTTTAAGTGATAATCATGCCGTAGCTACAAATGACGATAATTTATATTTAGTTGTCCAACCTACAGCTTTTTGTCAACTTGGGTGTCATTACTGCGGTCAAGAACATACTAGCAAAATGATGAGCGCACAAGAACAGCAACAGTTCTTAGAACGTGCGGCGAAAAAACTGCAAAGCCAAAAATTTAACAGTGTCTCAATTGGTTGGTTTGGTGCTGAACCTTTGGTGGGACTACCAGTAATGAGAAGTTTAACACCAAAACTGCGATCGCTAGCTGCTGAGTTTAATTGTAGCTATAACGCTAAAATTGTCACTAACGGTTTAGCCCTCACAGAACATATAGCAACTGAACTTGTGCAAGAGTTGGGCGTAAGTTTTATTGAAGTAACTTTGGATGGTGTGGGAGAATATCATAATGCCCGACGGATGCAAAAAAATGGACTGCCTACTTTTGATAAAATTTTTGCTAATGTCACCGCTTTAGCACATCGCACAGATTTAGATGTACAATTAGTTGTCCGTTGCAATGTTGACCGTCAGAATTATGAATCTGTTTTCTGGTTATTACAACAATTAGCAGCAGATGGGATACAAGATAAAGTTGGTTTTTATGTAGCGCCTATTCATTCTTGGGGAAATGACGCTCATCATGGTTCCCTAAGCAAGGAAGAATTTGCAGCTTGGGAAATAACTTGGTTTGGTGAAATGATTGAATTGGGTTTTAAACCAGGACTTTTACCCCAGCGTAAACCTTTAGTTTGTATGGCAGTGATGCCTAATGCTGAATTGGTTGATGCTTATGGTAATATTTTTAATTGTACAGAAGTTTCTTATGTACCCACCTACGGCACACCCAATGAGTATGCTATTGACCATTTATCAGGTCAACAAATGCCAGGTAAACGGGAAAGGTTAAGTAATTTTAATCAGCGAGTTGGTGAAGGGGAATATCCCTGCTCCACTTGTCCCATGTTACCTGTTTGTGGGGGCGGCTGTCCAAAAAGTTGGTTAGAAGAAATGGCACCTTGTCCCAGTGCTAAATATAATATTCAAGAGCGTTTACTGCTCACTTATGCCCTGTCACGAATTGAGCAAGCGGCAACTAACACTTTGGTAAGGGGTAGGGAATAGGGAAGAGGGTTTTGGGAACTTGGTCTGTAAAATAGGTGTCCTAACAAGCACTGAGAAAATTATGTAAGCGCAATGTCCAACATCAGGCTAGACCAAGGGATCAGATTATCGTTGATCGTAGCTATCATGAGCATCACATCGGTTAATTATGCGGTAGCTGATGCTCAAGAAGCATCACCAATATTTGCAGACATTACTATCAAGCGACAGTTTTCCCCTGATCCTTTGACAGTTAGGGGTATGAGTGGCGGTTTGATACCAGCTAGATCAATTGGTGGGCGATCTGAAACACCCACCGGACCTTGTACTGGATTTGTAGATCAAATGCCGGGACACACATTAAAATTAGAAAGTGGATTTGAGTACCTGAAGCTCACCGTGGAAAGTCCTCAAGATACCACAATGATTGTCAAAGGACCTGGGGGAACTTGGTGTAATGATGATTTTGAGAGGAAAAACCCTGGTATAGTTGGGGAGTGGCTACCGGGGACTTACCAAGTTTGGGTGGGTTCATACCAAAAAGACAAGTATTTTCCTTATACATTAAAAATTACAGAAGTCAAGTAAACAGGCCATAGATCCCCTGTGTACAAGGAAAATCAAGGGTAGAAAAAAAACTTCATCTTTCTTCCCCACTCAACAAACAGTAATTTTTTTCAGAGCTAATAAGTCCTGCAATGACCAAGGGATAGTTGTTGTGGGAATTTTACCTCTGTTTTCATATCCTGGGTTGCTTCACTTTTAGTGCAAAGTTGTATTAAAATTAGGTTAACTTTAATTAAGATACCTTTTGACATCGCCTTAAAGCCTTATGGCTCCACAGCGATTTACGATCAAAGATCAAATTAAACAAAATCCCACACCTGATCTGGTTGCGGGTGATGACATCATCAGTCACTGGAGACGGTTAATTGTGTTGGCAGCTAGAGGCAAATTAAAATGAAATTCTCCTGGAGAGTCGCGGTACTCTGGACATTGCCTGCTTTGGTAATTGGCTTTTTCTTTTGGCAAGGGGCCTTTACAGGCGCTCCTGCTGACATGGGTAGAAATGCAGCTAATACCCGCATGACCTATGGACGCTTTCTGGAATACATAGATGCTAACCGCGTTAAAAGTGTTGACTTGTATGAAGGCGGAAGGACAGCAATTGTAGAAGCAAGCGATCAAGATATCGAAAATAGTGTACAACGGTGGCGAGTGGATCTGCCCATTAGCTCCCCTGAGTTAATTACCAAGCTCAAAGAAAAAAACATTAGTTTTGATGCCCACCCCATGCGTAATGATGGGGCCATCTGGGGACTGTTGGGAAATCTTGTTTTTCCAATTTTATTGATTACTGGATTGTTCTTCTTGTTCCGTCGCTCCAGCAATATGCCCGGTGGTCCTGGTCAAGCCATGAACTTCGGCAAATCTAAAGCACGCTTCCAAATGGAAGCTAAAACTGGAGTCAAATTTGACGACGTAGCAGGTATTGAAGAAGCTAAAGAAGAACTCCAAGAAGTAGTTACTTTCCTCAAACAGCCAGAAAGGTTCACGGCTGTGGGCGCACGCATTCCTAAAGGAGTGTTGTTAGTGGGTCCGCCTGGAACAGGTAAAACCCTATTAGCTAAAGCCATTGCTGGGGAAGCTGGTGTACCGTTCTTCAGTATTTCTGGTTCAGAATTTGTGGAAATGTTTGTGGGTGTGGGTGCATCCCGCGTCCGGGATTTGTTCAAAAAAGCCAAAGATAACGCTCCCTGTATCATCTTTATAGATGAAATCGACGCTGTAGGACGGCAAAGGGGAGCGGGTATTGGTGGTGGTAATGACGAAAGAGAGCAAACCCTCAACCAGTTGCTCACAGAAATGGATGGCTTTGAAGGCAACACAGGCATTATTATTATTGCTGCTACCAACCGTCCTGACGTACTAGACTCAGCATTACTACGTCCTGGTCGTTTTGACCGTCAAGTCACTGTTGATGCACCTGATATCAAAGGGCGTTTGGAAATTCTCCAAGTTCACGCCCGCAATAAGAAACTAGATTCTAGTGTATCGTTAGATACTATTGCTCGGCGTACCCCCGGTTTCACTGGTGCGGATTTAGCCAACTTGCTCAATGAAGCGGCAATTCTCACCGCCAGAAGACGCAAAGAAGCAATCACTCTCCACGAAATAGATGATGCTGTAGACCGGGTAGTGGCTGGTATGGAAGGTACTCCTTTGGTAGACAGCAAAAGCAAGCGCTTGATTGCTTACCATGAAGTAGGACACGCTTTAGTGGGGACTTTGTTAAAGGAACATGACCCGGTGCAGAAAGTAACTTTGATTCCCAGAGGACAAGCACAGGGTTTAACTTGGTTCACTCCTAATGAGGAACAAGGATTAGTTTCCCGTTCTCAACTCAAAGCGAGAATTACTGGCGCATTGGGTGGTCGTGCTGCTGAAGAGGTGGTATTTGGCCATGGGGAGGTTACCACTGGGGCGGGTGGAGATTTGCAGCAGTTATCAGGTATGGCTCGGCAAATGGTCACCCGGTTTGGGATGTCTGACTTAGGACCACTGTCTCTGGAAAGCCAACAGGGAGAAGTATTTTTGGGTCGTGATTGGACTACCCGATCTGAATATTCTGAATCCATTGCTGCCCGTATTGATAGTCAAGTCCGGGAAATCGTGGAACAGTGCTACAATAACGCTAAAAAAATTATCCGTGATCACCGCACTGCTTGCGATCGCTTAGTAGATTTGCTCATCGAAAAAGAAACCATTGACGGTGAGGAATTTCGTCGAATTGTAGCTGAGTATACTGATGTTCCAGAAAAACCTCAGTATGTGCCACAAATATAATAGATGACACCCTAAGCGGTAAAATACAGCAAGGCAAAATAACGAAGATTCAACTGGGGATGGTATACACCATCCTCTTTTTTTTACAGGCGGTGGGACGATGGCTAACTGATGTAGTCGAGTGTATATTATATGAAAGCATCATTGGGAGGAATCAATCGTCATGAGTGTGATTATGGCTAAGTGGACGATTGACGAATATCACAGCATGATTGACGCTGGTATTTTAAGTGGGCGTAAAGTTGAACTGCTTCAAGGAGAAATTGTAGAAATGTCCCCGGAAGGAGAACCCCATGCTTATTGTAGTGATGAAGCGGGTGAATATCTAGCAAAGTTATTGGGCGATCGCGCTACAATCCGTGAAGCTAAACCCATTACTTTACCCAACAATTCCGAACCAGAACCAGATATTGCTATTGTCCAACGTTTAGGAAGGGAATATCGAGAGCATCATCCCTATGCGGAAAATATTTTTTGGTTGATTGAGTATGCTAACTCTAGCTTAGAGAAAGATTTAGAAATAAAAAGCAAAATCTACGCTGCAGCAGGTATTTTAGAATATTGGGTTGTCAATCTCAAAAACTCGCATTTGGTGGTATTTCGAGATATTTTAGATCAAGAATATGCTAGCAAACAAACTTTGAAAGGTGGAATAATTCAACCATTAGCATTTCCAGATATTTCCGTTTCTGTGGAAAATATATGCGATCGCTCCTAGGTTTTCATTGTTACCCTGGTGAGAAAAATTAATTATTAAAAATAATCTATCTCCCCTACTAGCCATGATTGAATTTACCAACTACATCCAAGACATACAAACTAATATTAAACGTGGTGGAGAACGCAGTCATTACCCTAGTTTAAAACGACTGATTGAAGGTTTAATGATGGGAATTAATGCCACAATTGAAGAAAAAGGTAATCAATATGGTGTTCCTGATTTCACTATCAGAAAAAGTAGTCGAGTTTTAGGACATATAGAAGCTAAAGATATTAATGTTGATTTAGCAAAAACCGAAAAAACGGAACAACTCAAACGTTATTTAGAATCCAACATTGGTTATAATTTGATTTTAACTAATTATCTAGAATTTCGTTGGTATGTAGATGGAGAACGGGAAAAAACCGCCACATTAGCTAATTTAGAACAAAATGAAATTATCTTAGTTGATGATTTACAACCTATTACCGAATTACTGGAGTTATTTCTGCGTCAAAAAGCCAAAGACATTAATAATTATTATGATTTGGCTCAACAAATGGCAGATTATACTAAAACTATTAGAACTGCTGTTATATCATGTTTAGGAGCAGAAACACTCCCGGAAGAATTACATCAATTAAAACAAACATTTAAAAAAATCTTGATTCTTGATATAGATAATCAAAGTTTTGCGGATATGTACGCTCAAACCATTGCTTATGGTTTATTTACAGCAAAAATTGGTCACGCCCAAAACCCAGGAAAATTTATATTTAATCGCATAAATGCCAGTATTTATATTAGTGATAGAATACCTTTTTTAAAAGGACTATTTAATGTAGTGATCGCTAGGGATACCGTTAGTCAAATTCATAAATCAATTGAGGATTTAGTGGACTTACTAAATACAGTTGATATGACAAATATTTTAGAAAGTTTTGGTAGAGAAACCCGCACAGAAGATCCGGTTATTCACTTTTATGAAACATTTTTAGCAGCTTATGAAGCCACATTAAGAAAAAGTCGCGGTGTTTATTATACTCCTGAACCTGTGGTTAATTTTATAGTTGGTGCTGTGAATGATATTTTAGAGAATGAAGACATTTTTGATTTACAATATGGTTTAGGAAATAGAAAAGTGACAATTCTTGATCCTGCTACGGGTACTGGCACTTTTTTATATGGGGTTATTAAACAAATTCACGATAATGTAGCTAAATATGGTATTGATAAATGGAACTCTTTTTTAAGAGATACCAAACTATTAAACCGTCTCTTTGGTTGTGAATTATTAATGACTCCCTATACTATTGCTCATTTAAAATTAGGTTTATTATTAGGAGATTTGGGTTATAAATTTGCCCCAGATGAAAGATTAAAAATTTATTTAACTAATGCTTTAGAACCAGGAATAAACCAGAAAAAGTTAATTCCAGGAATTACACAAATTATTGCGGAAGAATCAAGTCGGGCTGGAAAAGTAAAAGCCGAAATTCCGGTAATGGTAGTATTAGGAAATCCTCCTTATTCTGTTAGTTCCCAAAATGCGACTAAACGCAAAAGAATCTTAAATCAAGATGAAAAATATTTAGCTGATGTTGAATATACTGGTTTGGATTGGAATAAGGTTTATAAATCTGGAAAAGCAGGTAAAACTATTACTGAGTTAACTTATATTGGCGAACTTTTGGAATTGTATAAAGGTCGGGTAAGATTAGAAAAAGAAAAAAATATTCAACCTTTGGATGATGATTATATTAAATTTATTCGCTTGGCTCAAGAGCAAATTAAAAAAACCCCCAAAGGTTATGGTATTATTGGTTTTATTACTAATCATTCTTATATCAACGGTTTAATTCATCGGGGGATGAGAGAAGAATTATTAAAATCTTTTGATAGGTTATATATCATCGATTTACATGGTAATTCATTATTAAAGGAAACTGCACCCGATGGAAGTGTTGATCAAAATGTTTTTGATATTCAGCAAGGAGTGGCGATTTTAATCGCAGTGAGGGAAAAAAGCGAACCTGATTATTTTTCTACCGCTTATAAATCCAGAGATGGTATTAAGGAAATGGCTAAGGTATGGTATTATGATCTCTGGGGAAGTCGTGAAGATAAATATCACTTTTTAGAATCTACTAGTTTAAATAATGTTGCTTGGATTGAGTTACAACCAACAGCGCCTAATTATTTTTTTGCACCGAAAAATTTTGATTTAGCTACAGAATATAATCAGGGCTGGAGTGTTACAGATATTTTTCCTGTCAATTCAACAGGGGTTAAAACCCATAGAGATCATTTTGTTATTGATTTGGATTTAGGGGAACTGCGTAAAAGAATAGAAGATTTTAGAAATTTAAATATCAGTGATGAACACATATCTAATATCTACAATCTGCGAGATACTCGTGATTGGAAAATTAGTCAAAAGCGAACATCATTAGCTAATAATAAAGATTGGGTCTCTTATTTTACCACTTGTTTGTATCGTCCTTTTGATCAAAGATTTTATTATCATCATCAAGATGTTGTAGAACTGACTAGAAATCAAGTGATGCAGAACATGGTAAACTGTGAAAATTTAGCCTTGGTTTTGTGTCGTCAACAGTCACAACCAGGAGAATGGTATTTAGTGAGTGTATCCAATCAAATTATAGAATGTTGTGCTATTTCTAATAAAACCAGAGAAATTAACTATTTATTCCCTCTCTACACTTACCCAAATACAGAAAATCAACAAACTAACCTGTTTATACAAAGAAATCCTAATTTATCGCCCAAGTTTTTAGAAACCATCGGCAATAAACTGGGTAAAACACCAACCCCAGAACAAATATTTTACTATGCTTATGCTATTTTTCACAGTCCCACCTATCGCAGTAGATATGCAGAGTTTTTAAAAATAGATTTTCCTCGTCTTCCTTTAACTAGTAACAATCAATTATTTAACTGCTTAACTACCCAAGGAGAAGAATTAGTCAATTTACATTTAATGAAATCTACCAGACTGAATAATTTAATTACCACATTTGCCAATCAGGGCAATAACCAGGTTAATGAAGTCAGTTATAATTCAGAGTTGCAAAGGGTTTACATCAATAAACAAAGTTATTTTACAGATATTCCTCAACATATCTGGGAATTTAAAATTGGTGGATATCAGGTATTAGATAAATGGTTAAAAGATAGAAAAAATGCTGGTCGTGTATTGTCAGAAGCAGAAATCAACCACTATCAAAAAATGGTTGTTGCTTTAACAGAAACTTGGCGGCTAATGCCAGAAATTGATAGTTTAATTCCTGGGTTTCCGATGTAGCTTATTTGGATAAGTTACCCCATATTTTTACTTTTTAAAAACCAGTTGAAAGGAATTTAAATACCCAGTAATGGTTTTAGCCAAGGTGCGCTGCTGTTTTTTAGTGGTGATGACCATTACTTGATATAAACGACCATCGGCAAGATACATTCTGCTTCTGGTGATTTTACCTCCAGCATTGACATACTCAATTTCTTTCCCTGGATGACCATTGGAACTAGGCAGGTTACGCTGACTAATTAAATTACTTCCTGTAGTTTTTAACGCCATGTTTGCGGCGTTATTTAGTATGACTTCGGGGGGCGTAATTTTGCCATAACTATAAGGAAAGTCGTTAGAAACAACTAAATACGCTACTTCTTGCCGGGGAGGTTCAGCTACAAATATTTCTAGGTTGATTTCCCCCATGTGAGTTTTTTGGGTTTCTCTGTTCCTCTCCGGCTTTCCTGGCATCAAAACAGTAAAGCGCCCATCTGGGGCGGTAAATAACCTCCATTGTGGCTGTACTGGTGGGGTAACAGTAACTATGGGTTGGGGTTCACTTGCTTTTACCAGGGCAATTCCACCACAGATAACTGTGGCGGTGATGAGTGGTAATAAACCTTTAAAAGTCATAATTCTAGCTATTACAGATGCAACTATTACTGATATTATTGGTTATAACCTAGCGGCACGCAAAGCTGCACCAATTAGCCCCACTTGTTGATTTCGGATAATATATATGGGTATGTCTTCGAGTATGGGGCGCATTCTTCCTTTTTGGCTAAAGTTTAACAGAAAATTACCGTTTTGCAGCAGGGGTAATATTTTGGGGGCAATACCACCAGCAATGTATAAGCCTCCATAGGGTAGTAATTTTAGGGCTAGATTGCCGGCTTCAGCACCGTAAATGTCTACAAATAATTGTAAGGTTTCCACCGCTAGGCGATCGCTTCTTTGTAGTCCTGCTGTACCAATTACCGCTCCTGGGTCAACACTTTTTTCTTGTTGTCCTGCTTCTTGTTCCCAGGTTCTGACGATTTGGGCGATTTCTGGTGATTCGTTGGCTAATTTGCGATCGCGTAAGAATTGGTAAATTGCCACAATTCCCTGTCCAGAAACTACCCGTTCCACAGAAACACGCTGGATGTCATGTTTATCTAGTAAATATTTTAAAAGTTGAAATTCTAACTCACTGCGGGGGGCAAAGTCAGCGTGTCCACCTTCTGAGGGAAAAACTTGATAGTAGTTACCTTGTTTAATTAAAAATCCCTGTCCTAAGCCTGTACCAGCGCCAATAATGGCAATGGGTGCTTCTGGTTGGTGTTTACCAGGTTGCAAGGTGAGTAAATCTTGTTTACTTAACCCAAAAATGCCATAACCTACTGCGCTAAAGTCATTAATTAGGCACATGGAATTGATGCCTAGTTGTTGTTTTAAGCGTTCGGTTTCCAGAAACCAGGTTAAATTGGTTAGTTTAGCAGTGTTATTTACCACCGGACCGGCGATGGCAAAACAAGCCTTTTGTGGTGCTGGTATATTAGTTTTGTGGAGAAACTGTTGCACTAACGGTACTAAGTCCGCAAAATCGCCACTACGGTAAGTTTCCTCGTCAATAGTTTGTAGATTTAGTGAATTGGATACTTCCACTAACCGCAAAATCGTCTTAGTCCCGCCAATGTCTCCTGCTAGTAACAAGGTCATAGTTTCTGTAAAATTGTGAATGAGGGAGTTAATTAGTTTTTCTCTAGAATGATGCCAAATCCCCATTAGGATTTAAGCATAATCAATTACTTCTTGTCTTGCAGTTAAATGAGCGGTATCTCCCTTTAGTTCTAGCAACCATTCTTGATCTTGGCGCACAATTTTAACTAAGGAACATAAATAAGTTTTAACTTCTGTTTTGGCAATGTCTCCCACTAGCCCTATGGCTGCACCTAGTACAGATGCACTATGTCCTACCAGTAAAATATTTTGGGGATAGTATTCTTGGGTCAAGCACATAACAGTCTGCCTGGAACGTTGCTGTACTTTGGCTTCAGTTTCTGGATATTGGGCTGGGATCCGCGGTTGATAGGTAGTATCAATTCTGGGAAATAATTCTGCTAACGCAGGAATAGGGACTGTTTCTGGTGGTGCTGTCATCCAGTGGGGATTGAGCCACTCGCTTAAACCCGTTTCTAGTTTAATGGTTAAATCTAAAATTTCTGCAACTGCGTTGGCGGTTTGTACAGTTCGCAAAAATGGAGAGGCGAAAATGTGAGCAATTTTTTCTGTTTGTAAGCGTTTTGCTAGCAAATGTGTTTGTACTACACCATCATCAGAAAGTGGTGGGTCATAGCGTCTTTGGGCGGTGAGAAACCAGTCAGGGTTGACGAAATCAAGGCGGTTAGCGTGTCTGGCGAGCCAAACTATTTGATTCATGAGATAATTTCATATACTCAACTTAAGATAAGTTTTTCTGTGTATGTTTGTAAACTATTCTTGGGCAAAGTTCGCTGTAATAAGTCACAAACAAAAACTTCGCATAAATCGGCGGTCAATGTAATCTTTCCAGCACCACCACAATTGATGAGGTGGTGATGTGAAAACACCTCTAGTGGCGATCGCCCGTTTGTCCCCAGTACCAATTAAACTTAGATATTGCTGCTGTGGTTTATAGGGGTGAGGTTTTTTGCCTGATAAAATCCTGTGTAAGTTTTCATACAATGGTTTACCTTGGCGCACAGCAAACACCCCAGCTTTAGGGCGGGGATGATTTACCATAGTGGCAATGTCACCCGCAGCAAATACTTGTGGGTGAGTTTGAGATTGTAATGTATCTTCTACTAAAATAAAACCTTGCTCATCAGTACCCAATCCTGTAGTTTTTAACCATGATGGCGCAGATGCTTGTGTTACCCAAAAAACTTTCTGGCTGTTGATTAATAACCCAGATTTACATTGAATTTGCCATATTTTTTCTGTTTCTCTGTTGTGCTGGGGTGCGATTTGGCAGACTGTTTCGCCTAGGTGCAAGTTAACACCACGTTTAATTAAAATTTGCTCAACTCTACGTTGTACTGATTGATGATAAGTATGCAAAATGTGCTGGTGACGGTGGAATAAATGAATTTTTAAATTTTCAATTGGTTGCTGGTTCTGTGTCCAAATTTGATGTAAATGAGTTTGCATAGACAGTGCTAATTCCACGCCACCCGCACCACCACCCACAACGGCTATACTCAGAGATTGTGGGGGATTTTTGCCTACACTGTTGAGTATTTCATACCAATGTTCTAATAATTTTGACACTGGTTTAGCGGTAATGGCATATTCTCTAGCACCTGGGACAGATATAGTGGCTGGAGTGCTACCAATATCAATAGATAAAATATCAAAGTTGACAGGAGGGCGGTTAGCACAAATGACTTGGTGGTTTTTTAAGTCTAGTCCCACTGCCCTATCAATATATAACTGTGCTTGGGCAAAGTTAGCCAGTTTTTGTAAATCTATGTGACATTGATCATGTCTATAAAATCCGGCAATATGTCCCGGTAGCATTCCGGAATAGGGTGTATTTGGGGCTGGAGTAATTAAGGTTAAATGTAGTCCGGGTAAGGGATTTATGCCGAACATTTTTAATACAATAGCGTGGCTATGTCCACCGCCAACTAATACTAAATTTTTATTGATAGGCTGTATATTTTTTGGCATTGATTCAATGTTTGCGGTTTATAGTTATTTTAATCATGTTAACAGGTGATGAATCAATGCCACAGTTCAGTAATCTACAGCGCTTTTAGCTTTCGCTGATAGTTGAAAAGAATTTTGCACTAAATATTATGATTTCTACCGAAAATATAAACAATAGAAGATCAGAGATAAACCTATGTTTTATCTCTGAAAAACACATATTCTTTTTCTATAATGTTGGCTTAGGTTAACAAAGTCGTCATCCCTTCAGTCACTAGGATTAACTTTATCCCAGTATCCACATTTTACCATTCCAGTAATAAACATCTTTGTCTACGTTTGCATTTGGGTCAGTAATCCACGCCATAGGCGGTAGTGGTGCATTGAAACCTGGCGAAACCCTGTTTTCAGGTTTAGGTTGTTGTGGTGGTTGGGCAGTTGGTGGTTTGTTTGAACTCCCTTTAGTTCCATATAGTTCCTCTAGTTCCGTTGGGCTCATTTCTTCAAATTCTTTCAAGATAGCATCTTGGTGTTCCTTGATTCTAAGGAGAGCATCACTTTTTGTGTTCATGAGAGTTATATTCTCTTATGTATTAACTACTTCTGTTGATTTGAATATCAACCTATTAGCAATTATAAGCTAATAAATTACTTAGTACAATACTTGAATGATTAGTATTTATTTATTCTTTTCCCCAATCAATTGAAATTACTTATATGTATATTGAATGACTTGACATACTATTTAAGATATGTATTTGATCCTTAAACCCAGCACACAATCATATAGCACTTCTTAAACACGTGAGATACAAATGTAAATAATATAGGTTCTTCGGTACTTCTTATGGAGAGCCCAGTTCAAAATCATTGAAAGCCTTATTATGTGGGCATTTCATTGAAAATATTGGGCATAATTGTTTATGACCCTTACCCCGTAAGGGTTTTGTTGTTATCAATCCTCGATTACCATAAAATATACGCAAGAACCATAATATAAGTCTTGTATTGCCTGTATCTTGCTCGCTAAGGATGTACGTCAGTTGGTTAAAATTCGCTCTAATACCTATTCTTAATGTATTTTTTTTGAATTAAATCCCGACATGAAGTGACAGTCAATTCTATCTTTTTAGCAAGTCCTAAACTAAATCATATCTTTATATAGCAACGGACAAAACTCTGGAAAAGTATACTAAAAATAAAGATGACCAATGATTTACCCCAAGCCTAGTCGAAGGTGCAACAACAATAAGCAATGAATATAAATCAGACAATAAAACAGCAGTTAATTAATGGTCAAATTTCATTAAAAAAAATTATTGACTGGATATCTTTTACAGAAAAAAACAATACAATTGATACAGTGCAAAATTATTTACTCAGACTGATACAAGACCTAAATAATGAAAAATTAGAGCATAAAGTGAAAATAATTTATGATTTAGAGCAATTTTATCAAAAATATTCCCAATACCATTGGCAAGTCATGGTTATTCTCACTCATTTTGTGCAAAATCATACTGGTTACGTGACTGGTGAAATTCCTACGGATATTCAAGCAGCCCTAACGGTAATTGGTAGAAGAGATAGCAGTCAAGACGAGGAACAACTAGATTTAAGCTATACAGATATAAGAGGGGCTAATTTGGCCGGGGCTAATTTCCCATTGACAAATCTTTATCAAGTTAACCTCTCAGGAGCTAATTTGACTGGGGCTAACTTGTCTGGGGTAATTCTCAGTGCGGCTAACCTTTGTGGTGCTAACTTAGCTGGGGCTAACCTGTGTGAAGCAATTCTGTGTGCTGCTAACTTAGCTGGGGCTAACTTAACTGGTGCTAACTTGCAGCGTGCTAACTTATATCTAGCCACTCTACAAGGGGCTAGTCTCAATGATGCCACACTTGACGGGGCAAATCTCCGGGAAGCGAAGTTATGATTATAACCTATATTATGGAATGTTTCTGGACAAGGTACAAAAACTCTAACAGAGTTTTCAATATCTGATTCTTTTATGTTATATTTAATGCTATGAATTGAAAAAAAATGCTATTAATTCAGTCTTTGGGTAGATTGTTAAAAAAAATGGTGTAGGGGATATTCAAATTTTCAGCTAAATGATATACTATTATCTCATATATCTAAGTAATAATTCTATGTAGAGAGGAATATTACTGCTATGTCTGCTTATAAAACAGACAAACTCTGGCGTTGGCTAATAACTATAACAGTGATATTCGTACTGTCACTGACGCTAATTGTTTTTGTATCATCTTACCGGGAGGAATTGACCGTTGAACAACGCATAGAATATAGAAATCAAGTGTTAACAACCACTGGTATAGTTTTTCTAGGACTGGCAGTGTTGATTAATGCCTACTATGCAGCCAAGCGTGCAGAGGCTATGCACAAAAACGCGATCGCGGCTGAAAAAAGTAACGAAATTAGCATTCAAAATTCCCGGGTTAATCAAGACAAGTTGGTTGTGGAACGCCTGATGGCAGCCATTAATCAGCTTGGCCATGAAACAACAGAAAGCAGAACTGCGGCAATTTATGTTTTAGAAAGAATTGCCCAGAATTTCCCGGAAGAACACTGGACAATTATGGAAATCCTCACTGCTTTTGTCCGGGAAAATGCTCCTATTCAAACCGAGGAAGAGCGAAAAATCAAAGAACGCTTACAGCCAATCTACCTAGGTAGATACAAAAACGGCGAGCGTCGTCCACAAAAGGAGGAACCGAACAACACGGAAGTATTACCCAAAATTCGTCGAGATATTCAAGCAGCCTTGACTGTGATTGGTAGGCGTAATTCTCTGGTAGAAGATCAAAACCAAAAACTGAATTTACGTAATATTGATATCCGGCGAGCGGAATTGCTGGAAGCCAACTTAGAAAGAGCGGATTTGCGTGGGTCTAATCTTTCAGGAGCAAACCTGCGAGGCTCTCATCTTGGTGAAGCCAATTTTGATGGCGCTCAATTGGCTGGCTGTATTCTTTATGCAGCCAAGCTGGAAAAAGCGAGTCTGAATCGAGCCAATATCTGTTGGAGCAATCTCAACCAAGCCAACCTTTCTGGGGCAAATTTACGAGGAGCGAACCTGTTGGGGGCAAGTCTGCGTGCTGCTAACCTCTGTGGGGCGAACTTGTATAAAGCCAATTTGCAACAGACTACATTGAGAGTTGCTAACCTCTCTGGAGCTAAATTGTTTTTAGCTAATTTGCAATGGGCAAAACTGGGTAAAGCTAATCTGCAATTTGCAGGTTTAATTGGAGCTAATTTGTCTGGTGCTAATCTCAATGGTGCTAACCTGAACGGCGCTAATCTCAATGCTGCTAAACTACAGCAAGCAGAAATCTTTTTTGCTAACCTCACCGAAGCCAGTTTTGCTGAGGCGGATTTAGAGAGGGCAAATTTGATGGGGTCAGACTTGAATCAGGCTAGTTTTTTTCAAGCGAACCTTTCGGGAACTAACCTGATGGGAGCTAACCTATCGGATACTAACTTTTGTGAGGTGAAACTAGAAGGGGCAATTTTGACAGGGGCAAAAAATGTCCACTTACAACAAATTACTATGGCGGTGGGCGATGGTACAACACGTTTACCTGATTACTTAGAAACTCCAGCAGATTGGCGGGAATCTGGATAATTAATAGCACCATTAATCACTATTATTTGGGTGCATCTTAGCCATTTTAAGACTCTGATATTGAACAGGAAACCAGATACCCGCACTACAAGTTTCAACTATTACTCATAGCACTGTATATATAAAAACTGATAGCGAATTTTAGCAAAATTGGCTACGCTAGCCATGGTATGCCGATACTACAGAAGTAATATCAGGTTTGGTCTGGTATCCAGACAGTGAAAATTGAACCAGTAGCCACAGTTGATTCTACTTCAATTCGACCGCGATGAAGTTCTACAAGTTGTTTAGTTAAGGCTAAACCGAGTCCAGTTCCTTCGTAGCGGCGACGTAGTGGTGTATCGAGTTGCTGAAATTTCTCAAAGAGCAGTGGTAATTTATCTTTGGGAATGCCAATTCCTGTGTCTTCAACTTGAAAAATGGCGGTGTTATTTTCTACCCACACACGTAATGTAACGTTGCCACTTTCTGGGGTAAATTTGATGGCGTTGGTTAATAAGTTCCACAGGATTTGTTCTATTCGTTCTGCATCGGCGGTAAAGCGATCGCCCTGGGGAGTAATTTGTAAGTCTAATTGCAGATTAATTTGTTGGTTGGCGGCTTTGTTTGACAATGAATGTAAGGCGTTATGTGCAATCTCTGTGAGGGAAAATTCTGTAATGTTGAGTACGGTTTTCCCTGCTTCAATTTGGGACAAATCCAAAATGTCGTTAATCAGTTCTAATAAATGTTCTCCACTATCATGGATGGTTTGCAGATAATCCCGTTGGCGTTGACTTAACTCTCCTAAAGGCCAACGTAACAAGGTAGAAGACATCCCAATTACATAAGTTAAGGGAGTGAGCAACTCATGGCTAATAGTCGCTAAAAATTCATTTCTCAGACGGCTTGCGGCTTCGGCTGCAATTAAGGCTTCTCGTAAAGCCATTGTCCGAGAAATTACTAATTGTTCTAGGCTGCGTTTTTCTTGGGTCAGGGTGCGGGTAGCATCTTGGAGAGAGTCTGTCAACTCAGATTGATGAATTGCTATTGCTAGTTGTTCGGCGATGGCCATGAGTAAGGTTTTCTCATTTTCGGTCCAAGTTCTAGGGGTATAATATTGATGAGCAATCAGTAGCCCCCACAGTTTTTTTTCAAAGATAATGGGTGTTACTATTTTGGCTGCTATTTGGTTTTGCTGTAAAAATCTTAATAAATGTTCTTCTAGGGCATAAGTTTTTTCTACATCATCGACTACTAAGGTAAAGCCTTGCTGATATTTTTGCCAATCAGGAGAGTTTCTGTCTAAGCAGCTTTCTTCCTGGTAATACAAGGAGCTATCAGGGATGGTATCTTGAGAACAAGCTCCGTAGACAACAGAACCTACTACGGAAGATTCCTGAGTTTTAGGAGTTTCAATTTTATATATTACTAATCTATCTATTTGCAAAAATTCCCGCACTAAGTCAATAGCTGTAGCCATGATGACTGGTAAATCTAGGCTCTTGCGGATCTGAGTGGTTACTTGATTTAATAAATGCTCGCGCTGGATTCTGTTTTTTAAAACCTTTTCCAGAGTCTGACTGTTATCTGGGGGTTCTTTCTTTCCTTCCCTTGACTGGGGGATAAAATGCTCTAATAATAAAACTGTAAATTGTGTTTGGATGTGGGCATCATTGGGTTTGATGGTTTTGGCATAGCGTTCTAGATGTTGATGACTATCAGAATCACTGGCAAATAAATCCTGCATTTGGGACACAAACACAGCGATCGCCTCAGAATTAAAAGTCAAACTAGTATCAAGTCCCCCGTAATCCTCTTCGCGACCCAGCAAAAGTGCGCTAAACTGCTCAGAGATCACTAGGGTAAATTTTTGAGTTTCCCACTCCTGGGGTGTATGAGTTTTTGCTAACACAGCCTCCGTCAGGACTAATGCGGCTGTTCCCACAACTTGAGCCATTTGCTGTAATAACTCGCCAAGCTGATTAAAAACAACAAAAGACACATTTCCACAAAAACTCAAATCAGGAGAACTAAGCATTTTAGGTCTGGTAAAAAAGCACTACAGTTCAGTTAGGGGTTATCAAGATGAAAGCAAACCAAATCAAATTAAACATCCGGATTAATCGGAGTTCATGGGGGGTTAAGTCTGCTGATCTGAACCTGAATAGGAAAAATCACGATTTGCCAATAAAACAAGCAAATCAACCTGGATGTTGGATATGGCACATAGAACAGCAGAAAAAAGGGTACTTTATGAACTTGTAAACAAATCAGTGATTCAAGTTTGATCCCCACTCATCAATCAATAGTTTAAAGCAGTAAGATAAAATTATGCACCGGATTAGTGCCACACCAGGCGGATGGACATCAGAAAAATTAGTTTTTTTAGAACAGACTCCCGCGCCCATAGTATTTATCACAGCAGCTGACACAGACATTCAAACCTTAGCAGCAGCCCGTCCCCATTTACCGAAAAACTTTCCCGCCATCAGGGTGGCCAGCTTGTTGCAATTACAGCAACAAATGAGCATAGATTCCTACGCAGAAGAGGTTTTAGAATTTGCTCAAGTAATTATTTTGCGCTTGTTGGGAGGGCGTTCTTATTGGGCTTATGGTTTGGAGGTGGTGCAAGAAATAGTTAAACGTCAGGGTACAAGTTTTATTGTAATGCCTGGGGACGATGGTTTTGATGCTGATTTAATTTCTCTGTCTAATGTACCTTTAATTGCTGTTGAACAAGTAATACATTATTTCCGTGAGGGGGGAGTACAAAATATTGTTAACTCTTTTGAGTTTATCTCAGACACTTGTTTTCATACTTCCTTTCAACCCCCACTACCCCAACCGGTTCCCAGGGTTGGTTTGTATGGTAAGGAACCCACTGGACCACAGCCCAAGGTAGGCATACTTTTTTACCGCGCTCATTATCTTGCAGGGAATACTAAAGTAATTGATGCTTTATGTACAGCGCTGCTACAGCGTAATTTACAACCATTACCAGTGTTTGTTTCTTCCTTGCGAGATGCGGAAGTACAAAAACAAATAAGAGAAATTTTCCAACCGGCTAATTCTCAGCAAATCGGAGTTTTACTCAATACCACTAGCTTTTCTCTGGCCAGGTTAGAAACAGAAGCACCCCAGGTTGAATTGTGGGAAGGGTTAAATGTCCCAGTTCTACAAGTTATTCTCTGTGGCAGTAGTATAGACCAGTGGCAGTTACAATCACAAGGGCTTACCCCGCGAGATATGGCTATGAATGTAGCACTACCGGAGGTAGACGGGCGGATTATTACTCGCGCCGTTTCCTTTAAGGCTATACAAACTCGCAATGCTGACTTAGAAACTGATGTGGTGGTTTATGAACCCCAGAGCGATCGCGTTGAATTTGTAGCAGATTTAGCGATAAATTGGGTAAATTTACGCTCCCAAACTCCCCAACAGCGCCGGGTAGCCTTAATATTAGCCAACTACCCCAATAATAATAGTAGATTAGCCAATGGAGTAGGATTAGACACCCCAGCTAGTTGTATAGAAATCATCAAAGCACTACATAGAGCAGGGTATAAAATAGACAATCCTCCCCAAAGTGCAGATGAACTAATCCACCGCCTAACAACCAGTATTACCAATGACCCAGAAAGTAAAGAAAATCGCCCAGTGCTACAAAGCTTGACAAAAGCTGAGTATCAAGAATATTTTGCCACCCTACCCCCAGAAGTACAGCAACAAATCACCGCCACATGGGGTACTGAGGCAGAAAATATGGATCATGATTTTCCCATACCTGGTATTCAAATCGGCAATATTTTTGTTGGCATTCAACCACCACGGGGTTATGAAACTGACCCAAGCTTAAACTACCATGCGCCAGATTTGGTTCCCACTCATAATTATTTGGCTTTTTATTATTGGGTGAAAAAATGTTTTCATGCCCATGCTGTTGTTCACGTAGGTAAGCATGGTAATTTAGAATGGCTACCGGGTAAAAGTGTGGCTTTGTCTAATACTTGTTATCCGGAAATAGCTCTGGGAGCTATTCCCCATTTTTACCCTTTTATAGTGAATGACCCCGGGGAAGGGTCTCAAGCCAAGCGTCGCGCTCAAGCTGTGATTATAGATCATCTCACTCCACCCATGACGAGGGCGGAACTTTATGGACCTCTACAACAACTAGAAAACTTAGTTGATGAATATTATGAGGCGGAAAGTTTAGATCCAGGACGTTTACCGGCTATTCGTGAGCGCATTCGTGAATTAGTCATCCAAGAAAATCTTTACCAAGATTTGGGAATTGATCAAGAAGCTGATATTTTAAAATTTGAATCGGTGATTTTAAATTTTATCGGCGGCTATCTTTGTGAGTTAAAAGAAGCACAAATTCGCGACGGGTTACATATTTTTGGTCAGGTTCCCCAAACAACACAATTACGAGATTTAATTGTCGCCATCGCTCGCCTTCCTAACCGCTATGGTGCAGGAATTACCCAAACTCTCGCCACACAATGGGGTTTAGACTTCGACCCCTTGACAACAGACTTTAAAACTCAACTATCACAAAACCACAAACAGATTTTAGCTACCAAAACTGAAAACATCTGTCGCACTGTGGGGGATGCTGTGGAAATCCTAGAAATACACGCAGCCCAATTAGTAGAACAACTCCTCACCAGCGACACCCCAGCCCCTCCGTCTCTAGACTGGGTTAAATACAAACTCCTCCCGGCTATACAGCAAACTGAAGCAGAAATTACTAATTTACTCCACGGGCTTGATGGTGATTATATTCCCAGCGCTCCATCAGGCGCACCTACAAGGGGAAGACTGGAAGTTCTACCCACGGGAAGAAACTTTTATGCTGTTGACATTCGCGCTATCCCCACAGAAACTGCTTGGGATGTGGGAAGGAAAGCAGCAGAAAACCTGATTGAGTGCTACACCCAAGAACATGGAGAATATCCCCAAACTTTGGGTTTATCTTTGTGGGGGACTGCTACCATGCGGACTGGTGGTGATGATATTGCTGAAGCTTTAGCCCTGCTGGGGGTTCGTCCGGTGTGGGATGGTGCAGCCCGACGGGTGGTGGATTTTGAAATTTTGCCTTTGAGTTTTTTGGGTCGCCCTAGGGTGGATGTTACTTTGCGAGTTTCTGGCTTTTTTAGGGATGCTTTTAGCAATTTAATTGATTTATTTCAGCAAGCTGTGGAGGCTGTGGGGTCTTTGGAGGAATCTTGTGAGTATAATCCCTTGGCTGCAAGGGTTAAAGAAGATACTATTTTTTGGTTGAACCAGGGTGACAGTGAGGATGTGGCAAAAATGCGATCGCTATACCGGGTTTTTGGTTCTCAACCTGGTGCTTATGGGGCGGGACTGCAAGGACTTATGGCTTCCCAAAACTGGGAGGATGATCAAGACCTAGCCCGTGCTTACATTAATTGGAGTTGCTACGCCTACTCTAGCGCTAATTCTCCCACAGATTCGGGGGATTTAGTGGGTATTTCTGCTCCTGAAGCTTTTAAGCAACGCCTAACACAAATGCAGGTAGTTTTACATAACCAAGATAACCGGGAACATGATCTGCTTGACTCTGATGATTATTATCAATTTCAAGGTGGTTTAACAGCTGCTGTGCGATCGCTCCAAAACAAAAATCCCCAGATTTATTTTGGCGATAATTCCTGTCCTGCTCAACCACTTGTTCGCCCATTAAAACAAGAAATTGCCAGGGTGTATCGTTCTCGTGTGGTTAATCCTAAATGGATTAAAGGAATGATGCGCCACGGTTATAAAGGAGCTTTTGAGATGGCGGCGACGGTAGATTTTTTGTTTGCTTATGATGCAACCGCTCAATGTGTGGAAGACCATATGTATGAAGGTGTAATGCGGGCTTATTTATTAGATCCTGTAGTTAGCCAGTTTATACAAGATAAAAATCCTTGGGCTATGCGTGATATTGCCGAGAAATTACTGGAAGCACACCAGCGTAAATTGTGGCAAGATGTTAAGACACAGACATTAGAAACTCTGCGAAATCTGGTGCATGAGGCTGAGGCTACTATTGAAGAAAAATAGTTGCTTGGGGAAACAGATATGGATAATTTGGCTTATTTACACCTAGCTGATGCTTATGAAAACAGCTTTTCTGGTGAACCGGTTTGTTTTAGTTCTTTATTGAATAAGACTACAGCACCAGACTGGAAAAGCTTTTCTGGTGGAACTTGGCAGTATATATTGCCTGTAGTTCTGGCTTTGTCTATTTTCGGTTCAGTCAGCAGCGTATCAGCCTTAGAACGAGGAGATCAGGGACCTTCTGTGAAGCATCTGCAAGCGCAACTGCGACAAGTGGGTTTTTTCCCAGCCGACATCACAGGAGTATATGATTTTCATACAGAAAATGCCGTCCGACGTTTCCAAAAAGCTCATGGTTTAATGATTGATGGCATTGTGGGGATAAAAACACAGCAAACATTAGAAAACCTCCTCACACAACAAAGTATTAAGCCTCCTTTAGCTGAAAAAACTTTTCCCACTGTTAATAGTAGTGGTTTGGAGGTTCCCCAACTCACCAGAGCCAGTACACCTTTTGCCCATGTTAAAGATAACAGTCCACAAGCAATAACTGGCAGTGAGGGAAAAGTGTCTGCTGTGGTAACTAAAACCATACGTCAAAATCCCCACTCGTTTGTTAAGGGAGATGAGGGGGAACAAGTGAGGGTTTTACAAGAACGGCTAAGAGTCGCAGGTTTTTACTCTGGTAACGCCACAGGAGTGTTCGGACCTATTACAGAAGAAGCTGTGAAACGGTTCCAAAAAGCTCATCAATTAGAGGTTGATGGCGTGGTTGGTTTAGCCACACTCAGGAAATTACCTCCCGTGGGTGTGGGTGGGGAAGTCACTTCTGGGACAGAAACTGTTAAGGATGATTATCTAACTATTGGCCATCGGGGTGAGGCTGTTAGGTTGCTGCAAAAATATTTGATCCAGGCCGGGTATTTGCATGGAACAGTAAACGGGTATTTTGGGGCATATACTGCTAATGCTGTACGTCGGTTTCAAGGGGATCATGATTTGCCTGTTAGTGGTATTGCCACTCCTGCCACTATTGCTCAATTGTATAGTTTAATCAATACTGCTCCTTGTGGTGAGTTGGGGGTGATGGAAATTCAAAGGCGATTACAAAATAAGGGTTTTTATCAGGGTAGTGTTAATGGTGTGCTGACTGGTGAAACTAAGAAAGCTATTCACCAGGCTCAGGAGTTTTATGGCATCAGTATTAGTGATGTTGGGGGGGAGTTTTAGGTGTTTTTTTTTGGTTTTATCCAGTTGCTACAAAGGCATTAGTGCCCGTTGGCATCTAGGACATACTGCATGGATTGTCATTTGACAGTCTAGCAGGTGAAACCCCTCTTTTTGAGCAGTTTTTGCGCCTATTTTTAAAATAGAATCGTTTTTAAATTCAATGGTAGCGTTACATTTAACGCAAATGAGATGGTGGTGATGATGGGGGTAGGGCTGGTTAATTTCGTAATGTTTATGACCTTCCCCTAATTCTAACTCCCGTAAAATACCCATACGTGCCATCAGTTTCAAGGTCCGATAGATGGTTGAAAGACTGATCCCTTCCCCTTCACTTTCTAAGCGCTGATAAAGATCCTCGGCGCTGAGGTGTTCACCTTGCGGAAGTTCCTGGAAAATGTGTAAAATTGTTTCTCGTTGGGGAGTTAAACGCCAACCGCGATCGTTTAGTTCTGCCTTGAGTGAAGTAGATGTGTAAACAGCCATACTAGTTTTTCTCAACAAAGCTCATTAATTGAGAATATAGCAAATGTTGGGGACAATTTGCAACAATCATATCTTATTGCGAATATTTATTAAATTCAGGGCTTCTGAGCAATGATCTGACTTAGCCGGAGATCCCCTGGTTAAGTTAAAGATTCTAAATAATCGCGGACCATATTGCGGCGTTTGGGCTGGCGGAGTTTCTGCAATGCTTTAGATTCAATTTGTCGGACTCTTTCTCTCGACAAGTCAAGAGCGCGACCAATTTCCGCTAATGAGTAAGAATGACCATCGGACAAACCAAAACGCATGAGAATCACATCCCGTTCGCGGCTGGTTAAATCTAACAACAAACGATACAAATCTTTTTGTAAGGATTCTCGCATCAACACATCTTCTGGGCTAACGCTGTCAGTTTCTAGCAATTCTCCTAACTCTGTATCTTTATCTTTGCCAACTTTTGTGTCTAAAGAAACAGAACGGGGTACTTTAAGCAAGACCTCCCGCACCTGAATTGGTGTCATTTCTAACTCAACTGCTAGGTCTTCCAGGGTGGGAGTGTAGCCTTTTTCTTGAGCAATTTTGCGTTGAGCTTTTTTAATTTTGTTCAGCTTTTCTGTTATGTGAACAGGTAGGCGAATTGTCCGACTGGAAGTAGCGATCGCCCGGGTAATTCCCTGACGAATCCACCAGTAAGCGTAAGTACTAAAGCGATATCCTTTAGTGGGGTCGAATTTTTCTACTGCTCTTTCTAAACCCAAAGTCCCTTCTTGAACTAAATCTAATAGTTCTAAACCACGATTTTGATATTTTTTAGCAATGGAGACTACCAAGCGCAAATTGGCTTTAATCATATGTGCTTTGGCTTGAAGTCCTTGGCTCTGTACTTGCTCTAGTTCTTCTAGTGTTAACTTGGCAATTTCTGCCCAGCGTCGCTTACCATGAGCTAAGGTTGGTTTCAGATCCGGTAAATTGACCCCAGCAGTAGTAGCCCACCTTTCTAAAGAAGGGCGGTGTCCTAGTTCTGATGTTAAACGCTCTTGAACTTCAATTAATTTTAAAAATGGGGTAACGATTTCATCACCTCGCTTTGCGGCTTGGGCTAGTATATTCCGCATCCGCAAATATCGCTGTACTTTTTGTGCTTCGGCAACTTCTTCATCTCGTCCTAAAAGTCGAACTCGCCCAATTTCCTGAAGATATAAACGTACTAAATCAGTACTTCTACGGTTACTGTTTGGGCTATCAATGGCAGCTGTTTCTAACTCCTGAATATCATCTAGGGATAACTCACCATCATCAACCGTTAATTCTGTGTCCCAAGCCTGGCGGTACTTTTTGGCTTTCAAACCGCTATCTGTGTGAAAAGATGTTGCTGACATAAGGTCGTCTCAATGGCTCCAGGTAACAATAGATTACGGTCAGATAATTAACTGTTGCTATTGTTCCCGTGATTCAATATGAACTAACACGGTAGAGTTTTTCAGTAAAGTTTTCAAAAAAAACATACTGATGTTTTCTAACACTAATACCAGGTTTTGTTGGTTTAACGTTAGAATTGAACCAATAGCTATTCAAATCTATATCTAGGGTTTATATGAAAAATTACTAACTCAGCATTTTCATATTATTTAACGAGATTGATCATTATTGATGACTACTTTGTAAAAATGATGGTTATCATTGGTATAGTCACATCTACAAGGGCATAAAAGTAATATCCAGAAAATTTCTGATTTTTTTCTCAGGAATATTGGCGAATAATCACAAGTTATCATCTGTGGTGATTCATTTACTAATATTTACTTAGAAAAAATGTCAAAATAAATTACTTTCATTGAGATTTAATACTTAGTTATACTCCGGCTTGATATCTCGTAACATTAATTCCTCTAATGCTTGTCGGGGGGTAATTTCTCCTTGCAGTAAGCGATAAACTTGCTCAGTGATGGGCACGGTAATACTGTGGTGCTGGGCGTGTCTTAATAAGACTCGGCAAGTGTTCACACCTTCGGCTGTTCCTGGTAAGTCAGCAAGAACTTCTGTTAGGGTTTTACCACTAGCCATTTGATAACCCACCTGGTAGTTACGACTGAGAGGACTGTTGCAAGTTGCTAACAAGTCCCCTAGACCGGATAAACCATAAAATGTTTCTGTATTTGCCCCCCAACTTCTGCCAATACGAATTATTTCTGTGAGTCCACGGGTAACTAAGGCGGCTTTGGCATTAGTGCCTAGATGTAAGCCGTCACAAACACCAGCAGCGATCGCCATAATATTTTTTAATGTCCCCCCTAGTTCTACCCCTATGGGGTCGGGATTTGTGTATACCCGGAAACAAGGAGAAGAAAATACCATCTGCACAAGTTCTGCCGCTGCTTGGTTTTGACTGGCCACTACAGTTGCTGCTGGTAATGATTGTTCAATTTCTTTTGATAGATTAGGACCTGATAAAACCACTACCGGATGATGGGGGAAAGCTGTTTGCCAAATTTGGGAGGGTGTCAAGGTAGTTTGAGGATCTAAGCCTTTTGTAGCCGTGACAAAAATTGTGGTTGGCGACAGGGGAAATGATTGTACTTGAGAGGCTACTTCCCTCACCCCTTGCATAGAGATGGCTGATAACAATATTTGGGCATTTTGTAAAACTGTTTGTAAAGTTTGCCCTCCCCGACGCGACCACAACCGCACTTGATGACCATTTGCTGTGGCTAAATTGGCTAAAGCTACACCCCAAGCCCCTGCACCCAAAATTGCTATGGTAGTTTTTTGCACCGCGATCATAGTTGGTTAATATCAATCAGATAGTATCAGGTATCTGGCGGGGGTAGCGTTCCATTAATGCTCTGACTTCTTCTGCATGATAGGAACTGCGAGTTAATGGTGAAGAAACAACTTGTAAAAATCCGATTTGTTCACCAAATACCTGCCAAGTGGCAAACTGTTCTGGGGTGATAAAGTTATTAACTTGTAAGTGCTTTTGACTTGGTTGCAGGTACTGCCCAATCGTCAAAATATCACAATCTACACTTCTTAGGTCTTGCATAACTTGACGGATTTCGTCGTCAGTCTCACCTAAGCCCGCCATTATACCTGATTTGGTGTATACATGGGGAGCAATTTGGCGCGATCGCTTGAGTAATTCTAGACTGCGCTGGTAATTGCCTTGGGGACGCACCCGACGATATAAGCGCTCAATAGTTTCTGTATTATGGTTAAGTACTTCTGGGGCGGCTTGTAAAATAATTTCTAAAGCATTCCAATTACCGCACAAGTCAGGAATCAACACTTCTACTGTGGTTTGGGGTGAAACACTGCGTACTGCTTCAATACACTTGACAAACTGACTAGCACCACCATCTGGTAAATCATCCCGATTAACAGATGTAATTACTACATGATTAAGTTTCATCCGGCGCACAGCTTCCGCCAGTCGGGTTGGTTCTTTGGGGTCTAGGGGTTGGGGTTTTTTTTCAAAGTCAATATCACAGTAAGGGCAGGCACGGGTACAAGCCGGACCCATAATTAAAAATGTAGCAGTGCCTGCTTGGAAGCACTCACCTATATTAGGACAAGAGGCTTCCTCACAAACTGTATTCAGTCCCAAATCCCGCAGAACCTCTTTAACTGCGCCAACTCGCTCCCACTGGGGGGCTTTTACTCGCAACCACTTGGGTTTAACACTCACCATTTACTTTGATTTTGATAATATGATGCAAGTCTCATGGTAGCAAGTAAACCTGTGAGTTGATGAATTTTGATTATTTATGATATAATCACAGGAGGGTAATTTTAACGGGATGTAGCGCAGCTTGGTAGCGCACTTCGTTCGGGACGAAGGGGCCGCTGGTTCAAATCCAGTCATCCCGATTTGTTTGGAAGATGGCGATTGGCTTCGCCAGTGCCGTAGGCGATGACATCTCTTGATGAACTCTGGGACATCCTCATTACTGAAGATGAAGGCGTAAAAATAGAAGCAAAAAAAGGCTCAGAAGTGAGTAAAAGTTGCTGGGAAACCATCAGCGCATTTTCTAATGAACCCAGTCTAGGAGGGGGTTATCTGATACTGGGGATCAAATCACCAAACGAAAGTAAAACTAATAACTATGAAATTGAAGGAATAGCAGATCCTGACAAAATAAAACAACAATTAGCTACCCAATGCACACAAATCTTTAATATTACTATTCGTCCCCAGATAGAAACTGCTACCAAGGAAGGAAAAATTGTAATTGTTGCTTTTATTCCTGAAGTTCAACCCTCTGAAAAACCTGTTTATATTACTAGCAGAGGACTTCCCAAGGGCGCATTTAGACGCACCGCTTCAAGCGATCAAAAATGCACTGAGAGAGATATGGAACTGTTTTATAAAGAACGCAACGCCCAAACCTACGACACTACAACTATCCCAGATGCTACCCTTGATGATGTAGATCCAGAAGCGATCGCCGCTTACCGCAGACAAAGACAAGACGTAAACCCCAACGCCAGCGAACTCAATTACGATGATCAGAGATTACTTTTTGCCCTCAATGCGATCACCAAAAATCCTAACCAAAAAGGAGAATACTGCCTCACCTTTGCCGGATTAATCTTATTCGGAAATGCGATCACCCTACGACGTTACTTTCCGATGCACCGTATAGATTACATCCTTGTAGAAGGTAAGGAATGGGTTTCAGATCCTGATAAGCGTTATCAAAGTATCGAAATCCGTGAACCCCTATTATTAGCCATTCCCAAATTAATCACACTTGTTCTTAACGATATCCCCAAAGCCTTTGGCCTCGCAGAAAACGAAATTCACCGCAGAGAAACCCCACTTATTCCCCGTAAAGTAATCCGAGAGGCGATAGTTAACGCTGTCATGCACCGTAACTATCGAGAACGGAGTCCCATCCAGATTATCCGCTTCTCTGATCGTTTAGAAATTCGTAATCCTGGTTATTCTCTCAAACCGACAGATGAATTTGACCAACCAGGATCAAAAACTCGTAACGAACAAATTGCCGCAGTTCTCCATGAAATAAATTTGGCAGAGACAAAAGGATCTGGAGGTAACGTTATGTTAGAGAAAATGCGAGAAGCCAACTTAACCCTGCCTTTATTTGTTTCTAATCGGGATAGAGATGATTTTCATGTTACCCTTTTTACCCATCATCTCCTAGACGGAAATGATCTTGAATGGCTGACACAATTTAAAAACTATGGATTAAGTAATGATGAAGCCAAAGCACTCGTCGTCTTAAGACAAATGGGAATGATTAATAATTTAATTTACCGTAAAAGCAATGATTGTGATACTCTCACCGCCAGTGACCATCTGAGACGCTTACGGGATAGCGGATTACTGGTACAAGAACGCAAAGGATCAGCCACTTACTACACCCTTAACCCTCAGTTTCTATCAACAGAAAAATCAGAGGTAGATAACTTTAATCTAGACAGTAGTACAGTTGAGGAAGAAATCTTATCTGGACAGTCCTCAACTCCTAATCTGGACAGTAGTACAGTTGAGGAAGAAATCTTGTCTGGACAGTCCTCAACTCCTAATCTGGACAGTAGTAAACTTACACATGAACAACTGAGCCTTGATTTATTTTCTCCTACAAAAAAGGAATCTTTACAAGACAGATTAGCAAAAATAGGTGCAAGAACTCAACCACAAGAAATTAAAAATTTAATCCTTGAATTGTGTGAAATACAACCTCGCTCATCCAATGAATTAGCATCTTTATTAAACAGAAATAAAAAATATTTATTAGATAAATATTTAAAACCTTTAATTGATGATGGTTTGCTTGAATATACTAATCCTGAAAACCCAAATGATCCTCATCAGACTTATCGCACTGTTCAAAAATAAATCATATATTTATCCGCATTATGCCTAAATCTGGAGAACAAAAGCTCATTCAAAGCAAGCCGCATTCTCACCTATACCCAATAAATATGAGCGTCATGAAGATAAGTATTTTATTCCAATTGCTCAAAAATACAGAATGATTATGGATTTAGATGATCGGAGAAATAAGAACTATGGAGAGTGGTACACCGATTCTAACCCATTATCATTGGATAAACTTAAATGGTTTGTGGGCTAGGTTTAAGTACACAAGCCACTCAAACACACGGCATGAAGCCGACGTTCACCCACAACTACATAGTATCATTTATATTAAAAACTTGCAAATAGTGTTGTAAAATGATATCAGTAAATCTTACTGTCAATCATATTGGCAACTATCGCCTAATTTATCTACTGTGCTGGCAATATGAATTACACCACACATAACGCTATAGTTAATTTTATCTGGGGCATTGCTGACGATGTGCTAAGAGATGTCTATGTACGGTGAACATACAGAGATGTTATTTTATCTATAACTGTACTGCGGCGGTTGGATTGTTTACTAGAACCCAGTAAAGATGAGGTACTTAAGCTTTATCAACAATTAAAGGCGGGAGATTTTGGACTAAATGCGATCGCTCGAGAACTGCCAATAAAATCAGGTTATGTATTTTATAATACCTCTAACTTCACATTTAAAACTCTGAAAGTACCTCTATCCAATGTGGAGACTAGGTGGGGCGATCACTTTGTCCCATTGTCTGATATTCTGGAATTTGCTCCCTTGTTATTTTTTGGACTATGCAAGTTAAAAGACAACCCATTTATCAGTTCCTAGAAGGCAGAAATAAAAGTTTTGTCATCCCTGTATATCAAAGAGATTATGCCTGGAAAGTCAACAACTGTAAAAAGCTGTGGGAAGATATTATCTATTTGCAAGATTCTGGTAAGCGCAGTCATTTTCTAGGAGCTTTAGTTAACATATACAACCATCAAGACGAATGGATGGTGATCGATGGACAGCAAAGACTAACTACCATTTCCTTACTATTGTTGGCTTTAGCCAATTACTTGAAAGACACACAAAATCAAACATCATCAGAAGCAGATTTACAAGAAGATATCTTAAATGACTACTTAATTAACAAAAGATGTACAGACAAGTCACAACGGATTAGGTTAAAGCCTAACACGAAAGATAAATCTTACTTTCAAAGCTTATTTGATAACTTAGATATTCAAAAGAATGATTCAAATATTATTCAAAACTATCTATTTTTTTATGATAAAATATCTAGTTGCCCTATTTCAGTACATGATATATTTGAACTGTTCAAAAAATTAGAAATTGTCCATATTGAGCTTGAGAAGGATATTGATGACCCCCAATTAATTTTTGAGAGCTTAAATTCCACTGGAGTTGATTTAACAGATGGAGATTTAATCAGAAATTATATTCTCATGGGTTTAAGTCAATCAGACCAAGAACAGCTTTATAATAACTATTGGACAAAAATCGAACAGCTTTCTGGTAATGTAGCCGATTTTATTCGTGTATTCTTGATATACACTTTGCACAAAGATATTACACAAAGTAAAAGGGCTGTTTATAATGAATTTAAGCAATATTCTAAAAATCAATTTTCCCGAGATAGTTCTAGTATCCTCCAACATCTCCTCAAGTATGCTCAAATTTATAGCTACTTTGTCAATACCTCCCAGCATCCTCATAAAGACATCAATAAGGCTCTCCATCGGTTACATTGCCTAGAGTTTACAGTATGTCATCCCTTTCTCATGGATGTATTTGACTTATTTAATCAAGGTGTTCTAGGTGCGTCTGATGTCCAGGCTATCATTCAACTAATAGAAAGTTATGCTTTTAGAAAAATCTTAGTGAACAATTCAACCCAAGGACTAAATAAATTCTTTCTCACATTATCGAAAGAAATTAAGAAAGAACCTACTTGGGAAAAAAAATATTTTGATATTATGTCCTTTATCATTAAAAACAAGTCTGCTAGTCTCAAATTCCCATCTGACAAAGAATTTAAAGAAACACTTATCTATAAAGAAGTTTATAAGTTAACTCCTAAGAACAGAGACTTTCTCTTTGAAAGCCTAGAGCATTATGACGCTCCTTATATTAATATTCAGGACTTGACAATTGAACATATTATGCCCCAGAAACTCACTCCTAAATGGAAACAGGTTTTAGGAGATAAGTATTCAGAAATTCATGGCAAATATTTACATACTCTGGGTAATTTGAGTTTAACAGCAAAAAATAGTAGCTTATCTAATAAAGACTTTAAGAGTAAACAGAAAATTGACTATGAAACCAGTAAGATAAGTTTAAGTTGTGAATTAAAAAATATTGAAGAGTGGAATGAAAACTCTATTGTCAACCGGGCTAATGTACTAGCAGAAAAAGCAGTTAAAATATGGAAGTATCCAGAATCAAGTTTTACTAAAGATGTTGAGGAAGATAAAATTTATGACTTGAATAAAGAAATAGACTTTCGTGGGACTAAGCCTAAAACTTTAGTTGTAGGAGAGGATAAATATAAAATCAAAACCTGGCGAGAGGTAGTGAAAAAAATCTGTGAAATTTTGTTCAATGAATCTCCAACAGAATTTAAGTCAATCATGACTAGTGCAGAACTAAGTCGATACTTTTCCAATCAGAAAGACAATTCAAAATTAAGATCACCCATAGAATTTACAGATTTATATTTTGTGGAAAGTCATGGAAGTTCTAATTATATTGTCGCTTTCTGCTGTAAATTATGTGAGAAATTAGATTTTAATATTGAAAACATTTCTATAGAAATCTTTTAATTGCAGAATAAATTGATGCTTATAGGAGAGGGGAATGAAAATAGTTATAGATACTAATATTTTAGTATCTGCGGGAATTTCTGGTAAAAAAACAGAATATATTATTGCTTGGATTATCTCTCAACGAAGCTAAAAAACCCGATTTACCGGATACAGAAGGTTTAGCACAGGCGAAAAAATACGCCGAAAAATTAAAAACTCGCTTTGGGGCTATTCCCTTTGAGGATAAAAGCAGTACGTAGAAAGCCCGATACTATAAACCTGGGTGCGACAAAATCATCATTAAAAATCAACAACGCCAAATAAACCTACACCTGTGAGCTTAAATGCTGGCTACTGTCAGCACACCACCGGGAATATATCATGAAGGAATTAAACAAAGTTAACCAAACGTTACTTATTTTATCATCTCTAACGGCTGAAACCCCTATGATTACGTTAATTTGTAAAAAAAATTGTAAAAAAATTAATTTATAGCTTTACATATGTTATTGTTTGTATTATCTTAATGTTGTGTGTTGTGTTGTACTTTTAATATGCCCACCCAGTTTTCAGGAGCCACTGAAAGGGTGTGGAAAAAGTCTTGGGCGAACATAGTTCCCTGATACACAAGCAATATCCTCCAAGCCTGGAGTAACGAAAAAGCCAAATTTTTAACTTGCGTAAGTTATCTTCCCAGAAAAAACTTATCACTGCGAGAATTGCAGTTATGAGACGGACAGGGATCTAAATACCGCAATTGATTTATCGCGTTTGGCTAAGGCGTGAAAGCTTACGGAGGGATAACTGCTCCCATGCTCCCGTTGAAGTAAGAAGTAAAGTCTAGCTTTGTCTAGGTTTTAGATAGCAGGTAAACTTCCTATAAGTCCACTGTGATTCTCAGCAAAATAGAATAGACGAATTTAGCGACATAGGGTTTGATAGTAATGCTAAGAAACAGCGAACTAAAGGTTAATCAAGGTTCTAATCTTAAATTAAAGATTGGAGATCAGGTCTACAAAGATTTTTTCAATATAGGACTTTTACGGAACCTTACTATGGGGAAGCCTCTAGGTTAAACTTAGGGGAATACATCTGATTTCAGATGATCTTTCCACAGTCCAGGTCAACAATCCCTAAAGGACAAGTGCGAGTATGATGGCAATATATTGCTAGTGGGACTAGTTGACTAGTTCAGAAGTAGCCTCCAATTTGAGGTAAACCCGTCTACAGAATTTATTCAAATGAATGGTGTTGTTAAATGACAATACCAGTCAGCAATAAACTTTAGCTTTTTGACCAAAAGCCTGTTTTTTCATGCCTTTTATCTGAAGTTTGACTTCCAGATAAAAAAAAGTATGGAAGTAAATCGCAAATATCAGCAAATCTGACAGTTTTTTTACTGAAAATAAGGTGAACTAAAATGAACAACGTGCAAGCATCCTTCGCCGCTACAGAAACCGCATTTCATGTGCAAGGTTACGAAAAAATAGACTTTAGTCTTGTCTATGTCAATGGTGCATTTAACGTTGAAAACAACGAACTTGCGGACACTTACAGCAAATTCGGACGTTGCTTAACCGTAATTGATGCCAATGTCTATGAACTGTATGGCGAGGAAATCAGATCATACTTTAAGCACTATGGTATTGATCTGACAGTGTTTCCCATCATCATCACGGAGCCAGATAAAACCTTAGCAACTTTTGAAAAAATTGTTGATGCTTTTGCTGACTTTGGCTTAGTTCGCAAAGAACCAGTTTTAGTTGTTGGTGGTGGTCTAATTACTGATGTAGCTGGGTTTGCCTGCGCTGCTTATCGTCGTAAGAGTAATTATATCCGCATTCCTACTACTCTGATTGGTTTAATTGATGCGGGGGTAGCAATTAAGGTAGCAGTTAATCACCGCAAGTTGAAAAACCGCCTGGGAGCATATCACGCACCTTTAAAAGTAATTCTGGATTTCTCATTTTTGAAAACCTTGCCAACTTCTCAAGTTCGCAATGGTATGGCAGAGTTGGTGAAAATTGCTGTAGTTTCTAACTCAGAAGTGTTTGAACTCCTATACAAATATGGGGAAGAACTGCTTTATACACACTTTGGACACGTCAATGCTACACCTGAAATCAAAGAGATTGCCCATAAGGTAAACTACAAAGCCATCAAAACCATGCTAGAGTTGGAGACTCCTAACCTGCATGAAATAGACCTTGATCGCGTTATTGCCTACGGTCACAGTTGGAGTCCTACTTTAGAATTAGCTCCTCGTGTACCCCTCTATCACGGTCATGCGGTGAATATAGATATGGCTTTATCTGCAACCATTGCAGCCAAACGCGGCTACATTCCCACCACAGAGCGCGATCGCATTTTAGACTTAATGAGTCGCATAGGTTTATCACTAGATCATCCCCTGTTAGAGGAAAACTTGCTGTGGGATGCTACCCAATCTATCACCCTAACACGCGATGGTAAACAACGCGCTGCCATGCCTCGCCCCATCGGTGAATGCTTCTTTGCCAATGACTTAACTCGTGAAGAACTGACTGAGGCTTTAGGTGAACACAAACTTCTTTGTGCTAAATATCCTCGCGGTGGAGAAGGGGTTGACGCATACATTCACGGTCAAGAAGCCCAACTGTTAGGGGTGTAAAGCCATGACAAATGTTGTAGAAAAACCAACAGCCAGACCCATAACCCCACATGGCATTTTAGTAGCTTTGCTACAAAAAGCCCTGAAGTTAGCTGAAGAAAATCATATTTCCCCAGAAATATTAGATTCTCTAGGCCAAAGCTTTGAATTAGCGAAGGGTTTAGATCCTTATTTGGATGATTACACTACCCCTGAATCTGGCGCATTAACAGCGTTGGCGCAAAAAACCAGTCAAGAAGATTGGGGTAAACGCTTTAATGATCATGAAACAGTACGTCAACTAGAGCAAGAAATGCTCTCAGGACATCTGGAAGGACAGACATTAAAAATGTTTGTTCACATGACTAAAGCCAGGCGCATTTTGGAAGTAGGAATGTTCACTGGATACTCAGCTTTGGCTATGGCGGAAGCACTACCTAAGGACGGACAGCTGATAGCCTGCGAAGTTGACCCTTATGTGGCGCAGTTTGCTCAAAATTGCTTTAGTGAGTCTCCCCACGGTCAAAAAATCCTAGTGGAAGTAGCACCAGCTTTAGACACACTCCAGAAATTAGCAGCCAAGAAAGAATCATTTGATTTGATTTTCATTGATGCTGATAAAAAAGAGTATGTGCAATACTTCCAAACCATTTTAGACCATGACCTACTCACCACCGATGGGTTAATCTGTGTGGATAACACCTTGTTGCAAGGACAGGTTTATTTACCGCCAGAACAACGCAGCGCCAACGGTGAAGCCATCGCCCAGTTTAACCGTGTTGTTGCTGCTGATCCTCGTGTAGAGCAAGTTTTGTTACCTGTGCGAGACGGTATCACTTTAATTAGACGGGTGGCGTAATTTTAAGTAGGGTGGGTTATCAAAGCAACACACCCTACATCATTTGTGGCTACACAGTAGCTTCTATTTTCCTTAGTTACCAAAATTTATGGCACAATCAATTTCTTTATCTCTGGCAAAATCCAAAACCTCATCAACCAGTGTCAAGGTAAAGTTAGTAACTTTGTTTCAAACTCTCGCTACTCTGATATTATTATTAATAGCCTTGCCCTTCAACGCCTTGATAGTATTGCTGTCTTTACTGTGGGGTGTTGTGCTGTGGCCGTTTAAGAAAAAAGTTGTAGCCGCTCATCCTCAAACTATCATGGTGAGTGGGGCTAAGATGACTAAAGCACTGCAACTTGCCCGCTCCTTCCATGCTGCGGGACACCGAGTTATTTTAATTGAAACTCACAAATACTGGTTATCTGGACATAGATTTTCTCAGGCTGTCAGTGCTTTTTATACAGTACCCGCACCAGAAACAGACCCAGAAAGCTACATTCAGGCGTTAGTAGACATCGTTAAAAAAGAAAAGGTTGATGTTTATGTGCCTGTGTGCAGTCCCGTGGCTAGTTACTACGACTCTCTAGCAAAACCTGCATTATCACAATACTGCGAAGTTTTTCACTTTGATGCAGATGTTACCAAAATGCTAGATGATAAGTTTGCCTTTACTGAATTGGCGCGATCGCTTGGTTTATCTGTACCTAAATCTTTTAAAATCACAGATCCCCAACAAGTAATTAACTTTGACTTTAGTCAAGAAACTCGCAAGTATATCTTGAAAAATATTGCTTACGACTCAGTTCGTCGGCTAAACTTAACCAAACTACCTTGTGAGACAACAGAACAAACAGCAGCATTTGTCAATAGTTTACCCATCAGTCCAGAAAACCCTTGGATTATGCAAGAGTTTATTCCTGGTCGGGAGTTATGCACACACAGCACGGTGCGGAATGGAGAATTAAGACTGCATTGCTGTTCTAACTCTTCCGCATTTCAAATCAACTACGAAAATCTAGAAAATACCCAAATTCGTGAATGGGTGGAACGCTTCGTCAACAGTTTAGGACTAACTGGACAAGTTTCCTTTGACTTTATCCAAGCTTCAGACGGTACAGTTTACGCCATTGAATGTAACCCCCGTACCCATTCAGCCATTACCATGTTTTATAATCATCCTGGTGTGGCTGATGCCTATCTTGGTAAAACCCCCCAACCGGCCCCCCTAGAACCTTTAGCCAACAGCAAGCCAACTTACTGGTTATATCACGAAATTTGGCGGTTAACTGGTATCCGTTCTTGGCAACAATTACAAACATCCCTACATACCTTACTGCGCGGCACTGATGCCATTTTCCGCCTCCATGACCCCATACCATTTTTAACTCTACACCATTGGCAGATTCCCTTACTTTTACTCAAAAATCTGCAACAACTCAAAGGATGGGTAAAAATAGATTTCAACATTGGAAAACTGGTGGAGTTAGGCGGAGATTAGTAAATTATCTTTCCGGACCAGAACCAATCTTATTTGGTGAAACACACAATTATTACGCTTACTACACATAAATCATGCCCATACTTCGTATTCTTCATTTAGTTGGCTCCGCACACAATGATTTTTACTGCAATTTGTCCCGCCTTTATGCCCAAGACTGCTTAGAAGCAACAGCAGAGCGATCGCGGTATGATTTTTACATAGCATACATTACACCAGATGGGCTGTGGCGTTTTCCTCCTTCTGTCAGTCGAGAAGATATCGCTGCAACCAAACCCATGTCTGTGGTTGATGCTATCAAGTTTATCAGTGAACAAAACATTGACCTGGTACTACCACAAATGTTTTGTATTCCCGGAATGACCCACTACCGCGCCTTATTCGACCTGCTGAACATTCCTTACATAGGTAACACAGCAGATGTAATGGCAATAGCCAGCCACAAAGCCACAACCAAAGCAATAGTAGCCGGAGCAGGGGTAAAAGTACCCCAGGGAGAATTGCTACGCCCTGGAGATGTACCCACAATTACACCACCAGTAATTATCAAACCCAGCAAATCTGACAATTCTTTAGGGGTAACACTAGTCAAACAAGCCAGTGACTACCAACCAGCCTTACAGACAGCATTTAAATATGCAGATGAGGTCATTGTGGAAAAATTTATTCAACTCGGTCGAGAAGTGAGGTGTGGAGTCCTGGTTCAAGATGGGGAGTTAGTAGGTTTACCCTTGGAAGAATATAAATTAGATCCTCACCACAAACCCATCCGCAGCTATGCTGATAAACTCAAAGAAACAGATGATGGTAATTTAACTTTTAGCGCCAAAGATCATCAAAAATCTTGGATTGTAGATATTACCGACCCCATTACGGCCAAAGTTCAGGAAGTAGCTAAAAACTGTCATCAAGCTTTGGGGTGTCGCCACTACAGTTTATTTGACTTCCGCATCGACCCGGAGGGACAACCTTGGTTTTTAGAAGCTGGGTTATACTGTTCCTTTGCCCCTAAAAGTGTGATTTCCACCATGGCTAAAGCAAAAGGTATACCTCTAGATGAGTTATTTTACACCGTTGTTAAGCAAACATTAGCAAACCATCACTCAATCAATTTCCGTTGTTAACCATTGCCACTCAGTTACTACATTATTAGGAATCTTGAGAATTAATGTTTTTCCGCCTTTAATTGGCAGATAAAGTTTTAGTGCATCAGTGGTTGGCAACTGTGGTAAAATATTTGTCAAATCATACTCCCCCACATTAGGTGCAGGTGCTGCCAAAGCATATACATCAGATGCAGCCAGCAGCTTTCCTGATACCGTTTCAATTTCTAATGTTTGGGGGTGCGCCACTTCTACAACACCAGGAAACCCCACTAGGCGTAATTTTAATTCTTGAATTGGGAGGTTGTAATTTTGTTTAAACAGCACCACCTGCCAAGAATAGCCTTTTTCATCTTTAATTGATACTTGGGAGTGGTAGCGCAAAACACCAGGGGCATCATGATGTTGTCGCAGTACCGCCTGGGCTGATTGTACATCCCATCCGCCAAAACTCAAAGCTACAACAATGAATAAAGCCCAACACTGGCAATATTGCCAAAATTTTCGCTTCAGGTGAGACATACTCTCAACTTCCCTAATTAATAGAAGTTAGTTAAATATTTAAGTCCCGCAAAGCCAGACGAATTTGCTCTACACGTCTCCGGTTAACACCCAGATCTGATTCTCCAATGCGAGATGCTGAACGGACATGAATCACAGACTCATGAGCAGGTAGATAAAACTCCACATCATCCACAAATTTAAAAATGCGGCTTTTAGACAAAGCATGAATATAATTATCTGTTTGTTCTATCACCTCTGTACGGGGAACAACATTGATAACTTGCAGTAAAATTCCCCGTGCTGTGTCCCTGTCCACATGATAAGTAATCGGTTCAATGGCGTGTTTAGCATCAGCCCTTTGGCTAACAACACAATTATTACTAGGAGGACAAGAACTCAGATAACCGTTATTAACTCCCAAATTAAAGGACTCAGCCCAGGTGGGAGCGGAAAATATTAAACCACTGATCAACGTCAGGAACATAACAAAAGTAATCATTGGCCAGAGTGGCTTTGTCACGGCTTTCACTACAGGAGACATAAGCAAATTATTTACTTTACAGTTTAATTACCACTTTATTATCTTCCATGATTTTGGCTACTGGCCGTATATTTTTCTTGGTTTAATTGCTTGGGCGGGATTTCCCCCATAAATAGTCATGGGTTCTAATGATTTAACAGCCACTCCCCCCATAGTTAATACAGCACCTCTAGCAACAGTAACTCCAGGTCCAATAACTGATTTAGCTCCAATCCAACAACCCGCCTCAATGTCAATAGGAGCAATTTTTAACTCAAAGTTAAGATCATTCCAATTATGATTACCAGTACAGAGATACACCCCTTGAGATATGCAGGCATGACTGCCTATAGTTATATCAGCCAAATTATCTATCCAAGCATTTTCACCAACCCAGACATAATCACCCAGAGTTAACCGCCAGGGAAACTTGACCCGCACTCCCGGTTTAATGCGGACACCATCACCAACGGTAGCTCCGAACATTCGTAGTATTTTCACCTTAGCAGATGAAATAGGAAGCCAATAACTCTCCACTAAAGGAGAACCAATAAAGTACCATAACAGCTGTTTCCAATAGGGAGCGCCGGGAGTATAGTCGCCAAGGTTGTATTTATCTAGCCGCATAATCTGGCTTTGGCAAAGGAGGGTTTAAAAAATTTAAGCTAAATATTACCTTATTCCTCTAAAGACTCTTCATTTTTAATCCGGGTGCGACGCTCAAAAAACTCTTTAATCACTAAAGTTGCACCAGCAAGAGCAGCTAACACCACCGCAGCTGCAAAGGCACTTTGAGAATCATAATTGCGATAAGCCTCTTCTACATATAGAGTCAGGGTCTGGCTACGGCCAATTAAATTGCTGGAAACTACAGCAATAGCACCATACTCACCCATTGCCCGGGCTGTGGTGAGAACAACACCATAAAACAATCCCCAACGAATAGAAGGTAGTGTCACCCGCCAGAAAATTTCCCATTCTCCAGCCCCTAGAGTTTTAGCTGCTTCTTCTTCCTGAGTACCCACCTCTTCTAAGATGGGAATCACTTCACGAGCCACAAAAGGCATTCCCCCCATCATAGTGGCCAGAGCAATACCAGGGAAAGAAAAAATAATCTTGATGTCTAAAAATTGTAGTATGTTGCTTAGTAGCCCATTGCGTCCATAAAGGGAGACTAGCATTAAACCAGCCACAATAGGGGAAATGGAAAAAGGCAAATCAATAATACTTAATAACAAAGTACGTCCCCGAAACCGACGGCGGGCAATTACCCAAGCCGCACATAGCCCAAAGACTACATTTAGGGGTACAGCCACCCCTACAGCCAATGCGGTAAGGCGCACAGCTTGAGTAAAATCAAAACTAGTAAGAGTAGCAAAAAACGGGCTGATACCCCGGCTAAAAGCTCCAATGAATACGTAAAGAGTAGGAAGAAGTAACACCAAAGCCAAATATATAACCACTGCTGCAATCAAAGCAACTTTGCCCCACTCTCTACCCTGATGAAATTGAGTAGATTTAGGTTTAACCCTCATAACGTTGCCTCCAAGCCTGCAATAAATTCACCATCAGCAACAATACCAGGGAAATCACCAGTAATACTGTGGCAATAGCCGTAGCCCCGGCCATATCGTTTTGTTCAAGGCGCTGAAATACTAAAATAGGGGCAATCAAATCTTGATAAGGAATATTAGCAGCAATTAAAACTACGGATCCATATTCCCCCACAGCCCTGGCAAAAGCTTGGGTTGTACCTGTGAGGATAGCAGGTATAAGGGGGGGTAACACCACCCGCCAAGTTGTTTCCCAATGGGAAGCCCCTAAAGACCAAGCGGCCTCTTCAATGCTGTGGTCTAACTCTTGCAGTACTGGCTGGACACTACGCACTACAAAAGGAACAGAAATAAACACCATAGCCACTGCCACCCCTAGGCGAGTAAAAGCCACCCTTAAGCCTAAAGGGGCAAGCAATGCACCAATCCACCCCTGCTCACTGTAAATAGTAGTCAGGGTAATACCTGCTACCGCCGTAGGCAGGGCAAAAGGCAGGTCAATCACGGCATCTAAAACTCGCTTGAAAGGAAAGTCATAGCGCACCAGCACCCACGCCGTAGCAGTTCCAGCCATGCAGTTAATAGCCGCGGCAACAAAAGCAGTGCCAAAGGTGATGTTATAAGTTGACAGGGCAACGGGATCAGTAGCCAGTCGCCAAAACTCTCCTGGTGTCAAAGTTGCAGCCCGCAGCACTAAGGCAGACACGGGCAAAAGTAGGATAATAGAAAGATAGGTGATGGTAATTCCCCAGGGCAAAGAAAAGCGCTGCCAGTTTTTCTTAGGGGCGGGGGGGATGGTTGACTGTGTGTTGGCAACTGTCATTGTTTGCAGATAATTTTGCAGATAATTAAGTCTAACGTCGAGTAATATTGGCTTGGGTGTTGTCAAAAATTCCCCCATCACCGAAGAATTGGGGAGTAACTTGATTCCAACCGCCAAAATTTTGGATAGTAAATAGGGTGGAGATTTGCGGGTAAGTGTCGGCAAATTCTGCGGCTATTTCCGGTATTACAGGGCGAAATCCCGCCTTGGCAAATTCTCTCTGGGCTTGGGGAGTAAAAAGAAACTGCACAAAGGCTTCTGCCACTTCGCGGGTTCCTCGCTGGTCAACATAACTATCTACTACGGCAATGGGGCTATCAATAGAAATGTTAATGTCAGGAACTAGGTAAGGTAAATTTTGTCCCTGTTGTTGAGCTAAAATCACTTCATTTTCATAATTGATCAGCGCGTCTCCTTGTTTTTGCACAAAGAATGCGTCTGTGGCTTCGCGTGCATCTCTGGGGAGTACTCTGGCGTTGCTGTAAACTTTAGTTACAAAGTCTTGGGCTTGTTTTTCCGTGCCTCCTGTTTGGGTGACGTTCCCCCACAATGCCATGTAGTTCCAACGAGCGCCACCGGAGGTTTTAGGGTTGGCAGTAACTACGCTAACATCATCCCTGGCTAAATCATTCCAGGTTTTGATATTTTTGGGGTTGCCTTGGCGGGTAATAATTACCCCCACAGAACGGTGAACAATGCCGTCGCCGTTGGGTGTTTTTTTCTCCCATCCGGGTTTAATCAATCCAGCATTCTGGATTTGTAGGGTGTCTGCTGATAATGCTAAGGCTACTATGTCTGCTTCTAACCCGTCAATTACAGCACGAGTTTGGGAGCCTGAGCCTCCGTAGCTTTGACCAAAGGTAACGGTCTGTCCGGTTTTTTCTCGCCACTGTTCTACAAAGAGAGGAATAATTTTTTTATATGCAGACCGGGTGACGGCATAGCTGACAAAGGTCAGTTCTTTTTTTGAACTGCTACCACCATAACCAGAACAGGCACTGATAACACTACTTAAGCTAACTACCACTAGAAACAGCCATATCCAGCTTTTTAAAGACTTACCTTTCCATTGATTCCAATTATCCAGCCACATAGAGACTTGCAGGCTCCTCAATTTTAATCTACAGTTAACCAATCAAGTTTTAGTATTTTACCTTTAGTCATGAATATTACAGATCAATAAATCAAATAGCAAGAAAATCACCATAAGATTATGGTGATTTGATAGAAGAAAAACTAGGGATGGTCTGGTAAAATTGTGTGTGTAAATAAGTATGGAATATACGATATTAATTTAGACTTTACCGAATCTCCGCTCTCGTTTCTGGTAGGCAGATAAGGCGCGGTGAAACTCATGCCGGTCAAAGTCAGGCCAAAGAGCATCAGTGATATAAATTTCCCCATAGGCCATTTGCCAAAGGAGAAAATTGGAAAGCCGCATTTCCCCACTAGTGCGAATTAATAAGTCTGGGTCAGTAATCCCCGCGGTGTAAAGGTGACTCTCAAATAATTCTTCATCAATTTGATCAGGTTTAAGCAGGCCTTGCTGCACTTTTTCCGCGATCGCTCGGCAAGCTTGTAAAATTTCCTGCCTTCCGCCATAGTTAGTAGCTACTGTAAACCGAATAGCCTGATTATGGCGAGTTTCTGCCATTGATCGGGAGATTTCAGCTTGGAGCGATGGCGGTAAAGCCTGTAAATTCCCCACAAACTGGATTTGTACATTCTCCTCCATCATTTCCCGTAGTTCTTGGCGTAAAACTTTTTGGAACAGAGTCATCAAAAAATCTACTTCTTCCTGGGGTCTTTTCCAGTTTTCAGTAGAAAAAGCATAAGCTGTGAGGGCTGCAATTCCCCAGTCTTTGCAACAGCGCAGCAAATCCTTGAGGGTATCCACTCCTCGCTTATGTCCCATAATTCTGGGCAGACCTTGACGTTTAGCCCATCGACCATTGCCATCCATAATCACTGCAACGTGTTTTGGCAGTAGTTCTCGTTTTAAGTCAGGGGGTAAAAATTGCAGTTTAGTTGGTTGTGCTGTCATTTTTTATTGCGAGAAGCGGTCGATGGTAATCCGAGTAAACGTGAAACTAGTATGATAGCCTTACGACCCATCTGAACACCCAAACCTAATATACTAGGAGCAACTGCTTCCCGGTCTACATTTGGGGATAATCGAGCCTCTAAACACTCTTTGAGTGTTCTAATAGTCAGTGGTCGATTGAGAGTTCCTCGTTCCGCTATGGAAATAGAACCCGTTTCTTCTGATACTACGACACAGATACAATTTTCCACCCGCTCAGTAATTCCCATAGCTGCCCGGTGGCGTGTTCCTAACTGGCGGGAGGCTGTACGTCCCGAAAGTGGTAATATTATACCTGAAGAAACAATACGCGAGCCACGGATCAAAGTAGCCCCATCATGTAGTAAGGTTTTTGGTTGAAAAATTGTTTGTATAAGTTCTTTAGAAACATCAGCATTTAGCTTAACTCCAGGTACGGAAAAATCCCGCTCGTGAATTGGAGCGGTTGTTTCCACAATCAACAAAGCTCCTATGCGGTTTTTAGAAAGTTCTTTCACCGCATCCACAATTTCATCAATTACACTATCAGACTTAGGGATTGTTAAACTGGATGGCTTAAATAACTGCTGGAATTCACCACGCCCAACTTGTTCCAAAAAGCGGCGAAACTCTGACTGGAGAGCAACGGCCATGGCCACAGCACAGCCAATCACCAACTTTTCCAGGACAAAATTAAGCAGTAGTAGACCCATTCTGCCACTAATTGCCGAGGCTAACATCAAGATAATAAAGCCCCGCACCATCCAGAGTGTTCGGCGCTCACTAATAATAACTAGTATCATGTATGTCAGCACCAACACTAACAAGATATCCAGCATTCCCAGCAGCAAGGACTGCGACCATCCCAGGTTTGTCAGCCATTGCTGCGGTAAATCTTTCATGACATCTGGATTACTCTTTGTTATGCCTCAATAATATTCTGCCATTTCGCTGTGGTTGTTATGCCTCAAAGGTTTACGTTAGACCTTGGTAACAAATTCCTCGGACAGTGACTGTACTAGCCTATTTCTCCCGCCCTTTCTCTCCTGAAAGAGCAAGTACACACTAGTGATGCAATTACTCAAAAACTAGGTAAATTTTGGAGATGCGTATACAACAAACCTTGAGTCAAGAAAGGGTTCAGGAAAAAATAGGCTTTTTTAGCTTCTAACTTCAAGGTAGTCGTTACCCTGGAAAAATGCCAAATGGCGACAAGTGGGGAAACTGGCCAATTTCAACCTTTAAGCTGGTGACTAGTCCAGGTTTAATCTATCTGGTAGACAATCCTGTCGAATCAAGTCCTGATAAGTTTCCCGGCGTGAAATTAAGTTAGCCTCGCCATTGGCTACTAAAACAGCTGCGGGCTTGGGTAAGCGATTATAGTTGGATGCCATACTGTAATTGTACGCGCCGGTTGCCATAACCACCAGAATGTCCCCCGGTTCAGTTTTTGGCAGTTGGGCATTTTTAATCAAAATATCCCCAGATTCACAATGTTTACCGGCGATTGTCACAGTTTCTGTCAGAGGAGCAGATAGTTTATTAGCAACCACTGCCCGATAAACTGATTGGTAGGTAATTGGTCGGGGATTATCAGACATACCACCATCAACTGTCACGTAGGTACGAATGTCGGGTACAACTTTTGATGATCCAACAGTATAGGCTGTGATGCAGGCTGTGGCAATGAGCGATCGCCCTGGTTCACAGAGCAATTTTGGCAAGGGTAGATTTTTTGACGTGCAGGCTGCTTGAATCACATCACAAATAGCCTTAACCCATGCTTCAATAGTGGGGGGATCGTCAGATTCCGTGTATTTAATTCCTAAACCACCGCCAACGTTTAATTCCGTCAGACTTAAACCATAGTTTGCGGCTTTTTGTAACCACTCCACCATAACAGCAGCTAAATCCTGATGGGGTTGGCGTTCAAAAATTTGTGAACCAATGTGAGCGTGTAACCCCACACAGTTTAAGGAAGGTTGCTGACTAACAAAAGTAAATACTTCGTCCAAATCATTGGGATCAAAGCCAAACTTACTATCTAAATGTCCCGTGCGGATGTATTCGTGGGTATGACATTCAATTCCTGGTGTTAACCGCAACATAATCCGTATGGGAGCAGATGATTCTCCTTCTGGTTCGGCTATTTTCACTAAGGTATGCAGTTCTTCCCAGTTATCCGCCACAATAGTGCAACCAGAATCTATGGCTAAAACTAGTTCTTGACGAGATTTATTGTTACCGTGGAGGTAAAGTTTATCTGGGCTAACACCCGCAGTCACAGCTGTGTAGAGTTCGCCTCCGGAAACTACATCTATTCCTAAACCTTCAGATGCAGCAATGGCGCAAACAGCCAAGCAACTCCAGGCTTTTGAAGCGTATAGTACCTGAGATTCACCCTGGTAATATTGCTTAAATGCCTCTCGGTATTGCTGACAAGCTAAACGCAGGGTTGCTTCGTCTAAGATATACAAAGGTGAACCAAACTGCTGGACTAGGGTTGTGACATCACACCCACCAATTTCTAGGATGTCTTGACTATTAACCTTAGCAGTCAAAGGCAAAAGTTCTTGATTGGGAGAAACATTTGCTTTTGGGGTGCGTTTTTCAGGTAAATACTGAGTACCAGTATATTGAACCCCAGTGGGGTGAGTCGATACCATAGTTTTTATAAATTGTCCTTGCTCAAAGTTGAAAATGTTTTGGGTTTGGCGTGAGTTGTCCCGATTCTCAGTTTACCAAAGGGATGGGTTTACAGCCCCGTCCTCAAAGCACGGCTTTTCTTTATGTCTTCTTTTGATCATGACTTTATTAGACTTAAAGCTTAAATCTTTGACCTTAGAGGATATCAATGCCATTTTAGAACTAGATCAAGCCTGTTTTGGCGGTCTATGGACAATGGAAGGTTACCAAAGAGAGTTAAACAGTCCTAACAGTGAATTACTGGGTTTGTCTTCTCGTTTTGCTTTGCCAAAATTAATAGGAATGGGTTGCTTTTGGGCGATTCTAGAGGAAGCTCACATTACTATCCTAGCTATTCATCCCCAATATCAACGTCAAGGCTTGGGACAAGCTCTATTATATTCCCTACTCAAAACCGCTAGCGATCGCGGGCTAGAACGAGCCACTCTGGAAGTCCGCGCCTCTAATGTGGCGGCTATATCTTTGTATGAAAAATTTGGCTTTAAAATAGCCGGGCGGCGTAGGCTTTATTACCAAGATAACGGCGAAGATGCTTTAGTGCTGTGGCTTTCCGATTTGCAACATCCTCAATTTACCAAAACTCTGGCAAGTTGGCATAGTACTGTGAGCCAGCGCTTAAAACAGTCTTTTCATGATTAAGATTTGTAAATATCCTGGATATGGGGAAAAATCCTCAAAAAGTTCTAATGAGCAAAAATTCCTAGATTTAAATATTTAATTAATCAAAAAATGAAATTTAAAAAAATTATCAATTAACAATATTCTTGACTACAGGACAATAAATGTGCTATAATTTATTATGTAAAAACACCTAAATAAAGCATAAAAAATAGCGGGATGTTGCCCAGTAGTCAAGCCCAGAAAGCTTGATAGACTAAAGCTCTTCAGTACAGCAGCCAGATAAAAAGTAATAAATATTAATATTTACCCCATTATGTGAGTCTAAAGTTTTTGGTAGCGTATAATCTTTATACAGGCATCCAAAAGCAGAGCCTGTGCTAAAATCAGCATACCGGCACGACGCAGGTGATGGGAAAAATGCCATGTTTGAACGCTTCACAGAAAAAGCCATTAAAGTAATCATGCTGGCCCAAGAAGAGGCCCGCCGCTTAGGTCACAACTTCGTTGGAACCGAACAGATCCTCCTGGGTCTGATCGGGGAAGGCACGGGAGTTGCGGCTAAAGTGTTGAAATCAATGGGTGTCAATCTCAAAGATGCCCGCATTGAAGTAGAAAAAATCATAGGCCGGGGTTCGGGCTTTGTGGCCGTGGAAATTCCTTTTACGCCACGGGCAAAGCGAGTCTTAGAACTATCCTTAGAAGAAGCGCGCCAATTAGGGCATAACTACATTGGCACCGAGCATCTGCTGTTGGGCCTGATCCGGGAAGGGGAAGGTGTGGCAGCCAGGGTGCTAGAAAACCTAGGGGTGGATTTATCGAAAGTACGAACCCAAGTAATTCGTATGCTGGGAGAAACAGCAGAGGTTTCAGCCACAGGGCCATCGGGACGCACCAAAACACCAACCTTGGATGAATTTGGTTCTAACCTAACCCAAATGGCGACAGACAACAAGCTAGACCCAGTTGTAGGACGCGCTAAAGAAATAGAACGGGTGATCCAAATTCTGGGTCGCCGGACAAAAAATAATCCCGTGCTGATTGGTGAACCAGGAGTGGGGAAAACAGCGATCGCCGAGGGTTTAGCGTCACGAATTGCCAATAAAGACGTTCCCGACATCCTAGAAGATAAGCGGGTAGTCACTCTAGATATAGGCTTGCTGGTAGCAGGTACTAAGTACCGGGGTGAATTTGAAGAACGCCTCAAAAAAATCATGGATGAAATCCGCTCGGCGGGTAATGTCATCCTGGTGATTGACGAGGTACACACCCTCATCGGTGCGGGTGCGGCAGAAGGTGCCATTGATGCAGCAAATATCCTCAAACCAGCTTTGGCTAGAGGAGAATTACAATGTATTGGGGCCACAACTCTGGATGAGTACCGCAAGCACATCGAACGAGATGCAGCCCTAGAGCGACGCTTTCAACCAGTAATGGTGGGTGAACCCTCAGTTGATGAGACAATTGAAATCTTACACGGGCTGCGGGAACGCTATGAACAACACCACAAACTGAAAATCTCTGATGAAGCTTTGGTGGCTGCGGCTAAACTGTCAGACCGGTACATCAGCGATCGCTACCTCCCAGACAAAGCCATTGACTTAATCGATGAGGCTGGTTCTAGGGTGCGTTTGATTAACTCCCAATTGCCACCAGCAGCCAAGGAGTTAGACAAAGAACTACGTCAAATCTTAAAAGAAAAAGACGACGCTGTACGCTCCCAAGACTTTGATAAAGCAGGGGAACTCCGCGACCGGGAAATGGAAATTAAAGCGGAAATTCGCGCCATCGCCCAAAGCAAAACCAATGCTTCTCACAACCAAGGTGAAGAACCCGTAGTCACTGAAGAAGATATTGCCCACATTGTCGCTTCCTGGACAGGGGTACCAGTAAACAAGCTCACAGAGTCAGAATCGGAAAAGCTGCTGCACATGGAAGACACCTTGCATCAGCGCTTAATAGGTCAAGAAGACGCTGTGAAGGCAGTTTCACGGGCAATTCGCCGCGCTCGTGTCGGTTTGAAAAATCCCAATCGACCCATCGCTAGTTTTGTGTTTTCCGGTCCCACAGGGGTGGGTAAAACTGAGTTGGCGAAATCTTTGGCTTCCTACTTCTTCGGATCGGAAGAAGCTATGATTCGCCTGGATATGTCTGAATACATGGAACGCCACACCGTCAGCAAGCTGATTGGTTCGCCTCCTGGTTATGTGGGTTATAACGAAGGCGGTCAGTTAACTGAAGCGGTGCGTCGCCGTCCTTACACCGTGGTGCTGTTCGATGAAATCGAAAAAGCCCACCCCGATGTCTTCAATATGCTGCTGCAAATTTTAGAAGATGGTCGGTTAACTGATGCAAAAGGTCGCACCGTGGACTTTAAGAACACCCTGCTGATTTTGACCTCTAACATTGGTTCTAAGGTAATTGAAAAAGGCGGCGGCGGTATTGGCTTTGAATTCGCAGATGATGCGACGGAGACTCAGTACAACCGCATTCGCTCCTTAGTGAACGAAGAACTCAAGCAATACTTCCGTCCGGAATTCCTCAACCGTCTAGATGAAATTATCGTCTTCCGTCAGTTGAGTAAGGCAGAAGTAACAGAAATTGCTGACATCATGCTCAAAGAAGTATTTGGTCGCCTCACTGAAAAGGGTATCACTTTGGAAGTGAGCGATCGCTTCAAAGATCGCTTGATTGAAGAAGGTTACAGCCCCAGCTACGGCGCAAGGCCATTACGTCGAGCAATTATGCGTCTGCTAGAAGATAGCCTAGCGGAAGAAATTCTCTCAGGTCGTATCAAAGATGGCGATGTTGCCTTAGTTGATATTGATGAAAATGGCGTTGTCCAAGTTACTACCCAAGAGCGTCGAGAATTATTAACTCAAGGCGTTGAGTAGTAGTTAATCACTTGTAAAAGTAAAAGTTTAATAAGCGGTGGGGAATTTCCGTTCTCTGCCGTTTTTTTTGCTTCAAGCACCGGGCGCACCAGGCGATCCAGAGGAGGAAGAGGGGTTTTAGTCTAGGATAAAATGTTAAATATAGTAATGAAAGGTATTGACAATTATGACCTTTAGTGATTTAGTTGAAGCAATAAAATGTTTTTCAACTAAAGAAAAGTTACACATTCAATTATTTTTACAAGAATACTTAAGAGAAGAACGCCAGGAGGAAATTTCCCAAAATTTGCAAGCAGCCAAGCAAGAAAAGAAAAATGGTGAACTTTAATTTTGTGCCAATAGTGATGAACTGAAACAACAAGGGTCATAGTCTAATTTGTCACACTTTCAGTGTTTTATATACACCACCATGAAAAACAATGATTGAACAATATGATAATCAAGAACATACTATATTTTATGGTGATGCTATCAGCACTTTATCAAAATATATTTCTTCTGATTCAGTTGATTTAATTTTTATTGATCCTCCTTATAATATAGGTAAAAAATTTAGTGATTTTCATGATCAATGGGAATCGGAAGCGGAATATTTAAATTGGTCATATAAATGGCTGGATGAATGTATCCGCATTCTCAAACCAAATGGCACAATTTATGTTATGACAAGCACTCAAGCAATGCCTTATTTTGACATTTACCTGAGAAAAAAATTAACTATTCTCAGTCGCATAATATGGCATTATGATAGTTCCGGAGTACAAGCAACAAAATACTTTGGTTCAATTTATGAACCAATTCTTCATTGTGTCAAAAATAAAAACAATTATATTTTTAATGCCGATGATATTAAAATTGCCGCAAAAACAGGCGCAGAACGTAAATTAATAGATTATAGAAAATCTATACCTACTCCTTATAATACACAAAAAGTACCCGGTAATGCTTGGTATTTTCCCCGTGTGAGATATCGAATGGCAGAATATGAAAATCATCCTTCACAAAAACCCGAGTCATTGCTAGAAAGAATTATTTTAGGAAGTAGTAATGAAGGAAATTTAGTACTTGATCCGTTTGCAGGCACTTTTACAACTGCTGCAGTAGCCAAACGTTTAGGTAGAAAATCTATCAGTATTGAATTACAAGAAGAATATCTAAAAATTGGCTTGAGAAGGGTTTTAGAATTCCCAGAATATAAGGGAGAAAAACTTTTACCACCGCAGAAAAATCATCATGTCAAAAATAAAAATAGTAAAAAATTCAATTTGGATGTGATACAGGGTAATATTTTTGATGCAAATACTACAACATGATTTTACACTCACAATAATTACTGTTTTGAATAAATATTTTCCTGATTTAGGAGATATTATTTAGGAAATATTATTTTATGGCGGTTTTCATGCTTGGTGAGGTACATCATTAACAAGCAGGATGCTTGTGTTACAAGACGATCATTTACATTTGTATCTCACGTGTTTAAGAAATGCTATAACTAATAGTCAATTATTACAACTATGCTCAAATAACAAAAGAAGCCATTTCGTAATTATGCCATTGCCCTTGATACCATTCGGCCACTAAGGGACGGAGAATAAATTGAGGATGGGCATGGTCTGTAACATCAATGCGTAAACTAGAATAAGGTCGTTTCTTTTGAGAACCCTGACCATGACGACCAACAAACAAATGTGATCGCGCCACTAATTGACTTTTATCTCCCACAGTTTCCATTAAATCTGCTCCCTCGGTTCTTTGGCGACGTAGACTATACCCACTACCGCCACAAATTACCCAGTGAATATGAGAGTCGGCGTGTCCTGTATCCACAGTTTGCAGGTGTTCTAAGCAGTGGGCGTGACCATTTAAAACTAAATCTACCACAGGCCGTCCGCGGGTCAAATCACCTACAGATACCTTCACTGCATCTAGTACACGACGGAGACGATGACGGACTGCTAAAGTTTGTGCTTGTTGCCATTTTGTCGCCTCAGTCACATAAGGCGGATGGTGAAAGTAAATCACCCTACCTCGCACATCTGCGGTATTCCAGGATTTAATAAGTCTTTGTTTTAACCATTCCAACTGTTCAACATCAGTTACAGTTTTTTCCACTGGGTTTAACTGCTTGTCGATATCCACAATCAATTCTTCAATTTGTGATATCTGATTTTGTAAATCATCTAGTTTTTCTGCTTCACTGGGGTTGTCAGGATTTAGCCCGGCTGAGGTTTCCATAATTTCCTGCTTTTCCTCCTCAAAATGTTGACGGCGTTTTTGCAAAACTTGACGCTGTTCCCTACCGTCCCTTGTTTTCGGTAATGGTGGGGGTTGATTAAATGTATTGGAGTCCAAAGCAAAAAAGTCAATTCCTTTATAACAAAAAGTGTAATAGCGATTAGGTAAGCGGGTAAAGCGCCCTGGCTGGTACAAAAGACAGCGCCCTGTATCTGTATGAGCAGTGTAATAAGTATCTAAATGTTGGGCTAAATCCCCTGGAATATGAAAGGCTTTGAGATAGTCTAAAAATGCCTTAGCATAGGCTCTACCCTTACCGGAGCCATGTAAGCCTACATCTAATTCTAGTTGCGATCGCAATAAACGACGTAGGGGTAAAGTGGTTAAAGAAAGCAAACTTAACACCAATGGTAAGTCATAATAATCATGATTTCCCGGTACTGGCAAAATCGGGAAGTTAAACACCATCTTGTCGTAATTAATCTGCTCTGGATGTTTTCCACCCACCAGAAACTCCCGGTAAGGTTGAATAAAGTTTTTTTGGTAATACTCACTCGAACCCACCAAATAAATTACATCACCCGTGTGTAACATAAAACTACATTCCGTCTGATGGGGTAGCATTTGTTCTGCAACCTGTCGCTGGGGATTATATCCCCAATGGCTACCAGTACCACTATCACCCACAACCAAAAAAGAAAACTTGCCATCATCAGGGTGATCATCCGCCATAACCAGCCGAGTTTGGTCAATACCCCGGTTTAAAATCAACGGGTCTTGCCATTTTACCCTTTGCTGCATTTTGCTAATTTTTTTAGCGATCGCTGGATCAGAAACGAGTTTCAATATTACTTACTCCCTTGACAGTCACCTATAATTGCTTCGTTTCCACAGTTAAATTAGGAAGTCCCTCTAGTTTTTCCGTAGGACTAAGAGCCTGATCAAAAGGTACAAAAACTTTCAACCCTGCTGGGACACAATAAACCTCAATGGGAGTTTTGCCGATCATTTCACCATCTAAAACCACTTTTTGGGGTGGTTCAGCCTTTATTTTAAACTGATTTGCTCGCAGATAGCCAATATCGTCTCGTTCCACTGCGCTACTCATGGAAGCTGTTTGTAATAAATGAATTGTAGCGGCGATCGCTCCAGCCTTGCTATTTGGAGCCACAATAGTTAAGTCTAGTAGTCCATCATCATAAATAATCCCGGCTGGACCTTGAGCCAAAACCGAACTAGGAGGGGCTGCATTAGCCACGGTTATTGCTGAAGCTTTGGTTTTAATAATCTTATCTTCAGTTTCTATTTCCACCTGAAAACTCTGTAAATTGCCTAGTTGTTGTACCCCTGCTAAAATATAAGCCATCATTCCCAGGCGTTTTTTCGCCTCCCGGTCTGCCATTTCTACAGTTTCGGCTTCAAAACCGATACCTGCTAGTAGTACCATAGGCTTACCATTACAATAAGCTGCATCCACATATCGAGTTTCTCCCTGCACAATTGTCATACAAGCAGCATCAATTGTGTTAGGTATTCTCAAAGCAGCAGCAAAGGCGTTGGCTGTTCCTCGGGCAATGATCCCAAAGGGGATACCCGTACCTATTATCGCACTGGCCGCCGCAGACAAAGTTCCATCTCCTCCGCAAGCAATAATCGCTTCTACACCCCGTTTTACAGCTGCTTGAGCCAGTTGATCAGCGTCAACTTCTGCGCTGGTCAGATAAATATCCAAGTCAATTTCCGGCTCTAATAATGACCTAATCATTTCCAATTCTAATTCCGGGTTACCCTGACCCGCAACTGGATTAAAGATTAGGCAAGCGGAACGGTTCATAAAGTCAAAAAGTTAAATTTTAGTCAATAACATATCAATTTATTCATAACATAACTGTAAAAATATCGGTTCTATCTGGTGGCTAGTTTGCCTTTTTTCTGGCTTATTTGTTGACTCGGCATTTGTGTATTTTATGCTTACTTTTATCTGTATTAACTGTTTTCCTATGCAAAAGAAATGTAAATAAATGTTAAAAAAGCGAAATAAAGTTTACCTAAATTAGAAAATAGCGATCCGGAGGCTCACCCACTGGGGTAGTCTAGATGAAAATAAGTTGCTCGCCTGGTTTGACCTAATTGTTCTATGACTTCAGTTATTTCTAGTCCTGCTCGCACCATCCGCATCGGTTCTCGTAAAAGTCAACTTGCCCTGGTTCAAACTTACTGGGTACGAGAACAACTCCAGACACGCTTTCCTCAGATTAATTTTGAAGTCCATACCATGTCTACCCAAGGCGACAAAATCCTGGATGTAGCACTAGCCAAAATTGGGGATAAAGGACTATTTACTAAAGAATTAGAATTGGGAATGCTCAATCATGACATTGACTTTGCTGTTCACTCTTTGAAGGATTTACCAACCAATTTACCACCAGGGTTAACTCTGGCAGTGATTACAGAACGGGAAAACCCAGCAGATGCCCTGGTAGTACATGAAAAATATAAAGACCAGCAAATTGAAACCCTGCCAGCAGGTGCGGTAATTGGCACATCTTCCCTGAGAAGATTAGCACAGTTAAGGCACAAATTTCCTCACTTTACATTTAAAGATGTACGTGGAAACTTAAATACACGCCTAGCCAAACTGGATGCAGGGGAATATGATGCTTTAATTTTAGCAGCAGCCGGACTACAACGGCTGGGCATGGGGGACCGCATTCATCAAATTATCCCTCCAGAAATTTCCCTGCACGCGGTGGGACAAGGAGCTTTAGGCATAGAATGTCGTGCTGATGACGAGGAAATGATCACCATGCTCAAAGCCATTGAACACAGCGAAACCCGCGATCGCTGTTTAGCAGAAAGAGCATTTTTGAGGGTTCTGGAAGGTGGTTGTCAAGTACCGATAGGGGTAAATACAGAGATTAATGGTGATACTTTAACGCTGACTGGCATAGTTGCCAGCGTGGATGGTCAAAAGCTGGTGAAAGATTCTGTGACTGGTGCGGCTGAAGATGCGGAGAAATTAGGCGCAGACCTAGCACAATTGCTCAGAGAACAAGGGGCAAATGAAATTTTAGCGGAAATATTTACTGAAATTCAACGGGTTTCCTCATCTATTGGGTAGGCAGATGTGATTAGATAAGTAAGCAGTAAGCAGTGAAAAATTAATTATTTACTGTTTGTCAATTACAAACTGAAAACAAATCAGCGGAACCAGGGAAATAAAAACTACCATGCGGATTCTATTCGTAGCAGCAGAGGCCGCTCCCGTGGCGAAAGTGGGAGGAATGGGGGATGTTGTGGGAGCATTACCCAAAATATTGAGAAAAATGGGGCATGATGTCCGCATATTCTTACCTTATTACGGCTTCTTACCAGATAAAATGCAGGTTCCAGAAGCACCTATTTGGAAAGGATATGCCATGTTCCAGGACTTTGACGTTTACGAAACCGTTTTACCTGGTACTGATGTTCCTTTGTACTTATTTGGACATTCTGCCTTTTTACCCCGCAAGATTTATGGCGGTGATGATGAAGATTGGCGGTTCACTTTTTTTGCCAACGGAGCAGCTGAATTTTGCTGGAACTATTGGAAGCCCGAAATTATACATTGTCATGATTGGCACACAGGAATGATTCCGGTGTGGATGCACCAAGACCCGGATATCACCACTGTTTTTACCATTCATAACCTGGCCTATCAAGGCCCGTGGAAATGGTACTTAGAAAAAATCACTTGGTGTCCTTGGTATATGCAAGGACATAACACCATGGCAGCTGCGGTACAATATGCCGACCGGGTAAATACGGTTTCTCCCACCTATGCCGAACAAATTAAAACCCCAGCCTACGGTGAAAGCATCGAAGGTTTACTGTCTTTCATCAGTGGTAAGTTATCGGGGATTATCAATGGGATAGATATTGATGTTTACGACCCGGCGACAGATAAAGCTATTAGCCAAAGCTTTACCATTGACACTCTGGATAAACGTAAGGCCAACAAAATTGCGCTGCAAGAAGAAGTGGGTTTAGAAGTTAACAGCCAAGCCTTTTTAATTGGTATGGTGACACGCTTAGTAGAGCAAAAAGGTATTGATTTAGTCTTGCAGATCCTTGACCGCTTCATGGCATACACAGATGCTCAATTTGTGCTATTGGGAACAGGCGATCGCTACTACGAAACCCAAATGTGGCAGTTAGCATCCCGTTATCCCGGACGTATGGCAACTTATCTGCTGTATAACGATGCCTTATCTCGGCGGATTTATGCTGGCGCTGATAGCTTCCTGATGCCTAGCCGATTTGAACCCTGCGGTATCAGTCAAATGATGGCTTTGCGTTATGGTTGTCCCCCCATTGTCCGCCGTACAGGTGGATTAGTGGACACGGTATTACACCACGACCCCATGAACGCCGCAGGGACTGGTTATTGCTTTGACCGCTATGAACCACTAGACCTATTTACCTGTATGATTCGAGCTTGGGAAGGTTTCCGTTTCCAACCTCAATGGCAGGAATTACAAAAACGTGGTATGAGCCAGAATTTCAGTTGGTATGAGTCAGCCAAGCAGTATGTAAGGTTATATCAATCTATTTTCGGTTTACCAGGTGAAGAAGAACAGCTACTCAAGGAGTAATAAGCAACCCAAATTCTCAATCAGCCCCAAGTTCATGACCAAAAGAATGGGATGGGAAGCTTGTACTTCTAAAACTGCTTTTTTTATGTGTTATGTATACAAGTGGTCTGCATGGGACATGGGTAGGACTTTAAACGGATGGGGAGCGAGTGTCAGACTGCTTTGGTAGCAAGTTGCGGTGAAGCGTCAAGAATCACCGACCTAGAAGGTCGGTGAGTATGTCGCACGGGAGCTAAAAAGTAGAGCAGCTTACATTTACTTTCGGGTGAGTCTGTGGAATAGGTCAGAAAACCGTAATATAAACTTTTGTTACTAGCTAAAAATAAATCATAACTGTAATTTAAAATACAATAAAATCAAGTATCCTGATCATGGAGTGCATTATGGATTACATGGCTTACTCGCATATATATATGGCCAATGAAGAAGCGAATGAAAACACTGAATACAATTTTCCTGACTTTCAATTTGAGTGGAAAAAACTTTTCCAAACCAGGACGCTAATTACATCGACAGCAGACCATCAGCCCAGGTTGCAATTCCACTGGATAAGTTTTCTCAAATCTTCTGCTTGGTTAGCCTTGGCTGGTATTACTGTACTGTTTGCTACAATTACCCACGCTCAGACAGCTTCGATATCAACATCAACATCATACGTGAGAACTAACGGTAGTTGTTTACGTATCCGTGAAGATGCTAACCTCCAATCGCCCATTGTGGGATGTATTCCTAATGGTACGAAAATAACAACTACAGAAATTATCAATGGTTTTGCTCGTCTGTCTCCCAAGAGATTTGTTTTTGCTAAGTGGATTGATGGTAAACCGAAGATGTCTAATGTCAGCAATGTTACTAGTCCTGGTACTGCCGGGTTAGTTAATTTGAGCTTAGGTTCCCGCGGTTCGGAAGTCAAGGAAATTCAAAAAGCATTAGGTGTGCAACCCACTGGGTATTATGGACGCACCACTTATCGCCTAGTGCGAGAATTTCAGTCGCGGAATAATTTAGCTGTTGATGGCATTGTCGGACCCCAAACCCGCAGTGCTATATTTAGAACTTAATCTAAGGGAGTTGAAAATAATTTTCCACAATTTCTAAGATGCGCTCGGCTGCATGACCATCACCATAAGGATTAATGGCATTTGCCATGGCTGCATAAACCTTGGAGTTACTAAGTAACTCCTCGGCAGCTTGAACAATGTTCTCAGTGGTAGTTCCCACCAGTTTGGCAGTACCAGCAGTTATAGCCTCTGGCCTTTCTGTGGTATCTCTGAGAACTAACACTGGTTTTCCCAGACTAGGGGCTTCTTCTTGCAAACCACCAGAATCAGTTAATAAAAAATGCGATCGCCCAATCACTGCCACCAATTGAGCATAGTCTAGCGGTTCTGTCAAGAAAATTCGGGGATGATTGCCTAAAACTGCTTGTAATGGTTCCCGCACTGTGGGGTTACGGTGCAAAGGTAACAGTAGGGCTGTATCTGGGAATTTGTCTAATATTTGTAGAAATCCTTGGGCGATGGCTTGCAATGGTTCTCCCCAATTTTCCCGTCGGTGGACTGTTGCCAACAATATGCGATGTGAGTTCCAGTTTAAACCCGGTATATTACAAATCGGTTGACTTGCAGCTACATTTAATAGTGCATCAATTACTGTGTTACCTGTGATGTGAATTTCCCCCAAAACCCCGGAACGTTGTAAGTTTTCAGCCGCCCACACAGTGGGGGCAAAATGTAACTGAGTGAGTTGAGAAATTAGCCGTCGATTTGCTTCTTCTGGATATGGATTAAATAAATCATCAGTTCTTAACCCAGCTTCCACATGACCAACGGGGATTTTTTGATAAAAAGCCGCCAAAGCTGCGGCAAAAGCCGTGGTAGTATCTCCCTGAACTATGACCAAATCCGGTTTACTTTTTTGAAATAATGCTTCTAGTCCCTGTAAGCTGCGGCAAGTAATATCATTTAAACTTTGCTGAGGCTGCATAATTTGTAGATCATAATCAGCTTTGAGATGGAATAACTGCATGACTTGCTCAACCATCTCCCGATGCTGTCCAGTTAAAATTACTTGCGACTCAAATTTTGCCGACTGCTGAAATACTTGAACTACCGGGGCTAGTTTAATTGCTTCCGGTCGCGTACCCAAAATAATGCTAATTTTTTTTCTAGTCATTTTTTGATACATTATAGCGGTTTTCGCTGGTTAGTGAGGTACATGATTAACAAGCAGGATGCTTGTGTGACAAGAGGATCATTTACATTTGTATCTCACGTATTTAAGAAATGCTATAATATACAATAGGTTTAATTCTGAAAACCGAAGCAAGAAGAATTAGATTCTCCCTGCTTACAATAGCAAAAATTAACTATGAAAAAACCCGGATTAACCGGGCAGATGCTCTGTTTGTCGAATTGCCCAGGATTAACTATGACTTGATCTCGCAAGTTAAAGGACAAGCTGCATATGTAGTAGTCTGGGTTTGTTCAACTTCTCCATGTAACCAGTTCAACCATTTAACCTCGTTTGGGTGTACACCCTTCAAAGTCAATACCCCCGCAGCGATAATTACTGCCATGACATTAAACAAGATTAAACCGCCTGATACCAGCAAAACAGCACTGGCAGGCATTACAGATTGTAACACAATTGACAACAAGCATCCTACAGTGGCCATCAAAAAGACCAATGGAAAACCGACAACCAACAAGCATACTGCCAATGTAAAAGTCCAAATCAAAAAACTTTTAACCGTCATTAGGTAGTAGGTCTTTCCTAAATTAGAGGTTTGAGCCGACACCATGACTTTCCTCCCCAAAATATACAATAAGGTTGTTATTTCAGTCATATATCGTCCCGTCAGGGCGTTGACTGAATTGTTTGATGAGATTTCAGTATATAGAATGTTTTTCATAAAATGAGCATTTTTTTACTAAACTTTACAATTAATTTTTAATAATTATGGATGTAAGTTGAACTTGACAGTTAATTGGCAAGATGGTTTATGGCATCTATCTTCAGGAATACAGATTAATAGGGCTTTGCCATCACAGGGGATTTCTTAGCTTGTAACTCAGTTATGCTTAACATTTCTTATAACAAGTTTCTTCGGTTCTCATATTTCTGAGAAAAGAGTGAAAATTTATTTATCTTGATCCTGGACAGTAATAATGTTCATTTACCTGAAATATATAGTTATATTTACTGTAGGTATTGAGGGGATGTAAGTGTAATAAATGAATAAACCTGTATTGCAACCGTCAATAGGACTCAGATTAGCTTTTCAACTGTTCAATTGGAGATTGTAAATTTATATGACAGAATCAAGGGCTTCGTCCCATCCCAATCCAAATCCTGTTCCCCGCCTGGATGTCCCGCCAGTACCACCACCTCCACCACCGTTAGTCAAGCCACCGGACTCTAAACAAAAGTTGGAGATGTCAGCCCATCAAAATTCCAGCCAACGTCAGAGTAGTCCCCCACCCATGCCTAGTTCTGCAACTGTTCCTAAAATCACTTTGGAGCAGATTATCAAGGAAGCTTTTGATTCAGGATATTCTGATATTCATTTGGGAGTGGGTGAAGTCCCCCGTTTCCGCAACCGTGGGGAAATTCAACCCACAGATTATCTAGAAACAGACTCAGAAACCTTTATGAGTTGGTTGCGGGAGATATTAACAGAGTCAGAAATTCAGCGTTTTCAAGACCATCTGGAATTTGATGGCGCAACTCAGTACGATTTTGCCAGGGTGCGGATTAATGTTTTTGACTCTCTCAAAGGCTCTGCCATGGTACTGCGGTTAATTCCCCTGAAAATCTTGTCTATGGAGCAGTTGAGATTACCGACAGTTTTTCGGGAGATTTGCCATCACCACAAAGGATTAATTTTAGTTACTGGGCCAACGGGTTCTGGTAAATCCACCACAATGGCCGCCATGATTGACTATATCAATAGAGAGATGGCGAAACACATCATCACTATTGAAGACCCTATTGAGTTTGTCCACCAAAGCCGTAAATCTTTGGTTAAGCAACGGGAAGTAGGAATGCACACCCGCAAATTTGATAACGCTTTAAAGGCGGCTTTACGGGAAGATCCAGATTTGATTCTAGTGGGGGAAATGCGTGATAAAGAAACCGTTAATACTGCTCTGAAAGCCGCTCAAACTGGTCACTTGGTCATGGGAACCCTACATACTAATAGTGCGGTGAAAACCATTGAGCGGATTCTCAATCTTTACTCTGGTGAAGAACAAGATGCAATGCGGGTGGCAATTTCCGAGTCTTTAGTGGCGGTAATTGCTCAAGGTTTATGCCGCACAAGTGATGGAAAGCGGGCGGCATTCCACGATATTTTGATTAATACTGAGGCCATCAAAGAATGGATCAAAGATGGTAAGTATGATGAAATTACTGAGTTGATGAAGCAAGCCAGTTTTGACGGCATGATTACCATGAATCAATCCTTGTACAATCTTTACCAAGAAGGTCGCATCACCGAAGAAACGGCTTTAGAAATGTCACCAACTCCTAACGAAATGGCACAATTTCTCAGGGGACGAGTTTAGTTAGAATATAGGGTAAAAAAAATTGTTTTTTTACCCCTGTAACTCAATTGATCACAGATAAACTATCTCAACCCCAGTTGTGCAAAGGTGTTGCTCTTTTTACACCAGGAGGAGATTTAATTTACTGCATCGACCCTAACAAGCAGGGTCGATGGCATTTAGATTTGTGTGCTGCTTTGCAGGAAATCTTAGATTTACCAGAAGCACCACACTTTTTAGTTCCTTGTTATACTGCTACCATTGACCACTGGTTAGATCCACATAGCCACCAAGTGCGAACCTTTGCGGAAGCCTATCCAGCTGTAATTCGACAACAGGCTATACTTAATGCCATTTTTGGGACTCAGGTAGTTTGGCAAACAGCACCTTGGCAAGAGGGGTTGTGCGATCGCATGGTATTAAGTACCTATCGCGCTGCGTTTCCCCAACTGTGGGAAGACCATGATTTAATTGTCAATTTAGACCAATGGCAAAGCAAACCTAAACATCATCCACAAGTAATATCTGGACAAAAGTCACAGTTAAACACAGAATGCTATGTTTTGCGCCTGTTTGTTGCTGGACATAGTATGAATACTCAACGGATCCTGGAGAATCTGCACCAACTTTTAGAGCGATCGCTGGGGTATCCTTATACTATGAAAGTTATTGATGTTTTAACTAATCCCGAACTAGCAGAAATTGACCAAGTTTCTGCAACTCCCACACTTGTTAAGGTTTGGCCGCAACCAATTCGGCGCATTGTCGGCGATATAGATAATGTAGATAAACTTTTACAAATGTTAGGGGCTAAGAGGATGTCTGAGAAGTAAGAGAGCTTAGGTAACGGTATCCTGTCAGTAGAAAAAACACTTAAGTATGACAGGGTTACAAGAGCTATGAATCCATCCTACTCAAGTAAATGGTAAAAAAAGATCAGTCGAGTATTGTCAGTTTAAGAACTAACTAATTTTTCTCCTGTCAGCATCCGTACTGCTGCTTCCAGTAATACTTCTTCCAGATAAGGCTTGGTAAAGTAACCACTAGCACCGAGTTGAATTGCCATTTGTCTGTGTTTGTCTGCACCCCTGGAAGTGAGCATGGCAATGGGAAGGTGGTTGAGGTTAGCATCTTTTTGGATGCGGGAGAGTAATTCCAGTCCATCGCAACGGGGCATTTCAATGTCACAAAATACGATATCGCAAGGTAAACCAGAACGCAGTTTTTCCCAGGCTTCCTGTCCGTCGCGGGCTTGTTCAACTCGATAACCAGCTTTATTAAATGTCAGTGAGAGTAATTCCCTCACTGTAATGGAATCATCCACAATTAGGACTGTAGGATCAACTTTTTCTACCGTTTCTGGTTGCAGCCAAAGATTACTGCTATTCTGTTTAGAAATCCGTCCGTGGAAGATGTCAATAATTTCTAGTACATCAGCAATGGGCATAATATGACCGTCACCCAAGATGGTAGCACCAGCAACACCAATGGGTTTAGGTGCGGGTGGTTCAAATTGCTTGATGACAATTTCTTGTTCACTCAGCACCATGTCAATTTGAAGGCCAATTAAAGTATTCCCGGATCGCACTACCACCACCGAAATCATATCATCATCTCGGTTGCCACCATAAACATTACCGCGACTCAGTTGGCGATTGAGAGTTAAAAGTTCTCTCAAAGGTCGCAAAGGCAGTACTGTATCACGCCAAGAAATATATGATTGTCCATCCTGGTTATACTGAATACTAGTTACTGGTATATCTAAAGTATCTTCCACCCCGTCCATAGGGAAAGCAATCCGCCCTTTATCAGAAACACAGCATAAGGCTTTACAAATACTCAAAGTCAACGGTAAACGAATGGTAAAAGTAGTTCCCTTACGTACAGCAGAGTCTGTGCTGACTGTACCGCGAATTTCGCTAATTGCGGAGCGGACTATATCCATTCCGACACCACGCCCGGCGATTTCATCTGCTTTGTCTTTGATACTAAAACCAGGACGGAACAGCAGGTCATAGATTTCCTTGTGGGAAATGGATTTTGCCTGAGCTGGTGTAATCATCCCCATTTGCATCGCTTTTGCCTTGATTCTTTCTGGATCGATACCAGCACCGTCATCACCGACAGAAATGACCGTTTGATTACCTTGGTGGAAGGCGCGAATCGTAATTTTTCCCACCCTGGGTTTACCGCGTTTCTCCCTGATCTCTGGGGTTTCAATACCGTGAGCGATGGCATTATTGAGCATATGGGTAAATGGGTCGGTGAGATGATCTAAAATCATCTTGTCAATCAAGACATCTCCACCTGAAATCACCAACTCTACTTGTTTACCATACTTGATGGCATTGTCCCGCACTCCTCGCCGCAAGCGATCAATAGTTTGGGAAAAAGGAACCATTCGCGCTCTTGTTAGCCCTTCTTGCAGCTGGTTTGTCACTTGGCGGAACTGTCGCGCTACTGTTTCTGTTTCTTCTGTGACGAAATCAATATCACTCGCTGACTCGCGCACCCGGACAATAAATTCAATCATTTCTTGGGATAAGGTGTGAAAAGGAGTGAAGCGATCCATTTCTAACTCACTAAATCCCCTGTCTGTATGGGAATCATCATTATTCTGGTCAGTTGTTAGATGTCCTTGAGGTTCTTTGGTTTTGCGACTAGCTAAGAGAGAAGCTTCCAATAGCGATCGCTCATACAATTCTTGCATCCTTGCTCCCACGTCGGACAGATGTTGGACTTGAATCAGCAAGTTATCTAAAGATTGCCGTAGCCGTTCATAATCCTGTTCCAAGGTGTTCCGGTTGACCACCAACTCCCCAACTAAATTGCTCATCTCGTCCAGTTGCTTAACTGGGACTTTCATTGTTTCCTCAAATCTAGCAGTATAACGATCTGAACTAGGGGAGATTTTGCTGGTGTTTGCTCTTGGTTGGGTTGGTGATGACTGGGATATAGTTTTATCTGCTTGTGCCAGTAGTTTCTCTAAATCGCTAAATTCATCATCCACATCCGATGATGTGATGGTATAGTCGGCAGTTTGGTTAATAATTGATTCAAATTCTGGTGCGTAGGATGGTTGAGTTAGTTGGTTCAGTCCGGTTCTATTTAGCAAAGCCTCCAGTTCAGCAAAATCATCTTCTGGGAGGGAACTGGCATCAGAACCTACTACTATTTGCCTGTCTAATATAGCTTCTAACTCAGCAAATTCATCTAGGGTAGAAGTATCAGTGTCTAAAACCAATAATTGATCATCTTCATGACTTTGAAGATAAGTTAAATTATCTCTAGAGGTTATGTCCTCATTTAATATGATTGGGGAATTTTGGTCCAGACTATCTGTTTTTGATGACTCTTTTGTAAATTCTGGTGTTACATCTAAAGTTTCTGGCTCTTGGGAAAAGCTACTCATTTTCTGTAGAGTCAGGTTTTCATCATTGTCATCGATAGAAAGTAGAAAATTAGATGCTGCTAAATCTGCAAATAAATCATCCGCATCGTCATTTTCTCTATTAACACTTGTTGTCAGAGTGGGTATATACTCTTCAATGTTGCTACAAGCGTCACCACCTACGGAAGCCAACAAACTTTCCTCTAAGGCTTTTGCTACATCTTGATCAACTACGGGAACAACTTCCCCTTGTTCTGCTGTTATGCTTTCCTGGTTCCAAAAGTCCTCTTCTGCCTGCGTAAACTCTATTATTTGTGTAGGAGTTATATCAAATAAATCACTTATTTCTGAATCATGGTTAGACAAATGTGGTTGCTCTTCAAGGTCAGCAAAATCATCAAACAAATCATCTAAACTCAAAGACTGTGACTCTAGTGTACTAGCTTGGGCTTCTCTGTAGTTATCTAGGGGAATATCTCGACTATTTGCATTACTTGTTGCTGATAATAAATCATCAAAATCGCTATCAATATCGTCAACATTAGGCTTACTAACATTTATTTCTAATTCACTAGCGGCGCTAACATTTAAAACTTCCTGTTGTTCCCAATGTTGATCTAATTCTGGCATTTCATCTGCAAATAAATCTGCCAGAGTATTCAATTCAGACAATCCTACTAATGGGGTATTTGAGTATAAATCATTATTACTAATATCTACCTCTTCTTCCTGACCCAGGGAGAATATTTCCCCAAAAGCTGAAGTATCCTCCGTGGGGTGAAGTTGGTCTGAGAGTTGACTTAAGCTGGTTATACTGTCTATTGGCTGTATATCGGTTTGACTTGCAAAATTATCTGTGGTGGAAGGTAATTCCTCATCTGCTGTCAGAGGATACAAGTAGTCCGCGGGTAAAAATCCTGCTAATTGCTGACTAATGCCTATGCTGGTTTCTTGTCCTTGAATAACTAATTCTTGAGCTTGTTTAATTTCAGTAATGACAATTTTAGCCAGGCTGAGATAATTATTTTCCGGATTACTGATGGCATTTGCTGCTGCTTGACATAATTTACACCAATGTGGCAAATTCCGCTTTTGTCCGAGTTTGACTAACTTTTGACAACATTGCTGAAGATTTTGCCGAGATTCGGGTGTTGTATTTGTTTTAAACAGTTGCAACATTTCCCGCAGTGTTTGTAAAACATCGGTTTTAAATTCATCCCAATTTTGATGAGTCAGCGCAGGTAGGGAATTTTCTGTGAGTTTTACTGATGTATTTTCCTTTTCTTGTTCCCAGTGGGAAATATCTGTCCGCAGGAACAGTTCAGTTAGTGTGCTGAAAGTATCCTGCTCATTTAATTCTGCTTGTGTTGTTGTATTTCTTGTTGCTACCCCACTTCTGTTTTGTTCTACCAGCAGTTCCAGATGCTCATTTAACCATTTAAAGACTGGCTCAGTTTCTAACATCAGAGTATTAGCAGCCTCTTGTGATAGACCTAAAGGACCACTCAAATGTTCTAATAAGACCTTGAGGGTATCAGATACACCAAGAAATAAAGATTCTAATTGTTGGTCAACCTGAACCGGATTTTCTTTAAGAACTTTAAAACAATCTTCCAGACGGTGGGAGGTACGCTGAATGCTATCCAGCCCCAGCATAGCTGCACCTCCTTTGATGGAATGAGCAGCCCGGAAAACTTCGTTGATCATTTCCGGGTCTTTCAAGGTACTTTCGAGGTTCAGTAAGCCTTGCTCAATCGTATTCAGATGGTCTCTGGCTTCTTCTATGAAGTAACCTAAAATCCGCTGTTGTTGTTCCTGCAGCATAATACAAATTCTAAGTGCTGAGTTCTGAGTGGTCTTGGGTCTTTGGTCATTGGTTAATGACTAATTAATTACTTAGATTCTGGTGTTTCCACGCGGAAACGCTCAACGGAGGAGATCAAGTCGCGGGAAACACCCACTAAAAATTGTAAAGCTCCTGAGACCCGTTGAGCCTCTTGGGAGGTTTCTTGGGCTGTAAGTTCTACAGATTGCATTACCTGGGCTACGGATCGAGAAGTTTCCGTTTGTTCTACGGTGTCACTGGTAATGGAACGCACGAGAGTGTCAATGCGGTTCGCTACTTGAATAATATTATCTAGCGATCGCTTGGCTTCTTCTGCCAATTTTGTGCCTTTAATTACCTGTTGTGTACCTTCTTCCATGGCGGTCATGACTGAGCCTGTTTCGCTTTGGATTTGCAGAACAATCTGTTCAATTTCCTTTAAGGATTTGGCAGATTTATCTGCTAACTGACGCACTTCATCTGCTACGATAGCAAAACCGCGTCCTGCCTCACCTGCCCTTGCTGCTTCAATACTGGCATTAAGTGCTAGTAAGTTGGTGCGGGAGGCAATTTGAGAAATTAACGCCACAATTTTAGAAATTTCTTGAGAAGATTCAGCTAATCGCTTTACCTTACGGGTGGTTTCCGCTACAGTTTCCCGAATTTCTAAAATTCCTGCTACGGTATTTTCCACTGCTTCACCACCTTTAACAGCGATGGCACTGGCATCACCGGCAACGATTTCCGCTTCTCGCGCTGCCTCTGCTATTCTTTTTATGCAGTCAGTCATCACCTGGACTGAATTTAAGGTGACTTTTAACTCTTCTGCTTGTCGTAAGGCATCACTAGATAAAGCTCTAGCAAATGTTTCTGAATTAGTTGCACCTTTTGTTACCTCTTTTGCCGCCACTGTTACCTGTTGAACAATGTCCCGGAGGTTTTGAATTGTCAGGTTAAAGGCATCGGCAACTGCGCCTAGTACGTCGGCAGTTACTTCGGCTTGGACTGTCAAATCACCTCTGGCAGCGCCCTCTACATCGTCCAGTAGGCGAATTACTTGGCGTTGCAGGTTTTCTTTAGCTTCTTCTTGTTCGTTGGCTTTACGTTGGGCTTGATGGGTAGTTGTTAAAACTGCTTGAGCCATTTCATTAAAGCCGGTGGCCAAGCGCCCCAGTTCGTCTTGGGAATAAACAGTGGCTTCCACATTAAAATTACCTTGACGGACTGCTTCAAACTGAGCTTCCAGATCCTCTGTGGTGCGGCGAATTTGCTTGAGTGTTATGCTGCCCATAAAGGCTGCTGTACCGAACCCAGCAATACCGGCAGCTAGTGACATTGCCCAGCCTGTATTTCGCACTGACTCTCGTTGTTCGGCTGGAGAAAAGTTAGTAGCTGTAAAGCTTACCGCAGCTACAACTAAGGCTGAAAAAATACCCACTGTACCAGCCACGAACCAGGGTTTCACATCCAGGGGGGCATTTTCTAAGGGTGCTAACCAGCCTTGTTCAATGCCTACTTTGGGTTCCAGATCCGATAAATCTGTTGCTGTAAAAGGGCTATTTTGTGAGTCGGTGATGGAAAACAGTTCATCTTCGCTATTGTTTTCCTCCGTAGTAAGTCCGCGGAAAAGCAGAGTTTCACTATCGCTAGTTTCTTGGTGGTATTTATGGCTACTTTGCAGTTGCCCACTGGAATTGAGGGAACCGGAAATCATACTCACATCATTAAAACTGGCTGATGTTTCTTCTACGTCAAACCCAGAAATGTTGGCTAAATCATCAAATTCGTCAAAGTCATCTAAAAACTCCACATTAGTGTGATGATTGTCTTCATTGGGTTTGTGGTTTGTATCTTCATCTCCAAAAGCAGCTTTAAATGTCTCCAAATCAAAATCATCATCATTACCAAAGTGATTTATATCTAAATTTTCATCACTGGGAATTTCCTGGGGTTGTGGTGCGGATAGATTGTCTAGGCTTGGCGATGGTGTTGTTAAATTTTCTTGAACTTTAATTTTATCTGACCAATTACTAGATTCAGATCCGGAGGAATTATCACTCAAATTTGTTAGTGAAGAAGCATTTTCGGGATTTTCTCCAGTTACCAGTAAATCTTTGTATTCTTGGTTACTTTCTTCCCCGGCAAAGTTTGCCATGTTTTGCTCTTGTTCGGGTTGATATGCCCGAATATTATCACCCTCGGCAAAATTTACTTCTGCGATAGCTTGCTTTACTATATTGTGATTAGTGTTATAAGTGAGTGTGGTTTGCTGAGATTCATCATGGTCAATTTCTGGCTCATCTGGGCTGGCTGGGTCAATTTTTTCTTCCCAGAACAGGGGTAATTCTAATTCAATTTGCCCATTGTCTGTGTTCCCATCAGATTCTTGCTCGCTTTGGGTTTGATTCCAAGCAAAAGGATCTTTACTGGAAGGTTTGATGAAATCTGGGTTTTCATCCAAGGAAATACTGTCTATGGGTACTTCAAATGGATTAGTTAAAGATAGATCATCTATATTTACAGATTCATCAAGCCCGTTAATTGAACTTAATTCCCAACTATTGTTATCTAAGTTGTCAAACAACGCCAAATTTTCTAAATCTGGGTTAACAGATTGCAGATGATTATCAGTTTCTGCAAAATTGCCTTGCTCCTGCTGCTGATTTTCTTCCGCGGGAGCAGGCTCAATATTGGACTCTTGTGGTTCTTGGTATTGGTTGATGTTTTTTAAACCATCATTGGCAAAACCAATAATTTCTGGGTCATCAGACAACTGCAAAACTTTTTTGTACTCTTCTTGTGCTACATGGTACTGCTGCAACACATAGTAGACGTGACCCCGTAATAAATGGCAGTTAGGGTCATCTGGTACATTTTGCACCACTTGATCCACTAACCTGGCTGCTACTTCGTAGTTCTGTTGTGCATAGGCTGTACGAGCCTGCTTATATGTCTCTAAATGATCATTTAAACTAGCTGGCATTTGCTCCCTCCCAATTTCATCCTGCCCATCTTGTGCTTTGCAAAATTGCCATTTGATCGATCAGTCTTAAGCACTGTTGATTATTAGCATTTATTAACCACTCTCCACGTAAAAACGGAGTCATCGTGTCCGGTAAATTAGTTGGTGGCATTAGATTCTGGATATCCAGCCAGTCCATACCACCAATTTCTTCCACGGCTAAACCCATGATTGTATCTTGGTCTTCAATAGCAATCACTGGAATTTCTGATCTATCTGTGTTTAGCCCGGTTGGTTCACCCAGGAATTGACCCAAGTCAGCCACCCAAATTACTCGACCCCGTAAATTTAGAGTACCCAAAAGTAAAGGAGAAGCATTAGGAATGGGGGTAATTCTATCAGGCGTTAGCTCCATTACCTCTCGGATACCGGTGGCCGGTAGTGCAAATTCCTGACGGGAGGGGATATAAAACCGCAAGTGTAACTCACCTTCAGGGCTTTCTACTTGTAATTCCGGACGAAACTGATCTTCACCGCTACCACTTAAAAAGTTGGGTTTGCTCACCATATTCTTTTCATCCTCGCAGCAGTTGTTTGACTGTTCCCACCAATTCGGTTGGTTGAAACGGTTTGGCTATGTAAGCATCTGCACCTTGCTTCATACCCCAGTAGCGGTCAAATTCCTCACCCTTAGAAGAACACATGACCACAGGTACATTTTGGGTGGTCGGGTTAGACTTTAACCGACGACAAACTTCATAGCCGTTCATCCGGGGCATAACAATATCCAATACCACTAAATCCGGAGGGGCAGTTTGAATTGCCTCTAATGCCTCTACTCCGTCATTGGCATGGGTAACCATTAAACCACTTGCTTTCAGGAGGTCTGTAATCATCTCCCGTTGTGCAATACTGTCTTCCACAATTAAAACTGTACTCATAAATCCCTATCTGCCTCCTGATGTAGAGGTTCCTGGTTGGAACATTCCCTAATCCCCCGAAAATAGTTAATTGTATAAATTAATTTGATCTTTTCACTGATGTATTTATAATAATAACCTGGTGCTGAGGATAATTGATTATTTGATAACACGTTTTGCCCAAGATTTTCTCAAATTAGTCTGTGTAGTTTTGTATTGGTGTTCCCTGATAAGGTTGTGGGTTGATATATTTTTCTATGAGCATGAGTAACTCAGCATCCCCAAAGGGCTTGGTGAGATAATCTGTTGCTCCCACCATTGTCGCCCTGACTCGATCTATGAATTGATCTTTACCAGTTAGCATGATAATGGGTGTATCCTGAAATGCGGTGGAGTGGCGTAACATGGCGCAAATTTCGTAACCATCTAATTCTGGCATGGCAATGTCACATATGATTAAGTTTGGCTGGAGTTGAAAAATGAGACTGATAGACTCTAAGGGATTGGTCAAGCCGATGGCTTCATATCCCTGTGGTTGTAATATAGACTCTACAGTTTCACAAACTGTTCTGGTGTCGTCAATACATACTACTCGTGTTTTATACTTGTGAGCATTTCTGGAATCTTCTCTGTGTATGGTAAAATTATTATTACCTGAATCGACTAGTTGTAGCCAACCCTGTTGTAAATATGGATATATTGCCTTGGCAACGGTCAAAATATCTCGGTTGAGATGGCGAGCTAGTTGACGCAGGGTTGTCTTACCATCTGCCCATCGCTGTAATTTTTTGATTGCCGCCGCGGGGAGTGAGGATTGTAGTTGAACTAACTCAGCTAGGATGGGTAATTGTTCGGCAGACTGAATATGTGGATAAAGCTGCTTCCATTCTTGTATGGCCTGAGTAACTTTGTATATCAAAGGGGGAATTTCCCAGCTGGTCAATTGCGGGGTGAGGGTGGTACCTTGCCGAAATGTAAAACTACCGTGATGTAAACTCAACAAATCAAACAGAGTCTCATACACCAAGCTGTGGATAATACTATGAGCTACCTTGGGGTTAATGAGATTCCGTTCTAACAATGCCCATATATAGCCATATTCTGGTACATTCTGAAACCCTAAGCAAGCAAGTTGCTGTTGATCAAGTCGCGTCTCAATGCGGTAATATCGTAAGTAATCGTCAATGCGTGACAAATTAGTCTCGCCCTGTTGACAGTAGATAATTTGACCATTGATAAAAAAAACGAACCAAAACTGTTTATGTCTGGCTGTCTGATCATTTGTGTATCTGTCAGTATTGTGAAAGCAGGCTTCCACTAAAAGTTGTCCTGTTCGCTGTCCTAACGAAATCAATTGCAGGATGCTGCGAATATCAATTTCATTTAAATTTCCCTGCATTTAGCTTAAAGTTTCTCCTAATGATTGTATTGACTTTGTTGTTAACTGTGCTTGTTTAATCAGGTATTACTAATCAACATTTGATTTCCTTTATAACAAGTCTAATCACAAACTATAAAGTTTTGTAACCACTTGGGGAAAAGGTAGTAATAACACTGAAGCCATAATGGCTGCTATCAGCACAAAATATAAGGGTATCACTCAATTATTGCTACAAATATCAAGGCCCATATCACGTTTATAAATAGTTTTGTCTGTCTTTATAAGAAAATAGGCTGAGAACCCTTGAGGTTGAGTTTTGGAGGGTGGCGGAAAAACTTAACCGTCCTTTAGGCAAGGGATTAAGGCCAGTTGAGGCGTAAACGCCTCAGTCGTTTTAACTATTTCTTGGTAACGCTATAGGAGTTGGAATCTCTATTCTGGTTGGTGAAAACCTGCTAGGGCAAATTCTGACGTAGAATGTAGAATCACCGTGGGTTTACGCGGAGGAGTGTCAATTGCTAAGATTAGGTAAAATTAAAATAAATTAGCAAAATTAACCGGGGGTATACCCAAAAATCGCCATGAAGTATACAAGAGGGCAAACGGTGTGCTGTATTTAGCAGAAGTACAAAGGCAAAAGGGCGGCTTGCTCGGTGGTGGAGCTAAAACTGAACTGAAACTGCTAGCTTGTCAGCGAACCGACCAGAATTGGGGTACTGTGTCGGAAGAACTAATAGCGGCTGAGGATGCTAGTAAGTTGAGTGATGGCGCACTGGTGCTGGTGGAACTTAACCCCAATCGCCAAGTGCTGCGCATTCAAGAGGCTGGAAGGCCATTGGTTAACATTTTGCAAAATCTTTCCCGTCAGTTGGAAAAATTTAAGCTCAAGGAAGAGGAAATTGATCAGTGGAAAGAGTCACTGACATTTCAGGCGCAGGTGATGAATCGCCGTGAAATGGAGATGGAGGCTCGTTTAGAACAGTTACAACAAATGGAGGAACAAGTCCAACGTTTGGAGTTACAAAAACAGGAAGTTGAGACTAAATGGGAGCAAATTTGCCAATTACAGGCGGATATTGAGCGTAACCGTCAGGAACTACGGGGGGCTTGGGAACATTTGCGGGGTGAGCAACGCCGCTTAGAAGAGTTGCAAGCAGATTCGCTACCCGGTCAGGTCTTGGATCAGGAACACAGTCGGGTGATGGGGGAGTTACTTGACCGCTTGTGTAATAGAGTTGCACCTACGGAAATTGTTAGGGAAGATTTGAATCTGGCTTTGGAATTGGTGGAAAGCCAGCAAGCTGGTTTAAACTCGAATTGGCAAGAAGTAGAGCGGCAAAAAACTTTAGCTACTCAACAACAAGCAGAAATTGACAGCTTATGCCAAACTTTAAGCGATCGCCGCAATGCCTGGCAACAGGGACGCGATTTGTTGGAACAGCAAAAGGCTCAATTAAAAGTAAAAACCGCTACTCTTGCCAGTAAGCAAGATTATCTGGAAATCTTCATAGAACAATTGCAACATCAAGAGATGTTACACCAAAAAATTCGTTCTTTAGCTGCAACTTCTGGTGATGTCGTACTTGGGCAGCAAGTTGATTTTCAAGCTTTAGAAAAGATGTCTTTAGAAGAACTACAAAAAGTAATACAAGATTTGAGGCATAAGTTGGAAACAGATTCTAGCTTTGTCCAGGATCAGGAGCAAGAACTAAAATATAAACAAGAAACTATAGAAAAACTGCAAAATCAAATCAACGCAGCACCGGACTATGAAAAAAATAATTTGCAAATGGAACTGGCGGATGAACAAGACCTTTACCAAATGTTAAATGAAACTTTGGTGGGACAACGCCGCAATTTGCTAGAACGGGAAAAGTTAATTAAGCAGCATGAAAATATACTCCTACGGAGACAAGGACACCCTGTTACTAATATAGAAGAAACTCACAAAATTGATTTTGAACCGATTTTGTTACAGATGAAAACTCAGCGACAACAACATTCCCAAGAAATAGAAAAGTTAGAAGCTGAAATTTCCCAAATGCTTGCTGGTATTGAGATGGAACAAGGAATCATTAATAATCAAAGCCAAGAACAAGATGAAAAGCAGCAAGAATGTGAGGACATAGAAACTAACTTGCTATCCTTACGAACAGCAACTGCTGAATATTGGGGTCGTATAAGTCTTTATCAAGAGGTATTACAACCAATTCAGGATAGTATAAATGAATTACGGCATACAATACAAAGAATTGCCGAATCTTTGGCTCAAGTTGAAGAAACTCATGATCAGCAACTCCAAACTATTAATGAAATGCGTCACATTATCCATGGTTTTATATCTCAGTGAGAGTGACTAGTTTGTCAGCCATATCTCATCGCCATGGACTTGGGCGATGATACCCCCTGGAAATGGATCGGTTTGTGAACGGTTGGGTGCTGTAATTAAGTCCGTTAATTTTTCAATATGGTCAAAAGTGGGAGCATCATTTAATATCTGTTGTAATATCTGTCGCATGACGCGACGTTGCAGCGCCAGTGGTGCTTTTTTTAATACCCGACGATTTAACCTCAAGTTAGCCCAGTTTCCCTCATTCTCTAATTCCCAGTTTATGGCTTCTTGTTTCAACTGATGGGCTACTTGTTCTAAATATTCCACTTCGGCTTGTAAAAGTTCTGCTGTTTGAGCCAGGGCTGATTCCACCTTGGGGTTAAAGTTGGCTTGTAAGTATGGGATTAATTCTTGGCGAATGCGGTTGCGGGCATATTTTATATCTTGATTGGTGGAATCTTCCCAAACTGAAAGATCAAACTCTTGACAAAATTCTCCGGTTTGTTGACGAGTGATTTCTAATAAAGGGCGGATCAGTAAAATATCTCTGGTTATTGGTCTTTTCCAAGTTAGTGCTTGTAACCCATCAGCCCCAGTACCCCTGATTAAGTTGTACAACAGAGTTTCCGCGCGATCGCTTGCTGTATGTCCTGTGACGATATACTGATAATTGTTGGCTTGCGCCATGGCAATTAAAGCGTGATACCGCCAATTACGGGCTGCTGCTTCACTGTTTAATGGTTGTGTTGCTGTTTCTAAATAAAAAGATATACCCCAACTTTCTGCTAATTGTTGCACATGACGGGCATTAGCTGCCGAGTCGCTACGCCAGCGATGATCGCAATGGCCAATGCCTAAATACCATCCCCATTTTGGTTGTAAGTCTAACAGTAATTTAATTAAACATAGAGAATCTTGACCCCCAGATACCGCCACTAATAGCCTGTGATCATGGTCAAATAAGTGGCGCGAGCGAATAGTGCGATGTATTTTGGCGTGTAAGACAGTCCATACCATTGACAAATTCTATTTCTCAGAAAATAATATTTAATTTCCATCGGTTGTTTTCCCCTCCTTGTGGCAGAAAGAAGTTACCGGGAGGGCTTTTCTCCGGGTATACTTCTCCTCTAGACAGGCTAAGGGTGAATTGAGGAAATACCAGGGGTGGGATTTTATAAAAACCAACCATAGGAATGCAAACCTTTACCTAAAAGATTCACACCCAAATAGCAAATCCACACCACCACAAATCCACTAGCAGCTAAAATTGCGGGACGACGACCTTGCCAACCGCGAGTAATTCGGGCATGGAGGTAGGCTGCGAAAACTAACCAAGTAATTAACGCCCAAGTTTCTTTAGGGTCCCAACTCCAGTAAGAACCCCAGGCTTCGTTAGCCCACACTGCACCGGCAATAATGCCAATGGTAATCAGGGGAAATCCTAATCCAATAATGCGATAGCTGATATTATCTAAGGTTTCCGCCAAGCTCAGGCGCTGTGGTGACAGTGGTTCATTGGCTGGTACTATTGTGGAAGATTGACCAGTGGTGACTAGATTTAAAACAGCAGTATTACCTTTGCCATTGTGATTAGTTTCCCAGGAAGAAAAACCATTGTTTTCCATTGGCGGTGTTGCAGTCTGAGAAATTAATTTTTCTCCTTTGTGCAGGCGGTAGCCGTTGCTACGATAACCGCCATTACCCACAGAACTGCCCTGTAGTTGAATATCTTGACCGCGAGTAACAATCAGAAAAGCGATGGCCAGCAGTGAACCCACCATCAAAGCTGCATAACTTAACATCATTACACTGACGTGCATCATCAGCCAATTAGACTTGAGTGCGGGTACTAATGGTTCTGCTGATTGCATTTCTGAGGGTAGGGTGAGGGCGGCAAAGGCAGTTATACCCATGGCTACAGGTGCGGTAACAACTCCTACTAGTCGGCTCCGGCTAGTGTTCTCAGCAAATAGGTGTACTGCGGTAATACCCCAAACTAAGAAGAATAAAGATTCATAGAGATTACTGAGGGGAAAATAGCCAGCTTCTATCCATCGCGCCCCTAAAAGTGTAGCTATGCACAAGTTAGCAATGGCCATTCCCCCAGTACCCAAAGTAGCAAGGGTAGGGAGATGGGGAAAAGCTGCTCCTCCCCAATACACCAGCATTGTCAGAAATAGTACAGCAAAACTGGCATTGTCTAACCAGTTCTGGAGTGCAACCAGATTCATAAACTTTTCTCTCCCATTGATTGATTAAAATAACGATGCTGACTCTTCTGATCCTATCTGTTTAGAGACTGATCAGACACGCTCTTAATTTAGTTTCTGCATTACTGACTCAGCACTCAAGGGAGGAAAAGGTGCAACTGCTGAACTATTACTTTTTTTGAGGACTATAAAAATGTTGTAGCGAGTACTGCGATTATCGCTGACAGCAGACGTTACCCCGATGGAGCGTGTTGCATCTAGAAAAGTTTGTTGGTTAGGAAATAAACTACTAAGTGTAAAGTTTTTGACAGCCGTTTCCATGTCTAAGAAAAACTGCCCATTGCTGGGATTGGGTTCTGTGGGAACGGTTTGTTGAAATGGCAAGGTACTAGCTAGTGTTTGATCAGGTTTCGGGAGAATTTTATCTGTGATGGGAGCCCCCACTACTAAAAAAGCAATATCATCATCTAACCAACCACGGCTAGCGGTTAAAGTGTTAAAGGGGGTCATCCAGTTAACAACCTGTTGACCAGCCACCCTACTGGGTTGGATTTGAAACTGGTATTGGTTTTTCATTACCTCATCCAGCTTTTTCAAAGATGCTTCAGCTTTTCTACGTAGGCTTTTACCGTTGGATGAGTCCTTGGCTTGTACCAGGAATAACAAACCGGCCCGAAAATCCTGGGCAGAATCATTATTCCCAGTGTTGGGAATCACTGAGACAGAAAATTCACCTTGCATCCAACTGAGAAAGTCTCGATCTAAATCTAATTCAGTCAGGGACTTAACCCCACCTCGCAACTGTTCTGGTGATATGGGGGAGAGGGGATTTTTTTGTGATGTGGAAACATAGTCTTCCCACCACTGTTTTAAGTTTCCGCCAGACAGCATCATTAAGGTGTCCGCCGGTACGCGGTTTTGCATTGTCCCGGCTTTGTTTTCCACTTTCAAGAGACGCTGACTATGAGAATTACGCCAAGAAATGCCGGTTAAGCGTATTCCTTCAGGTTCCAAGGTGATAGACCCTGCTAAACCTTGATTGTTTTGCAGTTGAGCTAAAACCTGATCGGGTAAAGCACGGTTGGGAGCAGCAGCTGCTAATTTGGCGGCTATTGGTACATTGACATAAAACTGAGCAAAGGAGCGAGGGTTGAATATTTTTCGGAAATGCTCGCCAAAACCTGCCACAGTTGCCAAAGATGTTTTACCTTGATATGTATCAATTGCTCGTTCTGTGGCTTGGGGATGATCGGTAATCACTAGAAACTGTTGATCTAATAATGCGGCTGACAGCTTTTCCCCCGATGGACTATCAATTTGTTTAATGGTAATTCCCTGGTAAGTGCGATCGCTCCATTTCCCTGGTTTGAGGGTTTTGGGTGCTGTGAAGATGTTTTTAGCTGCTGCTGGGTTGTTCACTGGTAATACCATCACCATGGACTGTTGAGGGCTGGTAGCATCTTTGTTCTTTTCTGCTGGTTTGAGTGCAGGTTGAGTGGTTGATGGAGACAAAATTGCTAGGGTGACTTGATTTCCTACCCAAGGGGCGATGTCTTTCTCAAAGTCATAACCATTACTATTTAGTAAGCGATCGCGCAACTGAACTAAATTTTTATTTATTGCTGCTTGGGTTTGTTTTGTTCCCAACTTCTGTAGTTTTTGCCATTCTTGGGCATCTGTGGTTAAAGAGAGGGTAAACAGTGCATCTTGAGGAATAATATTAGCACCCACTGGCAAGCCTTGAGAGGGGGTTTGACGTTGGGTTAAAGTCCAGTATGTAGCACTTCCCCCAGCAATCAATAATCCAGCGGCCAATAGTGTTAGCAGCAGAGGGTGTTTCTTGATTTTGTTTTTGAGAACAGACACAATAGGCAGGGTCATGGAAACCTTTACCTCATCATTAGTTGAATTGAGAAGACAAGTTTTCTGGGATAGTTTCTCTTGGATAAATTCCTCTATGCCCAACAATTCGAGGGTATAACCAACTCGCAAAACCTGCAAGTTATGGGTATCCTGAGTTGCACCCTGTAGAAAACTTTAATTTCTGATTTTCTGGAATTAGGCTAAGTAGCTGGATCTTTCCCATTTTGGGAAATCAGTTTTGAGCTTCCCAAATATTTGGTTAGATAAGGGGAAAAAACTTCATATATTAAGGTTAGAGGTCTTCCATGATGCCAAAACAAGTAATGACGACCCCAAAAAGGGCCAACTACCTGAAAACCTGATTCTAGTGCTGCTGAGTAGCCGTAGTAAATTCCTTGAATATCCCGATATAATTCGGTACGAATGCGAGCTAAACTCGCCCAAATTGGTAGAGAGCGATTTTGTAAAAATTCATCTACATGACTAGCTTCCCACCATGAGGTGGCATAGCCTAATCGTTGCCCAGAAGCAGTACGTAGCCACACCTGTCGCCGCAGTCGCGGTCCTGGTACAGCTTGAATTAAATCGGGAGCATTATCTAAGTCCATGCCAATCAATGACATATCCATGACATCCACTTCTGTGGGTTCACCCGTGAGTAATTGTAAATGTCTTGTGGGGGAGCCGTCACCCAGAAGTAACAGTTGCCACGCTGGTGCTAACTGTGAGTGAGGCAAACTTGTTTGAATAACTTCCTCACCCCCTTGCCAAATCGGGGTGAGGTAATGCCATGTTGTTGGCAATGTTGAGTTGTTTGTGCTGGTAAAAGTTGCAGTCAATGTTCTTTACAAAAGTTCACCTACTTATATAAAAGCACAAAAATTTTGGCAGGGGGGGTTAAGTTGAAAATGAGAAATATAAATAATGAAAAGGCGCTGCCATAGCAGCGCTTTTCTTGTTAATCATGCGGATGGCGAGACTCGAACTCGCAAGGCAAAGCCACACGCACCTCAAGCGTGCGCGTATACCAATTCCGCCACATCCGCGTTTGTCCAGAAATAAAGCATAGCACAAAAAAATCAAGATGGTAAGAAAATATTTAAATTTAAATGGAAGTAAATACCAGTCCTGGGAGGGACGACATATGGCTGACAAAAATATAATGGCTTTACAGGTGAGATGCAAACTGCCCTGATGGCTAGTTGGGTAAAGTGAGTCCAGACTAGAAGATGCAATATTGTTACTCTAGTTAAGATGCCTCAAGGCAGGCTACCAAATCATCTCTAAACTCTGCTCAGGATAAAGCTAGAAACACTCCTGTCATAATTTCAGATCAAGCGAAAGCATGGTGGTAAATGGGATGGGAGACGATAACAATCTACTGGTACTAATATCGAAGCTAAAACATGAAGTTTGACAAAATATTAATTGCCAATCGCGGAGAAATCGCCCTTCGTATTCTCCGAGCCTGTGAAGAAATGGGAATCGCCACAGTTGCGGTTCACTCTACCGTTGACCGAAATGCTCTCCATGTCCAACTGGCTGATGAAGCCGTTTGTATTGGCGAGGCTGCCAGCAGTAAAAGTTACTTGAATATTCCTAATATTATTGCTGCTGCCCTCACCCGTAATGCCACGGCCATTCATCCTGGTTATGGATTTTTAGCTGAAAATGCCAGATTCGCAGAAATCTGTGCTGATCATGACATTGCCTTTATTGGCCCCACTCCCGAAGCCATCAGGTTGATGGGGGATAAATCCACAGCTAAAGAAACTATGCAAAAAGCTTTAGTACCAACTGTGCCTGGTAGTGATGGGTTGGTAGAGTCTGAACAGGAAGGATTGCTCATTGCCAAAGAGATGGAGTATCCGGTAATGATTAAAGCTACTGCTGGAGGTGGGGGTAGAGGAATGCGTTTAGTGCGTTCTGAAAGTGAATTTGTCAAACTTTTCTTAGCTGCTCAAGGAGAGGCCGGAGCAGCCTTTGGCAATCCCGGCGTTTATGTGGAAAAATTTATTGAATGTCCCCGCCACATTGAATTTCAGATTTTGGCAGATAATTACGGTAACGTTATCCACTTGGGTGAACGGGATTGTTCAATTCAGCGCCGCAATCAAAAGTTATTAGAAGAGGCTCCCAGTCCGGCATTAGACCCAGAACTAAGAGAAAAAATGGGACAGGCTGCCGTTCGAGCAGCTCAGTTTATCAACTTTACAGGAGCGGGTACGGTTGAGTTTCTTTTAGATAAGTCTGGTAAGTTCTATTTCATGGAAATGAACACGAGGATTCAAGTTGAGCATCCCGTCACGGAGATGATCACAGGAGTAGACCTAGTGGTTGAACAAATCCGCATTGCCCAAGGGAAAAGACTACGGTTGACCCAAGACCAAGTAATTTTGCGGGGTCACTCCATTGAATGCCGGATTAATGCTGAAGACCCGGAACATGAATTTCGCCCCTCTCCCGGACGTATTAGTGGCTATCTTCCCCCCGGTGGTCCTGGTGTGCGTATTGATTCCCATGTTTACACGGATTACCAAATCCCGCCCTATTATGATTCTCTGATTGGCAAATTAATTGTTTGGGGACCAGACCGGGCTACTGCAATTAACCGGATGAAACGCGCACTGCGAGAGTGCGCCATTACCGGACTTCCTACTACTATTGGATTTCATCAAAAAATTATGGAAAACCCAGAATTTTTGCGGGGTCATGTCTACACCAATTTTGTCCAGAAGATGAATCTTTAGGAATGGGGTAATGGGGAGTAAGAAGTGGTGGTACGTTTTTTGAACCTAGCATCACGTTCCTCTGTCTAATAGTTTAGGTGGCTTGCTCCCAGACACATTAAGTCCTATAATCTCTAATGCAAACGAGTCATCATGGTGAGTAGTCCTTGCTGACCGAGAAGAATCTCCCTAATGAGGCTGAAAATTCCTACCCAGAGAATAGGGGTAATATCTACTCCCCCTATGGGTGGTACTAATTTTCGCAATGGCACTAAAAAGGGTTCAGTTGGCCAGGCTATGAGATTAAAGGGTAAACGATTCAGGTTTACTTGCGGATACCAGGTGAGAATGATGCGGAAAATAAATAAAAATATCATCACTCCCAACACAGGTCCGAGAATCCAAACGGTCAGGTTAACGCCAGTCATCGGTTTAAGCTATTATTTGTGGACTAAGAAACAATTTAGGGAAAAGCCTGCAATTTGGCAGCTTTGTTAAGTATTCTTTCTTTAATTTAACAGGACTCAGGCAACTGGCTTCGCCAGTGCCTAAAGAAATCTGGTGGTCTGTGCAAAAACTAAACGAGAAACATGGGAAGGTCTGGACATTTAGACAAAAACCCAAGGATAAATTGAAACTCCTCAACCTTCCAACGTACTTTACACAATTTTCTAGAGGGACGTTGAGTTTTAAGATGAGAACGTCTCTACATTTCTCTATTCCCTGTTCCCTCAGAGAGCATATTAGAATTATGATGAAGTGTGTAAAAAAAGGTTTAGAACAATGACGCCTTCATTAGCAAATTTTCTTTGGAGTCTGGCTTGGGGTACTGTGATTGTAGTCATTCCCGCTACAATTGCCCTGATTTTCATTAGCCAAAAAGATAAAATTCAGCGTTACTAAGGCTGGAGAGAGTCGGTTTGACTCTGATCTACTACCGATGACCTGTCAGCTATTTCAGCTAAAAATGATTGATTTCTCATAGCTTTAGAATTTTGTCAAGGTGTTTTCGGGGGGCATTTTGCCCACCTGAACTATGCTAGTTAATATGAACCAGCTTACCTAATGGCATCAAAAGCAGAAATTACTCTCCGTAAGGACAAGGTATACTTAGCTGACAGACATCGGCTTTTTTAGCTGGATGTGCAGTTTAAATAATTTGAGTATTATATTGTGCATATTGTGTCTAATTAAAGTAGTGATTTTAATTGTGACCCGTTAACATAGATTTGATATTTGGAAAGGAACAATGATAAATTTTGGGCTGAACTCAGCCAGCGTTCTGGCTCAGGTCAATTTTGGGACTAACTCAGCCAGTATTTTAGGGATTTTCCTGGCTGTGTCTGGGGCAGCGCTGTATTTTCTCCGCACTGTGCGTCCAGAACTGTCACGAGATCAGGATATATTTTTTGCGGCAGTGGGTTTACTCTGCGGCTTTATTCTCATTTTCCAAGGATGGCGGTTAGACCCAATTTTGCAATTTAATCAACTGCTTTTGGTTGGATCGGCTGTGTTTTTTGCCGTGGAAAGTATCCGCTTGCGAGGTATAGCTACTCAACAAGCTAAACGCAACACTCCCATTGTGGATGAAGAGCGAGAAGTGAGCAGAAATTATTCTTACAATCGCAGGGGAGGATATGAGGCTGAAGTGGAGGGGGATTTAGAACCACTGCCTTATGAGGAAGAAGAACCGCCCGTCCGTCCTCGGATTCGCGGTACTAGGGATACTCGTTCTGCTTATGATGACTACTATGAGGATGAACCACCGCGCCGCCCAGAACGCCGCAGCAGTAAGGTGAGACCAGAAACCAAAGAAAGAAAGCGTCGTCCCAGTTCTGGTCCTTCTGTAGGTCGCAGTCCTGAAGGTTTTAAACCGGAAGATTGGAGTTCTTCTCCTAGGGAAGTTGATGATCGGGGGGGTCCTAGTGGAGAAGTGAGAAAATCTTCCCCTCGTGGCACAAATAGACCACCACGCCCAGATACTCGTGACCAGGATATCTCTTCTCGACCCAGAAAGCGCCGCCCACCTGCTGACTCGGCTTCCCCAAGACTAGGTGAGGATGATGATGTCATACCAACTGAATATGTGCCATATAACCCAATTGATAAGCCCAATCAGAGGCCGGATAATTCCTCTGACTTTGATGATGGTATGATTTGAGGCGATGGAAAACAATTGAGGTGAAAAGAGTTACGCCTAGATTTTGGCTCCAAAAACCAATTTATTGGAGCCTGATGCTGAGTGTTGGTAGTGTATTATTATCTTGCAGTTCTGATGAAATACCCATTGGGTCTAATTCCCTCAACACTCGCTATGCTGAGGAGCAACCAGCATTAAGTGGAAATGGTCGTTTTTTAGCGTTTGTATCTCATCGTAATGGTAGTCACCAACTGTTGGTTTATGATTTGATAGAAAAACGCTTGGTTAGAACACCAGGGTTGAATAGACCCCGAACAATTGCTGAAAGTCCGAGTTTGAGTTATAACGGGCGTTACATTGCTTATCTAACCAGTGACCAGGGTAGACCTGTGGTGGGACTTTATGATCGCGCCTCCCAAAAGTCACAAATTATAACTCCCACTTATCGCGGTTGGATCAAAAATCCTGGCATTAGCCCAGATGGACGTTATGTTGTTTTTGAAACTGCTAGCCGTGGTCAGTGGGATATTGAAGTTTTAGACCGGGGACCGAATATTGAGTTAGATATTCCTAATGGTGCGAGTGTGAGTGTCTCTCCCCCATTGCCATAGTCATAAGCTGTTACGCATTTCATGAAGTATACTCGAACTATGCCTGCACTACATATGTTGATGAAATACAGATTATTGGATTTAGCAGCACAATAGCTTATGACCATTGACTGATGAGCAAATGAGTTATAACAATATTTTTTTACCTATATTAGTTGCTGGCTTGGGCTTGTTGGGGGGCTGTGTTGGCTATCCTCGTTTAGTGAATTATTCCTTTGATCCTAGTGGTCGCAGTCTTAATAGTCCATCTGCGGAACTTAACCCCCAGACTTCCGGGAGATATATTGTTTTTACCAGCGATCGCCGGGGTAGCCAAGATGTTTATATGTTTGATACCTTAACTCGTAGTTTGGTAGATTTACCAGGTTTAAATTCTTTAGATACTATCGCCTCTCATCCTAGCGTGGCTGAAAATGGTCGCTACATTGTTTTTGTTGCTAGTCGTCAGGGACGGTCTACTATTTTGCTCTATGACCGAGAAACCAGACAATCAAGAAATTTAACTAATAACTTGCCGGCAGAAGTCCGCCACCCTAGCATTAGCGCTGATGGTCAACGGATTGCTTTTGAGTATAGTAACAATGGGCAATGGGATATTTTAGTTTATGAACAATCTGGGCAAAGGTTAAATATGCCTTAAAATTCCGGTTAGGGGCGAGAAGTGAACGCCTCAAGGCTGGTATTCTAATTTCTTCTCTCCCCATCCCCAGTGGTGACTTTCTACTTTTTATTTTCTAGTTCTTGCTGTACAGATTCGATAAGCGATCGCACTTGTTGAGTACCTTGGGAGGGTTCAAAGGATAATGGGAATTTACCCCGGATGATCATCCGCAAACCAAGGGGTGCAAGACTGAGTAATCCTTTGAGGTCGCGAAAGTAGTTACCAACTACTTGTATTCCAAATTGACGTTCATCGATCCAACCACCTTGTTTAACCAAATCTACTAATACTTTACGGTGGCGAATTGAGCGACTGTCTTGAGCTTGTTTACGTTCTAGAATTTCCTGTTTGATTTTGGTGATTTGCTGTAATGGTGCTACCTCCATGGGACAAACTGAGTCACAATAAAGACAACGGGTACAACCCCAAACCCCTTGAGTACCCTGGTTATAAGTTTCTAAGCGTTTTTCAGTTTCACTATCACGAGAGTCGGCTACCATACGATAGGCTTTAGCCAAAGCGTGGGGTCCAACAAAATCTGAATTAATTTCACGGGCATTACATTCAGAATAACAAGCACCACACATGATACAATTACCTGTCTGATCAAGACGCGATCGCTCCAGTGGCGTTTGTAAAAATTCCCTTTCTGGAACTTGTCGCGCTGCTGTACTAACATAAGGAGCTACTGCATCCAGATGATGCCAAAAACTACTCATCTCCACCACCAAATCTTTAATTACGGGCATATTACCGAGGGGAGCTACTGTAATTTCTCTAATATTATTGGCGTTATTCTCCACATCCGGGATTTGTGGTAGTCTGGCCAGTTCACTACCAACATTTTCCTTACAAGCTAAAGCTGAACGCCCATTGATTCGCATAGCACAGCTACCACAAATGGTATTGCGACAATTTTTGCGAAAAGCTAGTGTTCCATCTTGTTCCCATTTAATTCGATTCAGGCAATCTAGGATTGTATTGCCAGCATCTACCTCTAAAAGGTAAGTTTGTACAACAGGAGAAGAATTATGTTGCTGCCGAATGATCTTAAATAGAACTTCCATCATCACCAACCACAATCTAAAAATTACATCATCAGCCTGAGAAATCGTGAGTCAAAGCTGGTGGTTGCACAAATTGAGCTATACTCTGGTTAACCCCAATACCCGTCCCACTGTTAATAGGCTGATGCTCAAAGAGCAAGTGATTCTAGTTTAAGGATAACCATTCAAATTTAATTTGCAGAACTGGTATAAGTGAGATTATTGTCAAGCTCTAAAACCAAAGGCAAATAACCTAATGGTGGCGACAGCATTTAACTAACTTGTTGGGGACTAGAAGCGGGAGTAGGGTCATGGGCAAAAAACTTGCCTTGATTTTTGGTATGGCAAAGATATGCCCACTAAATTGGTTAATGTTTCTCAATAAATCTTGGTTTTAATAGTAATGGCAGCAAATGCCTAGGAAAATTCCTGATCTAGTGACAAAAGGTGAATTTTTTGTGGCTCAGTCACTGCTCAAGCTGTTGATTAACTCAGACGTGAGCATGGAGCATTTGCAAGATAGGGTAAGATTTATTCTTCCCACAGACAGACGTATATAATAGCTGTTTGGTTTTTGTCTGGTGAGAATAAACCAGCAAGAGAATCCTGTCTTGGTTTTGTCTCTAGGAAATCCAGCAAATTTAGGATTTAAACTCAGTTGTCAAAACTGGTGGTGGAGTAAATTTAGATTAATTTTTATAAAAGCTATCCTGTAATACTCTCTAAGGCAATAAACTAGAGGGAAAATACAGACAGATTTTTACCCTACCACGGTTAGATATGAAAATTAAAGTCTAGTAGGAAGTTAAATTCAAAACTAAACAATTATTTTGCTATTATTAATTCATGCTAGTATTTAATATGAAATTACGAAGTAACAAATCCAGTCCCAATAGCTGCACAAGCAGGGCTGATCCTGCTTTGTTGGTTCGTAATGTAGAGACCATAAAATTCACGTCTCTACAGGCAGGACAAAGGTGTATGTCCGTTAGAGCCTATTCAAATACTATGCTGTCCTCAGCTGGAGAGTCAGAGTAGGGAAAACCCAACAACTCAAGGGCAATAAAGGCCAGCAGTGAAAGTTGAAAGCCTACAATTTATTGAGTCTACAACTTATTTGTACTAGGACTCAAACAACTTGTGAAGGTGGCTGAAAGTTACACCGCTACAGTAGCGCCGAAAAAGAAAATCAATTGATTTTCCATGGCGAGTAATGGTTAAAAGTGCCGTAAAATCACCAAAATTAATGTTTGTGGACACCATGACCTTAAATCTGTTGTGGGTGACCATGGCATAGGTGCTTGTAGCTCAACCTATAAACAGGAATTTATCTGTCACCCTAGGGTCATGAGTAGTCAAATACTGGCATGAAACAAAATCGTTTATCAGTTTGGAGAGAGTAAGGAAAATTTGAGCGTAATGACTGAAACAGCAACCGCACCATTAACGGGAAAAGCATTGCTTGCTAAGGTAAAAGAACTGTCTAATTTACCACGCCGGGAAAGAGCCAAGCAGTGCGGCTATTACACTGTTACTAAGAATAATCAAGTACGTGTCAACCTCACAGATTTTTATGATGCTTTATTATCGGCTAGAGGAATTCCCCTCAGTCCAGAAGCACCTAAAGATGGTCGTGGTCGTGAACCGACATATCGGGTGAGTGTTCATCAAAACGGTCAAATTGTTATTGGTGCTACCTACACTAAAGCAATGAATTTAAAGCCGGGAGATGAGTTTGAAATTAGATTAGGCTATAAGCACATTCACCTAATTCAACTGGGGGAAACTGATAAAAAAGCCACTTCAGCCAATATAGATTCTGAAGACTCAGATGAGGATTTGGAAGACGAAGAGTAAATTTAAAGTCGAGGCTTTGTAATTTATTCCCACTACTTGAGTAATTTTGACATCTTTAAAAATACGATTAGATTCCTTGTAGAAGTGAGAGACTTGGAGCAAGTCTTGATTAACCAGCAAGTAATCTATCGTGTTTTTTTTGTGTCTATTTTGCTTTACATTTAGTCAACCCATAGTTAATACCCTGAAAAAATTTATGGTGATGACATTTTTTATTAGCTGGATCGGGTGTTGGTTACCCATAGCAGCGGTAATAGCAATTACATTTAATTGGCAACCAAGTAAACCTTTACAGCCTGAACAAAAATTACCTTTATTGGTGCCACTTTACCTATTAGCTCCCTTGGTTCTTTGGGGAGTTATTTGGAAATACCATCAATCTTTTTTAGATTATGGCTTGGTGGGAAATGTGGCTATGGTGAGTTCCTTTGCTCTGGGTTTTGGTTTAGGAGTAATTAGCTTAGGAATTATGTTTACTTGCCAAGTTTGGCTAGGGTGGTGCTATTTGGAAAAGTCAAATATAAAGTTGATCCCGTCAATATTGCCATCTATTTTATTAATAGCGTTGTTAGTGGGAGGGATAGAAGAGTTAGTTTTTCGTGGTTTTTTGTTAACTGAATTACAGCGTAGTTACTCGGTTTGGGTAGCAGCAGTTATTTCTAGCTTGATTTTTGCTCTTTTACACTTAGTATGGGAGCAACGGGAAACTATACCTCAACTACCAGGGTTGTGGCTGATGGGAATGATGCTGGTGTTAGCTAGAATTGCTGATGGTGGTAATTTGGGTATAGCTTGGGGACTACATTCAGGATTAGTATGGGCGATGGCTACCGTGGACACAGCCGAACTGATTACCTACACTGGTAAAATTTCCCCATGGTGGACCGGTAAAAATAAAAAACCCCTAGGCGGGGTGGTGGGAATTATTTGTGTGTTGGTAACTGGATTAATTCTGTGGTTATTGTCTGAATATTGATGTGTGATGCGATCGCGTTGGCCATGAGGGCGCGATCGCATGAATGATCCATTCTTCAGCTGATGAAATGCAGCAGGCTAATTACTGTACTGATGAGAGTATGGGTAATAGGCAGACTATCAATCACCATACCCAAACACAAAAGCATCATGTAAGAAATGGAATAAAGAAATAACTCCCTAGCCACAGTGCGATCCTGTGGTTTTTGTAACAAACGCCAAGATTTATGGATAAATAATCCTCCCAAAGTCACAGCACTGGCTGCATAGAAAAATCCACTGGAGTGGAGGGGATAAACAAGTAACAGGGTAGTGGCCACTGTAATGAGTGTGTAATACCAAATTTGCTTAACCGTTGCCGTATCACCTTCAACCACGGGTAACATAGGGATGCCCACCTTTGCATAGTCATCCCGAATCATCAGCGCCAAAGCCCAGAAGTGGGGAGGTGTCCATAAAAAGACTATGGCAAAAATTAACCAAGCTGCCCAGCTTAAAGTACCTGTAACAGCCGCCCAACCGACTAAAGCGGGAATTGCTCCAGCGGCCCCACCTATGACAATATTGTGAGTGCTATGACGTTTTAACCAGTGGGTGTAGATCAAAACATAAAAAACAATTCCGGAAAATGCCAAGCAAGCAGCTAGTAAGTTAGCAAATACTGCTAGTACAGTAAAAGACATTACTGCTAGAGTAATGGCAAAAATGAGGGCATCACGAGGCTGCACCTTACCGGAAGGGATAGGACGATGGCGAGTCCGTTCCATGTCATAGTCAATATCTCGGTCATAGATACAGTTAATGGTCTGGGCGCTGGCTGCTGCCAGAGTACCTCCGGTAAGAGTGACTAACAGCAAAAATGGATCTACTTGTCCGTGAGCGGCGATCCACATACTTCCAGCCGTCGTGATCAACAGCAACGGAATAATCCGGGGCTTTGTGAGTTGGTAGTAACTTTGGACGACTTGGAGAAATGTTTGATGGTGGCGAGAGACATTTGTCTCGATCATTTTGGCTTTTGTTCCTTATTTTGCAACAACTTTTATGTAGCCCCTGCTCATACTGAGTTGACATTAAAAATAGTTACTGAGGCCAAGGAAAACGAACCTAAATTAAGTTAGGCATTCGATCCCTTTGTTTGTGTACTTATGACATTTGCGCTTGAAGCAACAGAGAAGGCGTTGATATCACGGGACATAGCCCAGTCACGCAGTGCTAGAACTGTAAAAGCCACTAAAGTACCGAGTAACACAGCTCCGACAGTTTGATGAGAGACAGTCAGTAGCTCCACTTGAAGATGTAATCGGAAAGTGGCAACTCCCAAAAGTATTTGTAACATCAACAACCCACCAGCCATATTTGCCAGTTGCCGCAAAGCTGGATGCAGTGCTGGTGTTCGCCAGGATATGAATACCACTGCCAAGGTAGCCACAGTTGGCGGTATCAAACCAAAAATATGGCTATACATGACATTACAAAGCTGATCACCCCCAAAGCACTGGTGTAATGCCCAGCGAGATCCTACTAAAGCGCCTAATATACTTTGCAGGTAAACAAAAATTACCGCACTTAAACCCAACCAAGGCAACTTACCAACAGTTCCAGTTCCTTGATAGGGAGTGAGGGCTATGCCGATAATCAGTAAGGTAGTGAAAAACAGCAGCGCCGTTCCTAAATGGGCAGTGACGATATCAAACCTTAACAGTTCGGTGACAGTAAGTCCTCCCAAAATCCCTTGGAAGACAATTAAAAACAGAGCAAATGTGGATGCCCAAGGCAGCCAACTGGGTAAGAGGCGACGGTTCCACCAGGACAACCCGAACAGGGCGATGGCGCTTATACCAATTAACGCTGCATCCAATCTGTGAAACCACTCCAAAAAAACTTGAAGATTCATTTGTCTGGCTGGAACCAATTCACCGTAGCACAATGGCCAGTCTGGGCAAGCGAGTCCAGCATTCATCACACGGGTGGCACTGCCTATGGCCATCAAAATCAAGGTGGCTATGCACATTTTCCACACCAATCGACGAATAAATTCCTTGGGCTGTCGCTGCTGGGCGGCCGCTTCATTTTGTTGTTCTAGGACAAATTCATTCATGAACAGCACCTTCCGCCAGCTCTTGGATGAGCTGCTCTTAAAGTTTTCAAGTTTGAGTACCGATCTATCTACACCCTAACCTATGAGCTAGAGTTAAAAAGATTGGCTTGCACTTATACTTTGGATCACTCTGGCTACTTTTAGCCGTAGCTTTAGGTATTTTTTAAGCTGTGAGCAATTAAATAAGCATTAATTCGGCTAATGTTAATTTTTTCTAAAATTTTTACCCTAATTTCTACTGATTTACCTAAACTCTTGACAGTATCTAGTAAATCTCTTGTACCGAAGATTAGTAATTTAGTGAAAAAATTAATAAAAATTTCAGACTATGAGACTCCATCTTTGATTAAGTGGACTACCTTAGTAAGTGAGTAGGATATAAATAACGTAGTAAATTCATTTAAGTAAACTGTGAAAATTCCAAGCTCCATCTGGACATTACTAATTGGTGTGGTACTAACGCTATTTAGCCTTTGGTACGGTCAAAATCATGGTCTGTTGCCAACAGCAGCCACAGACGAAGCCGTTTTAGTGGATGGTTTGTTTAACACGATGATGATCGTTTCTACAGGTATATTCCTACTTGTTGAAGGTGTTTTGATTTATTCTGTAATCAAATACCGTCGGCGGGCGGGTGATAACGAAGATGGTCCACCAATTGAGGGCAATGTTCCTTTAGAAATTCTCTGGACAGCAATTCCAGCTATTATCGTTCTGGGTATTTCTGTTTATAGCTTTGAAGTGTACAACGAAATCGGCGGCTTTAATCCCCATTCTGTTCATGAAGCCCCCATTAGTCAAGAATCTATGCCAGGATCGGCAATAGCGGCAACTTTAAGCGGTATACCGCCAGGCACAGGCTCTAACGGAAATGAAGAAAATTTTGATCAGGTGATGGAAAACCCAGCTACAGAGGAAATTCCTCCAAGGCGCAATGCTCCCGGCGTGGGTAGTGTTGCTCCCACCATTGGAGGTAGTCCGGAAAAAGCAGGTTTACCACCAGAATTACGGGTTAATGTCACTGGTCTACAATATGCGTGGCTTTTCACCTATCCTGATACGGGCATTACTACAGGTGAGCTACACGTTCCAGTAGGTCGAGAAGTACAAATTGACATGACAGCCAATGATGTCATCCATGCTTTCTGGGTTCCAGAGTTTCGCTTAAAACAAGATGCTATCCCCGGTAGACAAAGCGAAATTCGTTTTACACCCAAATTAGTTGGTAGTTATGACATCATTTGTGCTGAACTTTGCGGACCTTACCACGGGGTCATGAGAAGCCAAGTAGTGGTGGAAACCCAAGCAGCCTATGACGCTTGGGTGCAGGAACAATTAGTGGCGAGCAGCGAAACTCTCAAACAAGCTGTTGCTCTTAACCCTGGGGATTTGTCTCCAGATGAATTTCTCTCTCCCTACACTAAAGATATGGGGATTGAACCAGAAATGATCCATCAAGTTCACCAGCTACACAAGTTTAGTCAGTGAATGGTCTGATAACTGATAACTAACTCTTATGACACAAGCTCAGTTGCAAGAAACTGTCCATCTCCCGCCTCATGTGGAAGAACCAGAAGAAAGACATTGGCGAGACTTTTTCGGTTTCAGCACCGACCATAAGGTAATTGGAATTCAATACTTAGTCACTTCTTTTGTTTTCTACTGCATTGGCGGAGTAATGGCTGATTTGGTGCGTACCGAACTACGTACCCCAGAAGTAGATTTTGTTACTCCCGAAGTTTACAATAGTTTATTCACCCTGCACGCCACAATTATGATTTTCTTGTGGATTGTGCCTGCAGGGGCAGGATTTGCTAACTATCTCATTCCTTTGATGATTGGGGCTAGGGATATGGCATTTCCTCGGTTGAATGCTGTAGCATTTTGGATGATTCCCCCGGCTGGTGTGTTGCTCATTGCTAGTTTAGTTTTGGGGGATGCTCCTGATGCTGGCTGGACTTCCTACCCGCCCTTGAGCTTGGTAACAGGTGAATTGGGGGAAGCTATTTGGATTATGAGTATCCTGCTGCTGGGTACATCGTCAATTTTGGGAGCGATTAACTTTATAGTCACTCTGCTCAAAATGCGTGTCCCTAGTATGGGAGTTCATCAAATGCCTTTGTTTTGTTGGTCGATGTTGGCAACTTCGGCTCTGGTTCTGATATCTACACCAGTACTAGCAGGGGCGCTGATTCTCTTGGCTTTTGACTTATTGGCAGGGACAACATTTTTTAACCCCACAGGGGGGGGCGACCCGGTGGTTTACCAGCATATGTTCTGGTTTTACTCCCACCCGGCGGTATATATCATGATTTTGCCTTTCTTTGGCGCAATTTCTGAAATTTTGCCGGTTCATGCCCGCAAGCCGATTTTTGGTTATAAGGCTATTGCCTATTCTTCTTTGGCTATCAGTTTTTTAGGGCTAATCGTCTGGGCGCATCATATGTTTACTAGTGGTGTTCCCGGTTGGTTACGAATGTTTTTTATGATCACTACCATGATCATTGCTGTACCGACTGGAATTAAAATTTTTGGTTGGTTAGCAACTATTTGGGGAGGCAAAATTGCTCTCAATAGTCCCATGATTTTTGCTATGGGCTTTTTGGGTACTTTCGTGATTGGTGGGATCAGTGGTGTGATGTTGGCGGCAGTTCCCTTTGATATTCACGTTCATGATACTTATTTTGTAGTGGCACACCTGCACTACGTTTTGTTTGGTGGTAGCGTTTTAGGAATTTTTGCTGCTATCTACCACTGGTTCCCGAAAATGACGGGACGAATGATGAACGAATTTTGGGGCAAGGTTCATGCTGTTTTAACTATAGTGGGTCTGAATATGAGTTTCTTACCCATGCACAAGCTGGGGCTAATGGGGATGAATCGCCGTATTGCCGAATATGACCCCAAATTCGCTTCCTTGAATGAAATCTGCACCTACGGGTCTTATATTCTGGCTATTTCCACACTACCCTTTATTATCAATGCTGTTTGGAGTTGGTGGTATGGGCAAAAAGCCGGTGATAATCCTTGGCGGGGACTCACTCTGGAATGGATGACTAGTTCTCCACCAGCAATTGAGAATTTTGCGCAACTCCCAGTCTTGGCTACTGGCCCCTATGATTATGGCGTGGGTGAGAAGAAAGTGGATACTCAGGCGGTGTTAAGTCTCGAACCTGATGAACCATACCCAACTATTGAGTCTGGTGTTTAAAAAAAAAGGGATTAGGGATCTGATTCTCAATCCCCGTTACTTTACTTTTTTCAAGATTAATGGAAAGTCAAACAATTGACCCAGCGAAAACTGAATTAAATCATCACTACACAGCACCTGATGCTCATCACGAAGAACATCCAGATTATCGGCTGTTTGGGCTGGTGGTGTTTCTCATCGCTGAAGGAATGATTTTTCTGGGGATGTTCGGAGCTTATTTAGCTTTTCGTTCTACTTTATCGGTGTGGCCTCCTGAAGGAACCCCAGAATTGGAACTGTTACTACCCGGAGTTAATACTGTCAATCTGATTGCTAGTAGTTTCGTCATGCACAATGCTGATACCGCTATCAAACAGAATGATGCCAAGGGGATGCGGATTTGGTTGGCAATTACTGCGGTGATGGGTGCTATTTTCTTGGTGGGTCAGGTTTATGAATATGCCCATCTGGAATTTGGCTTAACTACTAATTTGTTTGCCAGTGCATTTTATGTTTTAACTGGCTTTCACGGTCTGCACGTTACTATTGGTGTGTTGGCTATTTTGGCTGTATTGTGGCGATCGCGGGTTCCCGGTCACTACAGTAGTGAAAGGCATTTTGGTATCGAAGCTGCGGAAATCTATTGGCATTTTGTTGATGTAATTTGGATTATTTTGTTCGGGCTACTGTATTTACTGTGAGTATACATTTTTAGTTATGCACTCACCCGAGTCAGTTAAATAGCCTCCCAATGGGGGCTTTTTTCATGAATTTTGCTGATAAATTAAAGACCTTTCTTTGTCATCTTGAATAAATCCCTGAAGATGTATTAGGCTAGGCGAGAACTGATGCCTAATCAGTGGGTGAGAATTAAACGCGCTTTAGGTCCTGACCAAATTTACCTTCACCTACTTGCATCTGTAATACGGAAAAGCCCCACAAGCTTGATTTCTGGAAACCAGTTCCCTTACCTTGACAGGTAAGCAATTTCTACGGAGGAAGTCAGTATGTTGAAGCATCTTTTCAAGGGTAGCTCTGTTTTAGTATTGGCTTTTTGGTGCAATTCTCCAAATGTTGACTCTGCCATCAAAACCACCAGTGGCTAGGGTTTGCCCATCAGGACTAAAAGCGATGGCGTTTACCCAGTCTGAATGTGGCATAAGTGTATTTATTAACTCACCATTGGTTAAATTCCACAATTTAACTCCATCCCTGCCGGCACTGGCTAAAATTTGCCCCTGGGCGTTGATGGCGATGCCGTTAATCCAGTTATTGTGTCCGGTGAGGGTGCGGACTGGTTGGCTAGAGTTGAGATGCCAAATTTTAATTGTGCGATCGCCGCTAGCGGTGATCAAGTTTAACCCGTCTGGGGTAAAGGCTAGGGTGGTAACTATCTGGGAATGTCCGGTAAATTCACGGTTTAATTTACCGCTTTTTAAGTCCCACAGTTTGATTACGCCTTTGTTATCACCACTAGCTAAAGTTTGACCATCGGGGCTTATTGCTATTGTATGTATCGAATTATCAAACTGTACTAAGGTGTCCAGGGGACGCTGCTGTAATAAATCCCATATGCGAATACCGTCTAAAGCACCACTTACCAAAACTCGACTATCGGGAGATACAGCTAAGGACATGACATTACTGCTATGTCCCACAAAGGAGCGGGTAAAGCGATTATTTTTCAGGTTCCAAAGATTAATTGTCTTATCACTGCTACAGCTAATTAAGGTTTGACCGTCTGGGGAAATGACCAAAGACTTCACCCCAGTTGTGTGGGCTTTCCTGATTTGCCCTACTGTTTTACCGGTGATGGGATTCCACAATCTGATTATGCCGTCATTTTCAGCCCCACCACTGACTAACAGTTGACTGTCGGGACTAAAGGCTAAAGATTTAACTTTTCCTCTATGTCCTAGGAGCGAGTGGAGTAGTTGGGGATTGGTAATTGTGGTTTTAAATTGAGAGTTGGGTGTAAATTCAACAGCAGCATGGGCAGTATGAATATTCAACCCTTGCCAGACTGTTACTGGAAGAGCGATCGCTGCCATAAATGCCGTAATTATATACGGGTGGAGTACAGAATGATCTCTACTTTTTTCCTTACTCCTCACTATTTTTCCTCACTTTCAAAATAGTTACGCCCATTTAATTTACCGATTTATATGTTTATCGGCGTGGTTTTTTCTTAGAAACAGTCAAAATTGGCAGAGGAGGGGTAGATGATTGGGAAGGCAAGTAATGTTGTACTACTGGCTCATCTACTACGGGTTGGCGTTGCTGGATGCGCCATAATTTAAAGGCTAGGCTAATCCCTGCTATCCCTAAACCCACTGCAAATAATGACCAACTGTCATCAAGTCCTCCAATCAGCGCATCCACCAATCCTACGGTCATCAATACGCTGATTATTGGGTCTCTTCTGTAGGCTGACTTTAAAAAACGAGGTAATACAGCATTCATCACAGATTGGTTGATCTAGGTTACCTTAATGTATAACTTTATCGAGAATACCTCACACATTAACTGCCATTTTGACAAGATATGACAAGTTGTGGCGGGAATTTTTCTATTAGGTATTGATACTGTCAAAACCAGCTAGTGGTTCCAGCTGGTTCCAACATCTCTAATTACTAGCTTACAACTTCAAGCTTGATACCTTTTGCTAGCACTATTTCAAGCCTAGCCATGATAGCACACCTTGGTTGGTGACGTACTCAATTACCACCATCAATAAAAAACCAATCATTGCTGCTCGACCGTTTAACCGTTCGGCATATTCATTAAAACCAAATTTTGGATTTTCTAGTTTAGGTGTAATTGTAGGTTGTAGTTGTGCCATTTTGCAAAAACCTCTCTTTGGTAAACGGGATTTAAAACAGTGAACAGGTGGCGTTAATAAGTAGACTGAAACCAACTGGCTAGAGAAATGGAAGGGCGTAATTCCCAAGGGGTGCTACAATGCCAGCATCTCTTACAGAATCCCCTACAGTTTCTCCACAGAAAACCATACAAACGTGCTAACAATTTGTAATTATTCTTTATATATTTTAATATATTATAAAAATTTTGGGGTCATAGTCAAGGTTTGTAGTTTTATGCTTGGGCTATAGGGGTGGAGAAGGTTAGGTTAGTAGTTAGCTATCCCTAATACGGAAGTGTGGGACGGAGCAGGCTAAAGTTAAACAAAAAATCATTAGAGGCGGAATATGGAAATCGGCGTTCCTAGGGAGTCTAAGGATCAGGAGTTTCGGGTAGGGTTGAGTCCTTCTAGTGTGCGGGTACTGCGAGAGAATGGTCATGTTATTTTTATTGAAACGAGAGCCGGAGAAGGTGCTGGATTTACGGATGCAGACTATGAAGATGCAGGGGCAGAAATTGTTGCCACAGCAGAAGCTTCTTGGAATAGGGAGTTAGTAGTCAAAGTCAAAGAGCCTTTAAATGATGAGTATAAGTTCTTGCAGAAAGGGCAGATTTTGTTTACTTATCTGCATTTGGCGGCTGATCGAAGCTTGACTGAGCATTTAATTGATTGTGGCACTTGTGCGATCGCCTACGAAACCGTGGAACAACTCGGTGCTAACAAACTACCACTGCTGAGTCCCATGAGCATTATTGCTGGTCGGCTAGCAGTACAATTTGGAGCCAGATTTTTAGAACGCCAGCAGGGTGGTAGAGGAGTTTTGTTAGGCGGTGTCCCCGGAGTTAAACCCGGAAAAGTAGTAATTTTAGGCGGTGGCGTTGTGGGTACAGAAGCAGCTAAAATCGCCGTAGGCATGGGTGCTGGTGTGCAAATTTTAGATGTAAATATCGAGCGCTTATCTTACTTAGAAACTCTATTTGGTTCTAGAGTGGAATTACTTTACAGTAACTCTGCTCATATCGAAGCAGCTGTTAAAGAAGCTGATTTACTCATTGGTGCTGTTTTAGTCCCAGGGCGTAGAGCGCCCATATTAGTATCCCGTCAATTTGTCCAACAAATGCATCCCGGTTCAGTAATTGTAGATGTTGCAGTTGATCAAGGCGGTTGTGTGGAAACTCTACACGTCACATCACACACTCATCCTGTGTATGTAGAAGAAGGTGTAGTCCATTATGGTGTTCCCAATATGCCGGGTGCAGTACCTTGGACAGCAACTCAAGCCCTTAATAACAGCACATTACCTTATGTGATGCAGTTAGCTAATTTAGGCACCAAGGCACTACAGGTTAACCCATCCTTAGCCAAGGGCTTAAATGTCCACAATCATCGTTTAGTACATCCGGCTGTACAAGAGGTTTTCCCTGATTTAATCTGTTAATATATCTCATCATTTACGTTACGTCCACAGCTACACCAACAAAGCCTGCTTAGGCAGGCTAAATATTTTTTTTGTAGTTAATTTATAGCTTTTTTTTAGTAACGGACATGACTATGATACAATTATTTAGTGTCATTAGGTGATGTTAGCAAAGATTCCCCATGAAACTTGTAGGTTCGCAAATACCAAAACAAATAGAACTACCTCTAAAATTAGTGAATCCTGAAAATAAGTTCACTTTTGTAGACTTGTTTGCTGGTATTGGTGGATTTAGAATTGCCTTAGAAAAATTAGGTGGTCAATGCCTAGGATATTCGGAAATAGACAAACAAGCGATTAAAGTTTATAAACAAAATTTTATTAGCTACTTAAATAAAGATGAAATTGAATTAGGGGATATTACCAAAATTAGTGAGCTTCCACCTAATGCTGATATTATAGTTGGTGGTGTCCCCTGTCAACCTTGGTCAGTGGCAGGTTGTTTAAAAGGTTTTGAAGATCCGAGAGGTAAATTATGGTTTGACGTGATTCGAGTAGTTAATAAAAATCAACCAAGGGGATTTATTTTTGAAAATGTGAGTGGATTAGCCAGCCCTAAGAATAAAGATAAATTAGAATGTATTTTACAAGAGTTTCAAAATATAGGATACTGCGTTAAATGGAAAACATTAAATGCCTATGATTTTGGTTTACCTCAAAATAGAGATAGAGTTTTTATTGTGGGGATTAGGAATAATATAGAAAAATGCCAAGAATATAAATTTCCTCAACCTTTAAATATTCATCCGAAAGTTTTAGATATTTTGGATGAACTTAAAAATATTCAAGTTATTGAAAAAGTTAAGTTAGACCCATACACCTTATTTAAAGGCATGGTTCCACCATCAAGAACTAGATTTCAAAAAAATGATGAGTTAAATGACTTCTTTATTTTTTCAGATTTAAGAAATGGACATACAACTATTCATTCTTGGGACATTATTCCCACTAGCGACCGAGAAAAAATGATTTGTTTAACTCTTCTAAAACATAGAAGAAGTAAGAAATATGGTGATAAAGATGGTAATCCTTTGTCTTTTATTCATTTTCAAGAACAAATACCTGATATACAGGTCAGTGAATTAAATCAATTGGTAAAAAAATCAATATTCCGTTTAACTCCTGACGATAAGTATGAGTTTGTCAACTCTAACAGGACTTACGCAACTGGCACAGGCGATCGCTAGAATATAGTATTATTGTACTACAATAAATAACATAACTGGCACAATCAGTCTCGGTGCGGCGGAAGCGTCGCGCCGAGACTAAACTCCAGTAAAAAGCCAATTTTGC
>NZ_JANQDH010000091.1 GCF_029891735.1 Chrysosporum bergii ANA360D
TTTCTATGTGTTTGGTTTGATTCAATTTGTCGCTTTGCTACCGCGAAGCCCGCCCACTATTTGTGCTAGTTGTGTCACTTATTTCAGTACACAAATACTATAATATAGCGATCGCCTGTGCCAGTTGCGTAAGTCCTGGTAATTACTCCATATTGGAATAGTAAATATTATAATGTATAAATTAGTCAAGGTTAAAAGCTGTTGTGTGGCTAAATCCAAATAATCTGTATTTCGTAAACATATGTAGTGCCGGCATACTATGACTACGCAACGCAAGCTATCGATGCGGAGGGGTGAGGGTTTTAATTTATGATAATTTTTACTTAATTCTTACTTAATTCTTACTTATATTTTAACCCTTGAGGCAGTATTGGGCAAAAGAGAAGATTTTGGTATTCAAGCTCATCTTCTATAATTGGTAGAATAACCAGCACATATAATCTTAGGCATGAGACTGTGACGGAACCTGGAAGCTACAAAGATACAGTAAACTTACCCAAGACTAAATTCGAGATGCGGGCAAACGCTATGAAGCGGGAACCGGAAATCCAAAAGTTTTGGGCAGACAATAACATTTACCATCGCCTGTCGCAAAACAACCCCGGCGAATTATTTATACTCCATGATGGGCCTCCCTACGCTAACGGATCACTGCATATTGGTCATGCCTTAAATAAAATTCTCAAAGATATTATCAACCGCTACCAACTGCTACAAGGGCGTAAAGTTAGATATGTGGCAGGATGGGATTGTCACGGTTTACCTATTGAGTTGAAAGTTCTGCAAAATATGAAATCAGCAGAACGGCAAGGTTTAACACCTTTGCAACTACGGCAAAAAGCCCAAGAGTTTGCCTTAGCTACGGTAGATGACCAACGGGAATGTTTTAAACGCTATGGTATTTGGGGTGACTGGGATCATCCTTATCTCACCTTAAAGCCAGAATACGAAGCAGCCCAAATTGGTGTATTCGGTGAGATGGTGTTAAAAGGATACATCTATCGCGGATTAAAGCCTGTTCACTGGAGTCCTAGTTCTAAAACAGCTTTGGCTGAGGCTGAATTAGAATATCCAGAGGGTCACACTTCCCGCAGTATCTATGGGGCTTTTCCGGTTACGGGACTGGCTGACCCAGTAAAGCCTGTGTTGGGTGAATATTTTGCTGACTTGGGTGTGGCTATCTGGACTACTACTCCCTGGACAATTCCAGGGAACTTGGCTGTGGCGGTAAATGGTGATTTGCATTATGCGGTGGTGGAAGTTTCACCTAGAGACCCAGAAACCTGGGGGAAATTTAAGTATCTAATTGTGGCTACTGATTTGGTGGAAAGTTTATCTACTACTTTAAATGTGGATTTGACAGTAAAGGCTACTTTTAAAGGGCAAGATTTAGAACACACTACTTACCGTCATCCTTTGTTTGACCGAGAAAGTCCCGTGGTGGTGGGTGGTGATTACATTACCACAGATTCCGGTACTGGGTTGGTGCATACTGCCCCTGGTCATGGTCAAGAAGACTACATTGTGGGACGGCGTTATGGTTTGCCTATCTTAGCGCCTGTAGATGATGATGGTAATTTCACCCCAGAAGCGGGGGAGTTTGCTGGGTTGAATGTGTTGGGTGATGGGAATCAGGCGGTTATTGATGCGTTGACTACTGCTGGTTGTTTGTTGAAGGAGGAAGCTTACGCCCACAAATACCCCTACGACTGGCGGACGAAAAAACCCACGATTTTCCGGGCTACAGAACAATGGTTTGCTTCAGTGGCAGGATTTAGAGAAGAAGCATTAAAGGCGATCGCTGGGGTAAAATGGATTCCTGCCCAGGGTGAAAATCGCATTACGCCAATGGTGGCGGAACGTTCTGATTGGTGTATTTCCCGTCAGCGTTCCTGGGGTGTACCCATTCCGGTGTTCTACGATGAAGCCACGGGGGAACCACTGCTAAATCAAGAAACTATTCACCACGTCCAAGGAATTATCGCCAAAGCGGGTTCCGATGCTTGGTGGGAAATGTCAGTGGAGGAATTATTACCAGAGTCTTACCGCCATGATGGCAAGTCTTACCGCAAAGGTACAGATACAATGGATGTCTGGTTTGATTCTGGTTCTTCCTGGGCGGCTGTGGTTAAACAGCGTCCAGAATTACGCTACCCGGCTGATATGTATTTGGAAGGTTCAGACCAACATCGGGGTTGGTTCCAGTCAAGTTTGCTGACTAGTGTAGCAGTCAATGGCATTGCACCTTACAAGACTGTATTAACTCACGGCTTTGTTTTAGATGAACAAGGGCGGAAGATGAGTAAATCTCTGGGGAACGTGGTTGACCCCCAAGTGGTAATTAATGGGGGGAAAGACCAGAAAAAAGAACCCCCTTATGGTGCTGATGTGCTGCGCTTGTGGGTATCTTCGGTGGATTATTCGGCTGATGTGCGTCTGGGGGGGAATATCATCAAGCAGTTAGCTGATGTAAGAAACAAGATTCGCAACACAGCCCGGTTTTTGTTGGGTAGCTTGCATGATTTTGACCCGGAAAAGGATGCAGTACCTCTGGAGAATTTACCAGAACTTGACCGCTATATGCTGCACCGTATGACTGAGGTGTTTGCAGAAGTTACCACAGCTTTTGAGAGTTTCCAATTTTTCCGCTTTTTCCAAACTGTGCAAAATTTCTGCGTGGTGGATTTATCCAACTTTTATTTAGATGTTGCCAAGGATAGATTATATATCAGCGCCCCGGATGCTTTTCGCCGGCGCAGTTGTCAAACTGTGCTAAAGATAGCTTTAGAGAATTTAGCACGAGCGATCGCCCCGGTGTTATGTCATACTGCTGAGGATATCTGGCAATTTATCCCTTACCCAACACCATATAAATCAGTGTTTGAAGCTGGTTGGGTGCGGGTAGATGAAAAATGGCGTAACTCTGATTTGGCAGAATTTTGGCAAAACCTGCGGCAAATTCGCAATGATGTTAACAAGGTATTAGAACAAGCCAGGGTAGAAAAAAAGATTGGTTCATCTCTGGAAGCCAAAATACTGCTATATGTCAAGGATGAGCATTTGCGTTTGGCGGTAAAAAACCTAAATCCTGACATGGGTAATGGTATCGACGAACTGCGGTATCTATTCCTCACTTCTCAAGTGGAACTATTAGAGACTCCAGAACACTTGCAAGACTTAAAATATAACTTGCAGTTAGATAACTGGGGAATTGGGGTAGTGGATGCGGAAGGGGAAAAATGCGATCGCTGCTGGAATTACTCTACCCATGTGGGGGAATCACCAGAGCATCCTTTATTGTGTGAACGTTGTGTTTCAGCTTTAGCCGGAGGGTTTTAGACAGCGGGTACAGGGGGATGAGGAAGATCATTCCCCATTTGCATACCCCTACAACTTTTGTAACAACTCCTGAGTTAACTGAGAAAATGCTTTAGAACCGGATGATTGAGGTGCATTTAACACCACCGGCATAAAACTATCTACAGCCTTAGCCACATTCATATCAATGGGTATTTGTGCTTTACAAATTTGTTCTACACCAAAATCTTCCACCACCCGGTGCATTACTTGTTTATAATATCGCCCATTTAACAAATTAGAAGTAGTCATACTAAAGACAATTCCCAACATTTTGATATCTATCTTAGCTTCTTGTTGATGAGCATCTTTTAATTGAGCAATGCGTCTTTCTAATAACTGAATACCCACCACAGATAAAGGTTCTGGTTTGGCGGGAAGAATGTAGAAATTACTAGCCGCTAAAGCACTACGAGTCAATAAATTATAGCCAGGGGCGCAATCTAACAGAATAAAATCATACTTTTCCCGCACTGGTTTTAAAATATTATTAATTAACACGCGTTCAAAGCGATTCCAAACCGTTTCAAAATCCTGCTCACCCAAAGCAGTGGCTTGTTGGTGCAGCATTTCTGACACCAGAAATTCATCATACAAGTCAATATCTCCGGGTAACAAATCAAGTTCCGGCAGATTACAAACCTGAGATTGAATAATATCTTGAATCGTCAGTTGAGCTTGTGACCCAGGATTGATAATTTCATCTATTAAACATCTAAATGTCTTGCGTTGTTTGCGAAGTTTAGCAAAAGCCACAGGAGACATCAAACTAAGTGTAGCACTGATTTGGCTATCTAAATCCAGCACCAGCACCCGCTTACCGTGATTTTTAGCTAAACAAGTCGCTATATTTACCGTCAGGGTGGTTTTACCCACACCGCCTTTCATATTTGCAGTAGCAATTACATATCCCATTGGTTCATTCCTCTGATAACGCATTCCCAGATCTAGTTTTTACCTCACCCAGACACCGAGAACCATAAAAGGTATAATTTAAATTCATGATAACTTTTATCCATGTAAATTGTAATTTTATTTGCCATCAATATAATATATTCATTTTTAGTAAAAAAACGCAACATAATTTTATTTATATACATATTATTAAATAATTTTTGATCAGTCGGTTGATTAAGCCTGTGTAATACTTGAATAAGTATGAGGTTTTTCCAGTGTGTTTAACCGTTATGTTGAGGTAAGGAATATTGCCTTTTAATCCTGAACTGTGTCGTAACGAAAGTGAAGTTGAAAGCAAACTCATAGTCCAGTATTTGTTGCCGCAACTGGGGTATACTCCCGATACGTGGCATCAAGAAGTTGTCCTTGGTAGCATTCGTTTAGATTTTTTAGCATTTGCGGTACAGGTCGTTCCCTTTATTTTAGATGCTAATTCGCCGATGAGTGTTGTCATGGAAGCGAAGCATCCAAAGCAAAATTTAAATAATCATGTCCTCAGACTCAGACATTATTTAAAAACTTTGAATGCGCGACATGGGTTGCTGACTAATGGTAAGGAAATCAGAATTTATGAGAAAATCGACAATGACATTCAGTTAATATTCCAGTGTTTAGGTCAGGATGTTGAGGAAAAAATAGAAGAAATTAAAAAGTTCCTCAGTAGAGACAGCCTAAAGAATAGAAATTTACTACACAATTCAAATTTTCAAACATTTGAAATTGATTTAAATATGGAGAACAAAAGGCAAAAAACAATGAAAATAATCGCAGTTTACCACAATAAAGGCGGTGTTGGTAAAACAACAACCGTAGTTAATTTAGCAGCTGCTATTCGTAAAAAAGGTGGAAGAGTCCTAGTAATTGACCTTGACAGCCAAGCTAACACTACATTTGCCACTGGTTTAATCAAATTTGATGATGAGGAATTTGATGATATTAAGGATTCTAATGTTTTCAATATATTAAGTTCAGAGGATCGTTTCCCAGTTGCAGAAATTGCCAGAAAATCCAACTTTTGTGATCCAGCAATTGAGGTACTTCCCGCACACATAAATTTGATCAAACAAGAACCTGAACTAAATGCTCTGGACTACAGCAAGGCTATACTCATTGAAAAACTGGAACAGGTAAGAGAAAAATATGATATTGTCTTGATTGATACTCCTCCTTCTTTAAATCTGTATGCCAAAATTGCTTTAATTGCTACAGATTATCTGATCATACCATCAGACTTAAAACCTTTTGCCAATCAAGGATTGAGTAATGTTAAAGATTTCGTTAAAAATATTGACGTGTTTAGAAAACAACTCAGAAAACCACCTATTGAAATCTTAGGAGTTCTTGCTGCTAAAATATCTACAAATAGTAAGTTTGTGCAATCTACCTTGAAAAAACGCATGGAAAAAATTCCAGTAAAGTATGATATTCCAATGATGGATACTGTGATTTACGAAAGAGATGACTTGGCTAAATGTGCCGAAAAAGTTTTAATAGTAGGAGACATGGAAATTCCAGATCCTATGTCTATTATGGACTTTAAACCTGATTCAACCTCTGCACAGGAATTTGAATTACTAGCTCAAGAAGTATTACGGAAAATTGGTTTGTCTTTATGAAACTATTAACGTCCCTCGTACCTGTTAAGAAAATTACCTGCACTCAACCCCGCTCAATTTTTTCAGATGACCAGTTAGAAAAAGCTGCTCAGTCTATTTTAGAATCTAAAGGAGTTATTAACCCTATAGTGGTTCGCCGAATAGATTTACAATCTTACGAGTTAGTAGATGGAGTGTTTGAATACTACGCTGCTGCTAGAGCTAGAGAGATAGATCCTCGTCAAGGAGAGATGATCACTGTATTTATTATGGAGCCAGAAAATGAGGAAGCTTTAACCAAGCAAGTAGAATTATTTAGAAAATCAAAGTCTGTTATTCCTAATAATCTTGTATCCACAGATGCAGATAATACATCATTACAACTTGCAAATATTGCATCTCGCCTAACAAATATGGAATCACGTTTTGATAATCGCACCCATGAATTACAAACCGAGTTTAAAAATGAGATCAAAAAAATTAATCAAAAATTACAAGAAATGGAAACAACAATTCCCAAGCCAATGGAACCGTTAGCAGCACTGAATACCTTAGAATTACCTGAATTAGCTCGTAAGCTAAAAGGAGTTAATGCCAAAATAATTGAGAAAATTATCAAGGAACGACAAACTAATGGTAATTTCAAATCCTTTAGCGATGTAGTTGCTCGTATTACAGGTTTAGGTGACAAAACAATGCTCAAGATTATTGATAGTTTTACTCAAGGCGGTATTTGACTTGCTCCCGGTCAATTAGCACACCCAAAACAAATCTAACATCACTCCTACCAGATAAATTTACGGTCACCCCCTAACTTGACGCAGCAAATTAACAGCCCGATCCCTCCACCCAACAGGTAAACCAGACAGGGCCAAACCAATCACAGCCTTAGCAGGGGAAAAAGCCCCACCTGCTAAAACAAGTTCCCTTCCTTTGTGAGTTTCACCCTTTTGAATTAAACGCAAACCCAATAATAATTGGGATTCTGCTAGGCGAGTTTGCCTAACTTTTTCTAATTTATCTGAATTAAACTGATAACTTTCCAAATACCGAATCTTATCAAACAAATAAGGAATGGCTCTATTAATACCTTGCTGTTCTGCATGGTAGCGATATTCCATTAATAATTCCGGTATGTAATAACCCTGTTTACCAGCCAAAGCCAACCGGACAAATAAATCATTATCCTCACAATTTTGGATATTGGGTAGCATAAAACCCAACTCTTGCAAAGTCTGGCGACGAAATAAAGTCGCCCCAATTTGGAAACTTTGGTTAATAAACACCACTTCTAATAAATTATCCACCACACCTGCTTTTAAATTACCCCGACCCCAACGCCTGGAATTTTCTTGAGTTTTTACCTCATCTCGGTTATTTTGAATATCAATAATCCAATGGTCAGTCCCAACAAAATCAATACTAGGATATTGATCTAGTATTGCCACAGTTTGGGCAAAAAAATTAGTAGTTAGCCTATCATCATCATCAAATTTGATAAAGTATTCACCCTGGGCAGCATCAAAGCCAGAGCGCATATTATTACTTTTACCAATATTTTGGTAATGACGGATATATTTAATTCTGTTGTCGCTATAGTGTGACATCAATTCAGGAGTGCCATCAGTGGAACCATCATCACAAACAATTAGTTCAAAATCGTGATAAGATTGGTCAAGGACACTTTCTATGGCGTATGGGAGGAGATTTTGGCGATTATATGTAGGAATGCAAACACTGATTTTAACCACAGGTACTAGTTTTAGTTGAACCTTAATATTTTATCTAAATATTTTATCTTAATATTTTATTTACATTATTTACCCTATAATCCCCAGTAAAGGCAACATTTTATCTGTGAATATACAAAAAATTTATCATATTCTCTAAAAATATTCCTGTTATGCACATCTTAATGCTGTCTTCTACCTTCCCCTATCCACCCACACGGGGGGGAACTCAAGTAAGGACATTTAATTTACTCAAATATTTGAGTCAACGTCACACCATTACCCTCGTAACTCAACGGGATGGGGATGTTAGGGAAACAGAAATTGCGGAATTGGGTGACTGTGTGGATCATCTCATGGTGTTTCACCGTCCCCCAGATCCTGGAACCCCATCGGGAATACTCCAGAAAATACAGCGATTAAGCCAATTTTTGCAGCAAGGAACCCCCCCCAGCGTCCTCAGTCGCTATTCACTGGAGATGCAAGCATGGATTGATAACTTTGTGCAACAGCAAAAATGTGATGTGATTACCTGCGAACATAGTGTTAATGAAATTTATGTGCGATCGCATTTTCACCAATCCCTGAGAACCATAGTTAATATTCATAGTTCTGTGTATGGTACTTGTCTCAACCAGCTAAAAACAGGCGTTTCCGAAAATCAGCTACGGGATCAAATCAATCTACCACTCTTGCGTCGTTATGAACAAAGGTATGGTGCAAAATTTTCAGCCATGGTAGTAACTACACAAGATGATAAAAGTCAACTACAAAAACTTCATCCTCACAGTCAAATTACAGTTATTCCCAATGGAGTAGATTTAGCCGCGTTTCCTTATCGTACCACAGATCCCGGAGGATACAAATTAGTTTTTATTGGTGCCATGGATAACTTAGCAAACATTGATGCTGTTTGCTTTTTCGCCCATGAAGTTTTACCACAAATTCAACGACATTATCCCCAAACAACCTTTGATATTGTTGGTTCTCGCCCAGCACCCCAAGTTTTAGCCCTGAAACAACAACCAGGAGTTAATGTCACCGGACAAGTCCCTTCTATGGTAGATTACTTACACAAATCAACAGTTTGTGTTGTGCCCATGCGGACAGGATTTGGTATTAAAAACAAAACCCTAGAAGCAATGGCCGCAGGTGTGCCAGTAGTAGCAAGCGATCGCGGTTTAGAAGGACTAGCCATAGACAACCCACCACGGGCGTTACGCGCCAATCAACCAGCAGATTACATCAGCGCCGTTAGTCAACTATTTAATCATCCACAACTGCGCCATCAATTATCTCATAATGGTAGAAAACTTGTGGAAACAGAATTCACCTGGGCAATAGCTGGAGAACGTTACAACCAAGTTTGTCTCGGACTTAATCATTACTAGCCATCAGTATACAGGCTGAAAAAATATGCTTATTGATCAGTATAAATATTCATAAGTTTTCTCACCAAAGGTAGAAGGAAGTTTAGATCACAAAATATAAAGTTTTAAGAAGTTAAAAAAGATCCTAAATATAGCATTGTGCAATGTTTAGCTAAGTCAACTATGGCGAATTTTGCCCAAGTGAGGTACATCCTTAGCAGGCAAGATGCCCGCAATACAAGACGATCATTTACATTTGTATATCACGTGTTAAAGAAATGCTATGGTGAGGCTAGCTGTGATTTGTTTAGGCAATGGATTCATGGTAAAATGGCTGTTGCTGTAGCACCACATTATACAAGTCAACAATATTGCTGTAGTGGACTTTTTGCCCAACCTCTGCAAGCAAGTAGTGGGAATTTAAGGTGAACATAGAACAATTTATTCAAAGCACACAGGCATTGCAAAGCCGTTTGGCAGACCTATATCAAACAGCTAGCGTATTACCTTGGATTCCACCGGAACTGCTACCCCAGGCTTTTAAGGAACTGTATAGCACCTCCAAAATGGTGCAGTTAGCCGCTCAGGAACTTTATCAGCACCATGAAGAACTGATTAAAACACGAAATTGGCTAGAAGCTGAACACCAACGCTACCAAGACTTATTTGAGTTTGCACCAGAAAGTTATTTAGTCACGAATAGAGAAGGAATCATCCAAGAAGCCAATCTGGCCGCAGCCCAACTGCTAAACGTTTCCAGACAATTACTCCTAGGCCAACCAATAGTTAATTTTGTTCGCCTGGAAGAAAGAGAACCCTTTAGTAGTGAAATCAGCCAGCTATACCATTCAGACGGGGTTAGAGAATTAGTAGTGCAGTTGCAACGAAATGAGAGCGAATCCTTTGACGCTGCTGTAACAGTAGGGGTAGTGCGTAATCAACAAGGTAAAGCAAACTCCCTGGGTTGGCTACTACGTAATATTAATGAACGTGAGAAAAAAAACACAGAATTAATCAACAACGACAGTGATTTAATTAAAAATCGCTCTGTACATAAATATACTAGAGGAGACAATATTCCCCTTAATCCTGTACTAGTGTGGTATGTTCGCCAAGGCTTAGTTAAGTTAAACACTTTTTGTGAAACTGGCGAAGAAACATTGATAGGATTAGCCGCACAAGACATGGTTTTTGGCTCTAGCATGACCTCTTTACCTATTTATCAAGCCACAGCTTTAGAGGATGTGAAATTAACCTCAATTTACGTAGCAGAAATAGCAGTAAACCCAATTTTGAGCCATATTCTGTTACCAAAAATAAATCAACGCCTACAACAAACAGAATCTTTTTTAGCCATTGCTGGTAAGCGACGAGTTGAAGAAAGACTATACCATGTACTACAATTTTTCAAACAACAAATTGGTGAGCCTGTACCAGAGGGAACTCGCTTACGTGTTCGCCTAACTCATGAAGATATCGCTAGTGCCTGCTGTACCACCAGAGTTACAATCACTAGATTGATGGGAAAATTGCAACAAGAAGGTTTAATTAGTTTTGACTCTAAAAAATATATTATTTTGTATAAACGCTAATTGCTCAACTTGAGATTTTAACAAATCATTAAACAATACAGTTCAGTTAAGCCTAAAAGTCAACCTCTACATAGGTTGGGTTGAGAAACCCCAGGGGTAGCCTTCTTTTGAAAATAACCCTTGAAAATAACCCTTGAAAACAACCCAACACTTGCAGGACTACAATTTTCTTAACTGAACCACATTGGCCTAGGAATCCAAAATCTAAAATCCCAACCAAATTAAGTTAAGGAACTTCCTACCTTATCTCCCCTTACTTCCCTCTAACATCAACTGGGAATCCCAAGTGTAGAAGCCGATTTTGTCAGGAACTCTAGAAAATCGCCCTGTTCGATATCCTCGTGATAGTTCATTCAGTACCTTGGTTTTCACCTCTCTAACTTCTTGCTCATTTAGTTCTCCATAAATACCAATAATGATTTCCCTCACGCTGAAAACTCTCCCCGAATGTTTTTCCAAAAAGTTAGAAAGAGCATCTATCAAAAACTGACCCTCAAATTCTTTCCGCATGGGAATAACATTAGTCTGGGGAGTTGGTACTAGTTTCCTCTTTTGATCTTTCCCAGCGTGAGAGTAACTTTTGGTCTGATTAGACTTGACCAAACTTAAATCCAGAGTATAGCAACCAGGCTCATCAGGAATACTTGACCAAACACGCCTTTCTCTACCTTGTGTCAGCGAGGATTGCACTCTACCTTTGACAACTTTAAAGATGGATGGCTCTAAGTCTCCATACAGCGATCGCACAATAAAATCTATATGACATACAGTACCGATATGTTCTTGCAAGAGACTTTTAATAGCTTCCATCCGACTTTGAGTTTGATATTCAGGAACCATGGGAAGATCCGGCACCCTAATTGATTGATCTTGATGTTTACCAGGTTCTTGAATCTTTCTATCTATCTGCCAGTTATTTGACTGTTCTAATTCAGACTGGTAAGAGTCAACAGTCTCATCAGCTACAGATAACAATGAATCTTGTTCTGATGACAAATCAGCTGCAGGAAGCATCTCCAGTCTAGCCAGATTGGCGTTGACATCTGGTCCAGACCAGTTAGACAACAAAGCATCTACATGATTAAGCTGCGATCGCGCCTGAGTGTACAAGGTTTCATACTCTTTAACGAGGCGAGCATAGTATTCTCGTAACTCTAGCAGTGGAGCGAGAAAGTCTTCTGGAGGTTCTAGTGGTAATAGGTTATTCATCAAACTTGAAATCATCCTAATTCTGTATCACTTTTGTAGATCATTGGTCTAGGTTTTGCTCTTTCAGATGACTGATGGGATTTTTTGGGCGCTTGGGGGGGTCGGCACTGTTCACAATATAATGGACGGGGACCAAAAGTCTCTCTTTGTGTAGTTTGGTCGCATTGCTTACAGACAAAATGGAAAATACGAGTGTGAATCTGTCTTTTATGCGCCCGGACAGTATATTCTCTCACGTGAATGAATTTACTTGGCATAATCCTCAAAGTGCGAATTTTATTCCTATCAATATAGCTATTCAAGCAAATAAAATGTGATCCGTGTATGTTCAATTGTAAGTCTTATGCAAATCATTGATTTTGGATCAGGTTAACTTGCAAGTAAGCAATAGGCTATATTTTTGAGATACATATAGTTAATTATCGCAATTTAAGTGTATATCGCCCATATCCCTCTGGGGTGCTAAATATAGAAATTCCGAATGTTTATATAAAAAATTATGTCAAATTGGCGGAAGCGTCCATATTGCAATTAAGATCACGGGTTTTTCTCCCGGTCACCAAATGAGATAAAAAACTACTTCACATACGAGGAAGCGGTTATCTGATTAAACCCTTGCCATTTGCAATTGTCCAGACCTTTAAACACAAAATTTATGAAGATTTATCAATAACCACATTTTTTCTCAATGTGGACAAATATACTCTTACGGGAGACTGTAAAAATTATTTTATAATCTACCTTGGGAAATATTTGAGGAGTTACTTTAGCTGCAATAAAAATAATTGTCAGTGATTTTCAAATGGACCGAGAGCGACTATAAGACTACTTCGGTAGCAGGTTCGGAGTAAACTTTCAAGAGTCACTCCACCTGATGGTCGGTGAGTATGTCAAGGGAGAAAATAACTGGACTGGTCTCGTGGGGTGGGGTGTAACAGCAGCCATTGCAGGTTCACTCGGTAGTTTGTTTGGACTATTCTTTGGACTATTCTGGGCTTTATATTGCGATCGCCTAGTTTTGCAACCACAATTTTAATCATTCATCATTCTAACATTGTACCCCGCCACACTGCCAAGTTAGCGGGAGTTCTTTTGCAGCATTCATTAGATCAAACAGAATTGACCGAAATATCAACGGCGAGTAGAGCTACTGGCTTCAGACATAGCCGATAGAGATGTTCTTTACACTTCTATTGGACGTAAGTCTGGTAAAAGCAAGGAACGTCACTGATGGTGGAATCCCCTCGGATAGCGTGGGGAGTGTCAATTGTTTCAGAAAAAAAATTAAATTAGTAGTAGTTTTAGTTTTGAATTGGTTTATAATTTTCCCGACAGGGGCAAAAAAGAATAAATCACTCAAATGAGAACTAAGACCAAACCTTTTTTACAGAGAGAAGCAGTAGAGTGTGGCGCGGCATCATTAGGAATAATTCTCAGGTACTACGGGCGAGAAGAGTCTTTAATTGAATTAAGAGAAAAGTGCGGAGTTAGTCGAGACGGTACTAGTGCCGGTCAAATTCTGACAGTCGCCCAAGAATACGGGTTAAACGCAAAAGCTGGCAAAGCTACAATTGCCTTTTTAGAAACACTAGATTCTCCCGCCATTATTCTCTGGCAATTTAACCATTTTTTAGTCGTGGAAGGATTAGACGACAAAAAAGCCTATCTTAATGATCCCGCCGTGGGGCGTAGGCAAGTTAGCCGGGAAGAATTTGATAAATACTATAGCGGTATTGTTTTGTTATTCGAGCCGAGCGAGAATTTTGTTAAAGCCAGAAAAAAAAGAAATTTCCTGCTTCACCTCAGCAAATATCTACAACACTCCCAAACAGCAGTAGCCCTAATTTTCCTAGCTGGATTTCTACTCAGCATCCTTCGTTTAATTATCCCCGCCTTTAGCCTAGTCTTTGTAGATCAAATATTAGTAGAAGGCTTACAAGATTGGCTGCGCCCTCTGTTATTAGGCATGATCATGACTCTCATTCTGCAATTCATCACCGCCAGGATGCAATATCTTTTCCTGCGGAAACTAATGATTAAACTCTTAGTAACCATGAATAGCAGGTTTATTTGGCATATTCTACGACTACCCATTGACTTTTTTGCCAAACGATTAACAGGAGATATCAGTTCTCGGGCTGCCTTAAATAATGAAACAGTGCAACTATTAAGTAGTGTTGCTGATACTTTAATTGATGCAGTGATGGTCATCTTCTTTGCCATATTAATGGTCTTCTACAGTCGGTTATTAGCATCAATTACCATTGTTAGCGGTGTGATTAATGTAATTGCTCTGTTTTTAATTCGCCGTTTCCGTATAGAAGCAACCCTGGCTATGAGTGCAGAAGAAGGTAGACTTCATGGTTATTTGTTGAATAGTTTACTAGGTATTGAAACTGTTAAAGCTGGAGCATACGAAAACTATTTATTTAGAAGAATTGCAGGGATTCACGCCAGGGTCACCAATCAACGACAAAGATTAGCCATTCAAACCCAAACTTTATCACTGTTACCCACTTTTTTAAGTACTCTCTCCTCTGCGCTGATTTTAATTTTAGGTGGTTTACAGGTAATGGAGGGACAAATGAGTATTGGGATGTTAGTAGCCTTTGGCAGTATTTCCAGCAGTTTTTTAACACCCTTGGGTAAATTACTCAGTTTTGCCGGTACTCTACAAGAGTTAGAAGCCAACTTAGAACGTCTTGATGATGTTTTAGATCATCCTTTAGATGAAGATTTAATGGTGACTCAAGCTATAGAAAGCAGCATTAATATTACAGATTATCAACCATTAACAGGTAAAGTCACATTAAAAAATATTACCTTTGGCTACAACCCCCTACAACCGCCATTAATAGAAAACTTTAACTTACAAATTCAACCAGGTTCCAGAATTGCTTTAGTAGGCAAAAGCGGTTCCGGTAAATCCACCATTGCTCAGTTAGTTTGTGGTTTATATCAACCGCAATCAGGAGAAGTTTTATTTGATGGTATCCCCCGCCAAAGAATACCCCGTTCTGTTTTAACCAAATCCCTGGCTATGGTAGCTCAGGATATCTTTTTATTTGAAGGTACGATTTGGGAAAACTTAACCATGTGGAATCCCACTATTAAAGAATCAGATGTCATCCGCGCTTGTCAGGATGCCAACATTCACGATTTTATTCTCACTTTACCCAATGGCTACCAAACTCAACTTTTGGAAAAAGGAGTAAACTTATCAGGGGGACAGAGACAACGGTTAGAAATCGCCAGGGCTTTGATTAATAATCCCCAAATTTTGGTATTAGATGAAGCAACTAGCAGTTTGGATGCTGAAACCGAGCATATTATTGATTCTAATTTACGTCGTCGGGGTTGTGCTTGTTTAGTGGTAGCCCACCGTTTAAGCACCATTAGAGACTGTGATGAAATTATTGTTTTAAGAAACGGAAAAGTTTTAGAAAGAGGTAATCATCAATATTTATGGGAACATGGCACTTATTACCGTGAATTATTAGAACTTAAAGAAGTGAGCTTACATGAAAACTATGAGGATAAAATTACCCAATCGTTAATCAGTCAGCAAATTATAGCCACCAATGACACCTATTCCCAATCTATCCATGATCATGTCAGGTTTACTCTACCAAACTCAAATGGTCATGCACTATCCTATTATTTACAAGGTAATACCCCCCTTATCTTAGATCAACCTGATTGGATTTGGTTCGTTAAATCAGGTACTATAGACATTTTCTATTCAGAGGCTACAGATGCAATATTAACAGGTAATCGCCATTACTTATTTAGTGTGAAATCGGGGGAATTAGTTTTTAATTCCGTTGATTGGAAAACATCGGGTAAATTATTAGCTGTCTGTTTTGAGCCTAGTGAGTTAGTTAAACTCGAATGGCAGAATTTACCAAATTACTGGACTGTGCAAGATTTTGATATACTTGATTATTTAACTAATCAGTGGATTTCCCGTATTAAAGAAGCGTTTACTAACTATTCTAAACAGTCAGGCACTTTAAATGAGTTGATGTTGTCAAACAAGACCCCTGATTTATCTAACCCACATCACCTAAAATTAGCAGCTACACAATATCAGATAAAAGTGTTAACCATTAATCAGGAATTGTGCCAACAATTGCATCAAATTCTGGTTAAAGAAAAAATAGAATCTCTCCATAATTTAAGCAGTTTAAAAGATTATCATCAGCAATCCCTAGGGGAAACGATCAATAACTTTGATGCCTTAGTCAGGTACAATGCAAAAGATACAAATCCCTTTCAAGGTTTTGTTGATGATCCGCTTCTGAATGCGGTGGGAGCAGTTGCCCGTGTTACTAAAATCACAATTACAGCACCGCGACACAACCCCAATCAAAATCAAAGAAATACTACTGGTTCAGATAACTTACCTGATGCAGAAAGGATTTATTTAGAGGAAATTGTCAGAAATTCCAGATGTCGAATGCGGGAAGTACAGTTAACAGGAGATTGGTGGCAAAATGAATTGGGAGCCTTGTTAGGCTGGTTAACTACCGAGAATTTGCCTGTTGCTTTATTACCGGACAAAAAACACCAATACTTAGTTTACCATCCCCAAACTCAAGCTAAAGTCCCTTTAACACCCCAACTCGCCCAAGGAATCTCCCCCCAAGCCTTTGTATTTTATCGCCCTTATCCCCTAAAAATTAACAATGTTTGGGAAATTTTCCGCTTTAATATCCAGGGCTATGAACTAGATATTATTAAAGCCGCGGTGGTGGGGGTGATAATTAGTTTGACAGGGATGATCACCCCCCAAGCCAACAAAATTTTAGTTAACAGTGCTATTCCAGATGGCGATCGCCTGTTACTATGGCAGCTTGGTTTAGGCTTATTAGCAGTTACATTAGGAAGTACTTTATTTAATTTAGTCAGAAACTTGATTTCCCTGAGAACAGGAACAGGCATAGAGACACAATTACAACTAGGAATATATGACCGACTCTTTCGCCTCAGCCCCAAATTTTTCCGTCAATATAGCACTGGTGACTTACTAGTTCGCATTGCTTCCATCAATCAAATTTTTAGCCTCATCGGTGGTGCAACAGGAACAACCATTTTTACCAGTTTCTTTGCCTTGCTTAACTTAGGTTTGATGTTTACTTATAGTCAGCAATTGACTTTCATTGTTTTAATCATCAGTGTAATTATTTTCATCATCAGCCTCGTTTCAGGTTTAATTTTAGTTCGCTTTGAACGCCAACAAGAAGAACTAGCCGGTAAAATTCAAGGTTTTACCGTAGAACTTATTAATGGCATTAGTAAGTTGAGAATGACTGCTGCTGAACCCATGGGTTTTGCAGTGTGGGGGAAAAAATATCAAACAGAACTAGCGCTAAATAACCGCATCTTTGAGTTTAACGACATTCTCTCCATCATTAATGAAGGGGTATCTTTGTTAACTTCGATTTTAATTTATTGGTTTGTAGCCCAAATTATTTTTAAAGCCCAACTGGAAGGTACAAAGCCCACTCTGGATATTGGTACATATATTGCTTTTAACTCAGCCATGGGGGTGTTTTTAGGCGGTGTTACCTCCTTAAGTAATACCATAACCGATGTCATCGGCATTATTCCCTTGTGGGAAAGAGCTAAAAGTATTATTCAAGAACCAATTGAATTTAATCTTAACCGTAGCAATCCGGGGAAGTTGCAAGGACGCATTACCCTCAAAAATCTTGTTTTTGCCTATCCCCTACCCACCGCATCAACTCAGCCATCGGCAACCACTCCAACTATTATCCATGATCTGAGTTTAGAAGTAAAACCCGGTCAGTTTGTTGCTATTGTTGGACCCTCCGGTAGTGGTAAATCCACCCTGTTCCGTTTACTTTTAGGCTTTGAACAACCCCAACAAGGAGAAATTCTGTACGACGGTAGAAATTTAGCAGAATTAGATTTAGAAGCAGTGAGACAACAATTAGGGGTAGTGCTACAAGATAGTAGATTAATGACAGGAAGTATTTATGACAACATTAGTTGTGATGGTTTAGTTGAACCAGAAATTGCCTGGGAAGCCGCACGTCAAGCCTCTATTGCAGAAGATATTGCCCAAATGCCCATGGGTATGAATACAGTAGTAAGTGAGGGCGGTGGTAATCTTTCTGCAGGACAGAGACAACGTTTACTAATTGCCAGGGCTTTAATTCGCCGACCAAAAATTCTGTTATTTGATGAAGCCACCAGTGCTTTAGACAACAAAGCCCAAGCGGAGGTGACAGCCAGCTTAGAAAAGTTAAATGTCACCCGTATTGTTATCGCCCACCGTCTCAGCACTATTCGCAACGCCGATCGCATTTATGTAGTATACCAGGGGCGTATTTTACAAGTAGGTAACTTTAGTCAATTAATCCAGCAAGAGGGGTTATTTCAGCAGTTGGTCAACCGTCAGTTAGCGTAGTCTAAATATGCCCGCAATACACAATCTGTATTATTTGTTGTTACCCTATTTTGTTTAGTCAACCATATCAAAGTATAAATTATGATACAAGCGTGGTATTATTTATAAATTGGTAATCCTTTCATGCAATAACAGGCTTTGAGTAAAATTTGTTGTTAACTATTACCAGGGTCAAAATTTATGGCAACAATCAATTTCACCAATATTTCTCATACTTCCACAGAGAAATATTTAAAGCTCACTTATCCCGCCTATCGGGAATCTTTACAGAATATTGATAGCCACCCCAATTTAGTAGCGATCGCTGCTAACAAAGGAGAACAAGCAGTGGGTTTAGTCTTGGCGGGTATATCCACCAATGAAAAACCCGCGCGCATTCTATCACTGTTTGTTGTCCCTGATGCTCGCCGGCAAGGAATTGGTAGTGAATTATTAACTGCAATGGAAACTGAACTGAAACAGCGAGGTTGTGAAAAGATCGAATTAATTTATCTTCCCAATCCTACCACCCCTTATTTAAACAAAATCTTAGTCAAAAATAGTTGGAATTCTCCCCAGACTCGGTTGTTAACCTGCTTATGCACAAGGGAAAGTATTAAGGATTTACCCTTGTTGAAAATCGAGCGAAAAATGCCCCCAGATTATCAAATTTTTCCTTGGTTAGAGATAACTGCAGATGAAAGAAAAAAAATTATTGCCAATGCTGAAAATTCCCCTTGGAATTCATTAGGTTTAAATCCTTTTGTGGAGGAAGATATTATTGAACCCATTGGTAGTTTAGGCTTAAGATATAAAGGTGAAGTTGTTGGTTGGATGGTTACCCATCGTGTAACACCAGATACTATTCGCTACACCAGTTTATTCGTTAATGAAAATTTGCAAACCTTGGGTAGAGGTATAGACTTAATCATCAGAGCAATTAATTTGCAAAGATTTCATGATAAGCTGAAAAAACTACAACAGGCTAGTTTTGCAGTTGGTATGAATAACCCTAAGATGGTTCAATTTACCGAAAGAAGATTAAAACCTTATTGTAGTTCTTTTCGCCAATCTTTTGGAACTTTGAAATCATTTGAATAACTTGACTAGAGCGGTTTTCGCTGCTTAGTCTTGTACTACAAGACGATCATAATTCTCACCTACCATGAATCAATCTCCAAATCCAACCCCCGCCAATGCCAGATTCTCACATAATGTTGTTTCCCCAGAAAAATTTGATGAACTGATTAAAATTGTCAAACCTAGAGATTGGCTTTCCATTATTACTGCTAGCTCAATTGTCGGTTTGATAGTGCTGTGGGGTATATTGGGCAGCGTCCCTGTAAAAGTATTAGGGAAAGGACTCTTAGTTTATCGTGAAAAAATTAATGATTTACAGTCATCCATCGCCGGCACAATTAAAGAAATCAAGGTAAAAAACGGTGATTGTCTTCAGGAAAACCAAGTAATTGCTATTATTGATCCCTCAGATATTAAACAACAATTAGACCAAGAACGCACTAAATTAGCACAGATACAATCCCAAACTACTCAAGCAGACTTATTACAACAACAACAAACCGACTTAAAAAATCAAACCATTGAACAACAAAAAGCCAGCCTAGAACAGCAATTAACAACCCAAGGAGCATTAACACCAGTTTTAAAACAACAAGGTATTGACAGCATCAATCAACAAAAAGCTAGTATTCAACAAAAACTACAGGATTTACAACAACTTAATCCCCAACTGCAAAATAACAGTTTAGTCAGTTTAGAGAAACAAAGAGTCAGTTTACAACAGCAATTTCGCAATAATCAGCAGTTGATACCTAAACTCAAAAATAGATGGGAAACCAGACAGCAACTTCGTCAACAAGGTGCATTATCAGAAGATCAAGTTTTACAATCAGAGTTAGAGTACCGAGATGCAGTGCAAAAAAGATCAGATATAGAAGCCAAGTTGCAAGAGTTGAAACTACAAGAAACCCAAATACAAAAACAATATTTAGATAATTTAAGCAGTATCAGTGGGTATCAAGCTCAACTAAAAGAGCTAACAGTGCAAGAAACAGAAGCAAAACGCAAATCTCAAGAAAACCTCAACCTCATCAGCAAACTAGAAGCAGACATCAAAGAATTGAATAGTCAACAACAAGGAATTATTCAAAGAAACTTTCAGGAAAATACTGCTAGAGAAAATGAAATTCTCGCCACTCGTAGCAATATTGCCCGTTTAGAAAAACAATACAACGACAACCGAGAAATTAAAAGCCCTGTTGCTGGTTGTCTCCTAGAACTAACGGTAACAAAGGGGGAAGTAGTCCAGCCCAGTACCCGGTTAGGAGCCATCGCCCTGGAAAACAATCGAAAGTTAGAAGGTGTAACCTATTTTACTATCGCCGACGGCAAAAAAATCAAACCAGGGATGTCAGTCCAAATTACCCCGGACACTGTGAAAAGAGAAAGATTTGGCGGGATAATGGGAACGGTTACAGAAGTTTCTTCTTTTCCTATTACCAGTGAAGCAGCGAGTAAAATAATTGGTAATCCGGAGATTATCAAAGCTCTGGGCGGTCAAGGTGCTTTAATTGCAGTTACCAGCCAACTTAAACCCAACTCCAATAATTTTAGCGGTTATCATTGGTCATCATCTCAAGGACCACGGTTACAAATAACCCAAGGAACAACAACAACAGTATCAGTAAACATTGAAAATCGCCGTCCCATCACCTTTGTCATTCCAATACTACGGGAGTGGACAGGAATATACTAAGTTTGGGCGTTCATGTCTTCGAGTTTTATCAGGAATAAATAGCAGTTAGGGGGTTAAACCCCCCTAATAATTTGCAGCGACAATAATGGCTTGTTAATTATTGCCTAATTGTGGTTTGAGGCTTATTTATTCCTCTCTTGCTCCTTGGTATTTTGATATTTATTAACAATCAACTTAGGGAAAAACTGCTTTATCCTATAACTGCTTCAAGCCCCACCCTTAGCAGCTGTCCTTATTAACCGCTGAGTTTCAGTGTCAACTGGAGGAGCAGGAGGCTGATATGTGCCCTCTATAAGGTCAATATCAAGTGGTGCGGGAACAAGACGCCGAGCATAATCTGTAACTTCTTTAACGGCCTGGGTAACAGGAGGTGGAGTAGGTGGAGTAACTTGTGAGTTTCGTCCTTTATTGGTTGCGTATAATTCCTCGAGATGTGTTTGGCTCAACTCCTCGAATTCGTTCAGATCAATGTCCTGTTTGGTTTCTGAGCTTACAGTTTCCTTCATGATAGTTATCTACATCCTCTTAGTGGGTAAGTTGATGTACTTAAACTAGCACTCTTACACTTGAACTACAACCTCTCGGACTTTAGTATTTTTTATATAGTAGTTTAACTTAAGAATGAGACAAAAAGAGTGTAAGATTGAAGAGAGAAGGTATGGGAGTAGAAATCATGGCTTATAGTTTAGATTTAAGACAAAAAGTAGTAGATTATATAGAAAATGGTGGTAGAGTCACCAAAGCGGCGCAAGTGTTTGGAATAGGAAGAG
>NZ_JANQDH010000092.1 GCF_029891735.1 Chrysosporum bergii ANA360D
GGGCGAGCATTTACATTAGATCATTGACTAGTGGAAGCAGAACTAATTAAAAATCTGTGTTATGGCGGTTCTCACCCTTAGTGAGGTACATCATTAACAAGCAGGATGCTTGTGTTACAGGGCGAGCATTTACATTTGTATCTCACTTGTTTAAGAAATGCTATATGTCCAAAAAACAGGGAAAGCATGAGATTTTTTTCCTCTGCTGAGTGATAAAAGAGAGTTAAGCAGGACATTTACCGATTTGAATCAGCCTATTTGGAATTGCTTCAAAGGTATGCTATTGTGCAGAATTCAAAGCTAAATCGATCAATATCTTCTCAATCTATTTTACGTCCCCCATTTTTTATAGCTATCATTGTCTCTTTAACAGTGATTGGTAGTAGTGTTTATACAGTATTAAAACTTCAGAATAGCATCAATCAGAAGCCACCACAGGCGGACACACTACTACCAGAGCTAAAAACAGTAACATCTTTAGGACGGATTGAACCAAAAGGAAAAGTGATTAAACTCTCCGCCACCACTACTTCAGAAGGAAGTCGGGTACAGGAACTGTTGGTACAGGAGGGGGATAGAGTGAAAGTAGGGCAGGTAATAGCAATTTTAGATAGCCGCGATCGCTTGTTAGCTGCTTTAAAAGAAACTGAGGAACAGGTAAAAGTGGAACAAGCCAACCTCAACCGCATCAAAGCAGGTGCTCAACGTGGAGAAATATTAGCACAACAAGCCACAATTGCGCGCCTAGAAGCAAAACGCCAAGGTGATATTGCCGCCCAAAAAATTACCATAGCTCGATTACAAGCGGAAGTGCATCACGCCAGATCAGAAGACCAAAGATATGAAGAACTGTATCAAGAGGGGGCAATATCAGCCTCCCAAAGAGACAGCAAACGCTTACAACTAGAAACAGCCCAAAAAAATTTGCAAGAAGCACAAACACAATTAACTCACATCAAGTTAACGAGCCAGGAACAGATCAAAGCAGCCACAGCAACACTAGATGGAATTACTGAAGTGCCAAAAGTGGATATAGAAGCGGCTGCAGCGGAAGTAAACCGGGCTATAGCAGCCATGAAAAGGGCTGAAGTAAATTTACAACAAGCTTATGTGCGATCGCCTCAAGATGGTCAAATATTTGAGATCCACTCCCGCCCAGGGGAATTAATTTCTAGTCATGGTATTGCCGATATTGGCCAAACCAGCCAAATGTACGTGATTGCGGAAGTTTACGAAAGCGACATTGGCAAAGTGAATCCAGGGCAGAAGGTGCAAGTATTTGGTGATTTTTTGCCCATTGAATTACAGGGAACAGTAGAGCGTAAAGGCTTACAAGTGAGGCGGCAAAATGTAATTAACACTGACCCAGCCAGCAACATTGACAACAGAGTAGTAGAGGTTTATATCCGACTAGATCAAACTTCCAATCAAAAAGCTGCCCAATTAACCAATATGCAGGTGAAGGCAATAATTGAACTGTCTAATTTTTCATCACATCCTTAATCAGCACCACTTCATATGATGGGATTAATCAAACAACTGCGCCGGCGTACACCCCTAGGATGGTTGCAACTGAGTCGCGAAAAAAGCCGTTTGCTGGTAGCCTTGTCAGGGATAGCCTTTGCTGATGTTTTGATGTTCATGCAAATGGGCTTTCAAACCGCATTATATGACAGTAACACTAGACTACATCGCAGCTTGCAAGCAGACATTGTGTTAACTAGTCCCCAAGCCCGTAGTATGCAAAATATGCCCCCATTTTCCCGGCGGCGACTGTATCAAGCCATGGATATTCCGGGAGTGTACTCAGCAGAAGCAATGTATATTAACAACATCATCTGGAAGAATCCCCAAACACGCCGGGAAACATCGGTGCAAGTCATCGGCTTTAATCCCGACAAGCCAGCTTTTGATTTACCGGATGTCAATCAGCAGTTACAGTCAATCAAGCTACCGGATACAGTTTTATTTGACCGCAGTGCTAGGGGAGATTATCAACAAGCTGTTGCTGAAATTGACCAAGGTAAAAAAATCACCACGGAAATAGAAGGCCGCACAATTACCATCAGTGGTTTGTTTACAGTGGGTGCTTCCTTTGGTTCTGATGGTAGCCTAATAACTAGCGATCAAAACTTTCTGCGGTTATTTTCTCCACGTCCTTCCAGTAGTATCAGTTTAGGTTTAATACAGGTAAAACCAGGATATGACCCGAAAAAAGTAGCAGTACAATTGCAAGCCTACCTGAGAAATGATGTCAAGGTGATGACTCACGCAGAATTTATTGAATTTGAGAACAACTTCTGGAGAACAAATTCCCCCATTGGCTTTATTTTTAGCCTTGGTGTCTCCATGGGTTTTGCGGTGGGGGTAATTCTGGTTTATCAAGTTCTTTCCACCGATGTCAATGCCCATGTCAGAGAATATGCGACTTTTAAAGCACTGGGATATAATAATTCTTACTTGCTAAGTGTGGTATTTGAAGAAGCGTTAATTTTAGCAGCATTGGGCTTTATTCCTGGGGTAGCTGTATCTTTGGGACTCTATCACATCACCCGCACCGCCACTAATTTGCCCATGTATATGACATTAGTTCGTGGTTTACAGGTGCTGGTTTTAACTATCATTATGTGTTCAATTTCCGGAGCGATCGCCACCCGTAAACTGCGATCTGCTGATCCAGCCGATATGTTTTGATAGCATTTCTTGAACACGTCAGATACAAATGTAAATAATATTAGTCTTGTAGTCAATAGCAGTAAGACATTGTGTTGTGGGTTTATGAGTATAGATAATCACACTAGAGAAACAAATTTTAATTTGAGAAGCTGGAAACGTCAACCCATGAAAAACCTGTTCATGGGCATATTGGCATCTGTGTTTGTGGTACTCTTGGCTTTACCTGTGGAAGCTTTGTCAACCCAGGTGACTCCCAGTAATCCTCAGTTGGGGGACACCCTATCTGTGGTGATTAATGTGGATAATCTAGATAAAAGTAGTAATCCTAGGGTGGTTGTGGATGAAAACTCTTATCCAGCATTTGCCATCGCGCCCAATAAATATCGGGCTTTAATTCCTACCACTCCCATGGATCAACCAGGAAACCTAACAATGAAAGTTTTTGCCAATGGGGAAGTGCGAAACTTGGCTGTTAATTTGCGTAATCGCTCTTTTCCCACACAACGCATTAATTTACCACCAGGAAAAGCTGGGGTAAAAGCTACAGAACATGAACTCGAGCGCGTCGCCGCTTTTAAAAAGCTGCAAACACCCCAAAAGTATTGGAGTGGACCACTTGTGGAACCAAATGCAGGGCGGGTTACTACTATTTATGGTGTACGTCGTTACTATAACGGTAAATTTGCCAATGACTACTACCATCGTGGTGTTGATTACGCTGGCGCTAAGGGTTCGCCTGTAGTCGCTCCAGCTGCGGGAAGGGTGGCGTTGGTAGGTACGGTGTCCGGAGGGTTTCTGGTTCACGGTAATACAGTTGGCATTGACCATGGACAAGGATTAACAAGTATTTTACTACACCTCAACAGTATTGAAGTCCAAGAAGGTGATTTCGTCAAAGCTGGTCAATTAGTCGGTACAGTTGGTTCTACAGGTGCTTCTACAGGACCCCACTTGCACTGGGGTTTATATGTCAATGGCCAGTCTGTTGATCCAGTACCCTGGAGATTTGATGGAGTAGATTAGTAGATATTAAATTAATGACGCACTAATGAGAATCTATTATATACTTTCTGCTAATCACTAGGCAGATTGATACCGTCCCCACCCTGCTCGGCTAGCGTACATATGATGAGCGTTATGAGTATAGAAAAAATTGTAGAACAAGCTCTCCAGGATGGTTATTTGACACCAGTAATGGAAGCAGAGGTTGGAAAAATCTGTGATAACGCATCAGAACTATCAATAGAGGAGTATATGGCGCTAGATCGATTAATGGGGGCACTATTGACTGGCGAGGTAGTGGCGATTCCTCGCAAACAATTCATTAATGTTATGGAAGAATTGGTGTTGAGTGAAGCGATTACTAGAGCCGCAGAAATTGAGGCTACCAGCGACAGTTCCTTGGATGTGGGAGATATAGCTGCTTATGCCCTCAACCGCTTACCACCCTTATATGCCACCACAGAAGAAGGCGCTAACTACCAACGTCTACGTGCCAAGGCAGAATTACAAGAGTTAATTTCCCAGCAAATCACCGAGTCCATAGGACGTAATCTCCAGCAACCCAACAACAAGAAAACACCTGTGGTATGCAAAAGTACTGGTAATGAAATCCTGCGCCAAGTCAGTCATTTACTTAATGTCTACGCACCGGACTTTGAGCAACAATCCCAATTTTAATCATCAACGGGGTTTTGTACTGCCAGTGATCATGGAAGTTCATCAATTACGCACGGAAACAAGCGTGCCGATATTTACTTGTTCATATAATAAGCGGACATCATCATTACGCATTCTGATACAGCCATGAGAGATAGCATATCCCAACAAGTGTGTATCTGGTGTGCCGTGAAAGCCAATCACATTGCGTCCATCTGACCAAAAACCAATCCATCGCGCTCCTAAAGGACTATCAGCACCAGACGGAAATATTTTGTTAGTGATTGGGTGCTGCCACATAGGATATTCTTCCATATCCGTGACGCGGAAGGAACCTGTGGGGGTTTCCCAACCTTTTTTACCTACAGCAATGGGGTAACTGGCTATCACTTCACCAGCTTTGTAAACGTAGGTACGGCGATCGCTTAAATTCACTACCACTTCTGTTTGAGATGATTTTGCTGAGGACAAAGCCGGGGAATTGCGCCTTCGTCCTAAAAATAGCGATCGCATCCTGGGCGATAACTGAATTGAACCGGACTGATGGCCAGTGGGTTGTATAGCTCGTTTAGAAGGGCTATCAGCCATTGACTGTGGGCTGGCTGCTGCGGAAGCTGCTTCGTCAAACTGCCCTTGACTTCTGCTTATGCGCCAATGGACAGCTAATGATAAAATGGCTGTCCCAAAACACAGAAACATGAATATACGCGCTACAGATTGATTTTTTACCATTGCCATCGCCTATTGTTTATAAGATTTTCTCTTAACCAAGGCGTATCAACCAATGCACGAAGATAAATTCCTCCTAGATTGTTGATAATCTCCCCAGTTTAACTTACTGTTTTTGAAGTATATGCCTCATCAACATCAATGATGGTCAAAACACCGGAAAAATAACTGGTTTTTATCGGCAACTCCGCCCATATTAACAGAACTATCAAGCAACTTTTGGCAAAGCCGTTACATAACTCCTCAAACAGTAAATCAACTAATGATTTAAGCATAAAACCGAAAAATTCGCATTTTTGTCTGCCATAAGGCTGAAATTTTGGCGATGAAACCGTTTCCAACCCCAAATATAGCCTTAGCCGGCAGCGCATATCTAGCTAATTTTGTCAATGGTAAGTGGTCGGATAATGCTAACTGCACAGTAAGAGTAAAATGGTGGGGAGATCAAAAATTAAAAAAAAATCCCTCAAAACACCGCTATGGTCTCATGAGAGGTCAAAACAGACCTTAGCTATAGTTTTTGATATTTTTAACCTTCTATACCGTTGTGTACCAATCAAATATCCGTCCTTTTTACAGGAACATTCCGCCCATTACCTTGTCTAATAGATAGGGATGATTTAAAATTCAGTACGATCTATGAGCCAATCGATTACTGTATCCTGGTCAACTGTCGATGCAAAATACCCGAACGCACCGGTGCAAGTTGACAAACTCTCTAATCACGATCTGATTTTACGCTGTCAAGCAGGACTGCGCCCAGATCGCGCTGCGTTTGCAGAATTATTGCGCCGCTATCAAAGTCAAGTTGATCGAGTTTTATACCACCTGGCTCCAGATTGGCCCGACAGGGCAGATTTAGCTCAAGAAGTGTGGATTCGAGTGTATCGAAATGTTAACCGATTACAAGAACCAGCCAAATTCAAAGGGTGGTTAAGCCGCATTGCTACTAACTTGTTTTACGACGAGCTGCGTAAACGTAAGCGGGTAGCCACTCCCTTGTCACTGGATGCTCCCCGCACAGTAGAAGACGGGGAAATGGATTGGGAAATCCCAGGAGATACTCCAGGACCAGAGGAGGAACTGACAACTAGAGAGTTTTACGAGCAACTGCGGGAAGCGATCGCAGATTTACCTGAAGTGTTTCGGACTACCATTGTGCTTAGGGAAATTGAAGGTATGGCATATGAAGAAATTGCCGAAATTACCGGCGTTTCATTAGGAACAGTGAAATCCAGAATCGCCAGAGCTAGATCCAGATTGCAAGCTCAGTTGCAAAATTATCTAGATTCCTAACGGTAAAAATTAAACCTTGTTTAAGAATTGTGATGTTAGTTAAAAATCCTGGTTTCCTCAGAAAGTAATTTAATGAATTGATCAGGATTTCTGACTCGCTTGACCCGCATATGAATTGGTCAGAATGCTATAATGAATACTAATTCGACCTTTGATGACAGTTCCTCCGGGCTAGATCCTCAAGATTTGCCAGATGGAACAGGCCGGCATACCAATGAGTCAACGGGTGCTATGGATATGGAGAAGCGCGATCGCTTCGAGTTATTAAGTGCTTACCTCGATGGAGAGGTAACAGCTACCGAAAGCAGGCAAGTTGAGGAGTGGCTAAAAAACGATGCCTCTGCCCAACGCCTGTATATTAGATTACTTAACTTACGGCGAGGCTTGCGGACTTTGCCAGTACCAAAAGCCCCAGAGTCGCCAGAAGCAAGGGTTGAGCAAGTATTAAAGCGTGTGCGCCACTGTTACCGCCCAATGTGGATCATGGGAAGCGCTGCTTTAGCTGCTTGTGTCATCGGTGCTGTATCTGGGTTAGTGTCAGGTGGTGACTTCCACACACCACAACTAGCCCAACAACAACCAGTTAACTTTACACCAGGTACAAAAAAACCTGGAGTTTCAACTTCTCCTCTCATGGTGGCCTTGAACAACCCAGTTATAGAAATTCCCAAAGCAGCAATAGCAAGTCCAGAACCATCTGTTGAGCTAGACCAGCCTATACTAGGGGAAATTCAACCAAATATCAATTAGTCACCATTTTACGATCAACCCTAAAAGCCCAACAGTATAACCCCATACTCTCTGGGTTTATACTGATTTTAGGTTTTAAATTGTTTCCTATTCCCTTTTTTTAATAAAGTATGACAGGATGTCTTTTGACATTAGTGTACTGTAGGCGCAAAAATACCACTTAGTAATTTTTGCTTAACCTAGACCAAGTGAATAAGTATTTTTTTTTCTTACCAGTTGCTTTACCGAGTCTGTTAATAGCCTTGCCGGCTGTGGCTAATGGGGAGTTATTAACTCAAGAATCTATACCGATTGAAGTTAACCCGGAAACTCAACCACAAAAAGAAGCAGATATTTTCATAGATGTAATCGGCGAACAAGACCCTTTACCCGAGTCTACCCCTGTTTACGTCATCGATCAAGAAGAAATCCAAAAACAAGGTGCTACAAGTGTAGCTGACGTATTAAAAAGAATGCCTGGTTTTGCCATTAACAATGTCGGACATGGTGCTGATATTCACACAGGTACATACTACCGGGGGGCTTCAATTAATCAGTCTGTATTTATGATTAATGGCAGACCAATTAACAATAATGTCAACACTTATCATGGTGCAACAGACTTAAACAGTATTCCTGTAGAGGCCATCGAACAAGTAGAATTATATAGTGGTGTTACCTCTGCTTTGTATGGTTCATCAGCCTTTGGCGGTGTGGTGAATATCATCACCAAAAAAGGTTATGGTGAACCGAAACTAACTGGTAGTGCGGAATTCGGCTCATTAAATTTAAATAATCAACAGATAAGTTATGGTGGTTCATCTGGTGATGCTCGATATAATTTCAGCTTTGAAAGGTACTTTATAGACAATCGTTATCCCGTTCCTGTGGGTGCAGCTAATCGTGATGCTCAAGGATATTTATCCAATGCAGACACAGCTACTAGTACTTACTTTGGCAGTATTGCTTTAGATTTAGATAGTAAAAACTCTTTGAATTTAGATATCAAAACCCTCAGCAGTCGTCGCGGCTTAATTTATTTTGGGTTTCCCCTGCAAAAAGATAGATTAGACCATGATGGCTTGAATGTGGGGTTATCTTGGCAAACTCGGTTAGGTGAAGGAGAAAGTTCTAACCTCACAACCACCCTCGGTTACAACAAAGATTACTTCAGCACTTATGGACCTACAGTATTTAGTGGACAAGAATTTAATCGTCGGGGTGTTTTAGACACACAACAACTCACAGCCAGAGTAGACCATATCTGGAAATTAACCCCCAGTCATCAATTACGTTGGGGATTAGATTTAAAGAACACTAACTTAAATGGTGATACTTTCAGTACCAGACCTGATAGACGTGATTTGAATGAGACGGAAAATAGAAATGTGTTAAATACAGCATTGTTTGCTGTTAACACTTTCAACATTAGTGATAATTTTCAAATAGATTTAGGACTCAGACAAAGCTTTGATGGCCAGTTTGGTAATTATCTCAACCCTAGTGCTGGCTTACGTTATACCCTCTCACCAACAGTAGCAATTAGGGGAAGTTGGGCCGGAGGACAGCGTAATCCTGATTTAGATCAATTATATCTATATGATACTGTTCACAATTGGCAGGCTAACCCTGATTTAGTCCCAGAAACAGGTTCATCTTGGACTGCGGGTGTGGATGTTAAATTGTCAAATAATTTGACTGGACAGTTGACATACTTTGGTAGTAGTTTAGATAATCGCCTAGCCATCCTGGCCGGAAGATGGGCAAATGTAGGGCTAGTGGATACTAATGGTTTAGAAGCAGCATTAAGATTACAAGTTGCTAATAACTGGTCAACTTTTGTCAACTATACCTACACAGATGCTGAAATCAAAACAGGAACAGAAAAAGGTTTACAGTTAGGTTTTATTCCTTATTCTGTAGCTCAAGCTGGTGTGGGTTATCAAAATTCAGGCTGGCAAGCTAATTTGTATGTTACCTATAACAGTGGCACTCGTCGAGCTTTGTTCACAAATCAAAATCAATCGAGTAGAGATTTTATACCCTCCTTCTGGAATTTGGACTTGAGTAGTCGCATTCCCATAACACCCAATTTGGGACTGACAGTTTATGTAGAAAATTTACTTGATCAGCAGCATGAAAAAGTTAATCGGATCTACAGTCCTGGCTTGACTCTTCGTGTGGGTTTAACGTCAAATCTGTAATTTGTCATTTGTATCTCACGTGTTTCAGAAATGCTATACTGCCCTTACTACCTTTAACTTTCTAACACTGTTCTAACACTGTGGCAGGTACTAGTATACCTTCCTCTAGTTTTCCTATACCTAGAAAGGAAGTTTCTAGATTGCCTCCCACACTAGGCTCCCCACTATGGTAAACTCTAACTGTGCCAGAAAAGTCTTCATTTACAGGCATTTTTTGCCCATGACACCATTTTTGAGCGGCTGTCGGGGGTAATGTGATAGATGGTAAATGCTGTAAGGCGGTATCGGGGGGGCTGGGTTGAAATGTCCCACTTTGTATTTGTGTTTCTAAGTCAGTTAAAGTGATACTGTCCGTAAGATCAAAACCACTACTTGCTGTGCGGATTAAAGCGGCCAGAGTACCACCAGTTCCTAAGATTGCGCCTAAATCACGGGCGATCGCTCTAATATATGTACCACCGCCACAGGTAATAGCGACATCTAATTCAGGAAAATCTCCTACTCGCCAATCTAAAATTTCTGTGTGAAAAATTTCTACTGTGCGTTGGGGAACTTCTACGGTTTCGCCTTTCCGGGCTAAGTCGTACAGACGTTTCCCATCTACCTGAATGGCACTGTAAATTGGTGGTACTTGGATGATTTTACCTTTGAATTGTGCCATTGCATTGGTTACCGCTGCCAGATCCAATTCTGCACAAGGTTGAGAAGTAATGATTTCACCTTGTAAATCATCGGTGGTGGTCTGCACCCCTAGGCGAATACTAGCTTTGTAGGCTTTATTATCTGGTAAATATTGTAATAATCTGGTGGCTTTACCCAGCGCAATGGGTAAAACTCCGGTAGCTGCTGGATCCAAAGTTCCCGCGTGTCCCACACGTTTGAGACGCAGGAGTTTTCTCACTCGCGCCACGCAGTCGTGAGATGTCCAATTAAAGGGTTTGTTTAAGTTGAGAAAACCTTGCACAGTGAATTTGTTTTATGGCGACAATTGAGTTTCCCAGCTGAATTTTAACGCAGCACAACAGCTTAATTTAATTTAGCCGAAGATTGAACAAGACTCAACCCTAGAGAATCGCGGGAAATAGTTTGGGCATAAGCTGCATTAAGATAGGGTAGGTATTGTGACTGCTTGGCTATATAAGTTTGGAAGAAAGATAAACCTAAAACCTTCATGTAGTAACGTGCTTGAGAAGCATCGCCCACTAAATCTTTGGGTAATGATACCTGCTGGCTGCTGGAGTTTCTATCACCAATGGTGGAAAAGTGAGTTCCACTCCAAAGCATGACCAGATACTTATGAGAGTTATTTAACCAGGAAAAAGGTTGAATTTGCTCGTATAAGGTAGGCGCAACAGTATCATCACTACTACCAACAATCATGATGGGAGTTTTGATTTGGCTTAAACCTGCTTGACCAAAAATTGAGCTGGTGATGGGGTTAACTGCGATCGCCGCTTTTACTCTCTCATCCTGCAAGTTATACTCTTGACTGGAGTGGTTATTTAAGGCCAAAGCACTGCATTGGAATAGTAGAGACATATTCCAGGATTTGTCTAAGGCTTGTGCTGTACAGTCTTGTTTTAATTGCTGAAAATTAATTTTTGCACCTGCTAAAGCTAAGGCTGTGTAGCCCCCTAAAGATTGACCAAAGACTCCCACTTGTTGCAGATTAAATCGCTGCTGAAAGCGTAAATCCGACTGGTTGATCTTTTCCAGTTGATTTAAGACATATGTTACATCTAGGGGTTGGTTTTTAAATTCATTTGCTTCTATGACTTTATGGCTGTTTTTATGCAATGATGTTTGTAATTTTTCAGGACTGCTACCCGGATGATTAGGAACAACTACCGCTAATCCGTGGGAAGCCAGATGTGTAGCTAAATATTCAAAGTTGCTGCTGTCTGTACCCAAACCATGAGAAATGACAATTACAGGGGCTGGACTCTGGACATGGGGTATGTAAACATCAGTTAGTAACAGGCGATGGCGTTGTGAGTCAAAAAACTTTAGTGTGTGTTTTTGCGATTCAAACTCTCCTTGACTATCTAAATTTACTAATTGTAATAAATTCAGAGCTTTTGGAGTTTTAGCAGCTTCTATATTAGACTGTTTTTTTACTGCGTCCATCGCCCGTTGAGTCTGATTAACTACTCTTTCTAGTTCCCTAGCCATGGCGAAACCACGCTTTAAATCAATATGAATACTGCTATAAGGATATTTGCGTAACAGATTTAATATTGTTAAACCCTCTGGTTCAGCAGAAGCTGAAATAAATGCTGACCTTAAGGCGTGAAATGCAGGTTCTGGTTGACGAGATTCTGGTTGAACCACTTGCGCCAAACGCTTTAACAGAAACTCGCCTTGAGGGGTGTGGAGGAATTGAGAAACCAGCACTGGACTGGCCTTAACAGGTGTGTGTAAAAGTACCTGCAATTCTTGTAACTGCTTTGCAGGCAGATATTGTTGATAAAATGATAATTCATTGTCAATGACACCATCTTCGGCGTATTTCTGTAAGGCTGTGACTGAAATCGACGTTTCCATGGCGGAAAAAGTCGCACAAATTCGCTCTGCTGTCATTATAACCGTATTAATTACTACGGTTGGCAGCAGTATTGCCATAATCATTAAGAGCGAATTTTTTTTCAGGTTGCTTGTCCAATTATCAAACAAACTATTCATCGCTCAACTATTTTGGTGATGTTGTTAGCTAGGCGTTGGCTATGGTAGTGATTTAGACACCCCGGACAATTAAATTAATATTATGTGATTTCGTTTTATACATTCTCCAGGATTTTTATGAATAATCAGGTAAAAATTTAAATTTAATTTTTCAACGCTTTAAAGATGCACCTGAGAGGATGTTTTAAAAGTTTATTACTAACATAAAAACCTCATCAAAAGAGCTTACCATACTGCTTTTAAAATGTTCTTTGAATGTATGCTTGATTTACCAGCACTATAATCACAAGTATTTATGGCTACGTCACTTAACTCTCATCTGCCAGACTTGTAGATTCCCAAATGATTCCTAAATTTCACTCACTAGATAATAATAGCAAATAAAAATTTATTTTGTCTAATGTAGTTTTAAATCATATTAATCAATCTACCCTGCCTAGTGCTGACTCTCCAAAAGCACCATAAGTCAACGCTAGACTTTGCATAATAAATAATAAATAGACAGTAATTAAATGCTAAAAATATTGTAGCGATCGCTAATATAACATTTCTTAAACACGTGACATACAAGTGTAAATGTTGACATATTCACCGACCCAGAAGGTCGGTGATGTAAGAGTATTCGGGAATACTTGGTTCTAGGATTTGGTGTAGTTTACAGTATTTTTCACAGATTCAATCATCACTTTTGCCCCTTTTTTCACCACAAATTCACTAGCGCCAACTTCACCCTGTAGACTCCCCCAATCATAGGTATAACCTAATCTTGTCCAGGGATAACCCCTGTCACCATAGGAGGCTAATTGTAAATTATTGATCCAGTTTTGATGTTGCAAGTCAACATTGTCAGAAAACTTGACATCACAGCTAGTATCGTTAATTTCTGCATCGGGACAAGGGCGAAATAAATCAGTAGCATTGACCCACATTTCCACAAATTTTGTTTTACCGTTGTGAGGTGGTAAACCCAGATATTGTTCTAAGCGTAAGGTCAGACTTTCTGGGTCAAGGTTTAAAGTTTGGGTAAAGGTTTTTAATTCTGGAACCGCGGTTACCCAAATTTCTCGACTTAATTCCATAGGTAAGCCCACTTGACTATCATAACCATTCCAGGATGTCCAAGTTACCATTAATACTTGTTTTTCACCCTGGTAATCTCTCCATTTTAAATTAGGATTGTTGATGGAAATAGCTTGTAGGGTTGCATAAATTTCAGACTCGTCTGCATTTTCCGCATCTTCAACTGCTCTGGTATAACTGCGTGTAAGTAATGTTTCTAACAGAGAAGAGTCAAGGTATGCCAGTGGAGACAAAGGCGCGGCCATGACAGGATGGGTCAAGCTGATACACCATCCCATAATTACCGCCAACACAAAAACCCAAAATCGACTGTGTTTACTCATAGGTGCTGAAACAAAACGCTATGGCAATAATACCATTACTCTTTGTTAATCGGCTAACATTTGTAACAACACCGCCTCAGTTAACTGAGTAATTCCTAAAACTTCGGCTTTGCTTAATTTAGAACCAGCATCTTCCCCCACTAGCAAATAATTAGTTTTTTTACTCACGGAATTAGTCACCTTACCCCCGGCATTTTGAATTAATTGCTTGGCTTCATCCCGTGATAAAGTGGGCAGAGTGCCTGTAATTACAAAAGTTTTACCAGCCAATTTTTGAACACTTGTGCTAACTGTTGTTTTTACTTCTGCGGCCGCTAATTGTAATCCTGCTTGTTGTAAACGTTCAATTAAAACTTGATTGGCAGTAATGCGGAACCACTGATATACAGATTGAGCAATTTCTGCCCCAATACCGTAAATACCCTCAATATCTGATTGCTTGGCTGTGGCTAACTGTTCTACAGTGGGGTATTTTTGGGTTAATAATTGGGCATTAACAGTACCAACATGACGAATACCTAAACCATACAATACTCTAAACCAAGGTTGTTTTTTTGAGTGAGCAACGGCATCTGTTAATTTTTGTGCTGATTTTTCCCCCATTCTTTCTAATGCACATAATTGTTCTACTGTCAAGTCATATAAATCAGCAACAGAAGACACCAAACCTCTATCTACAAGTTGATGTACTAGCTTTTCCCCCATACCTTTAATGTCCAAAGCATCCCTACTCACCCAATGTTCAATTTCTCCCTTGAGAATAGCCGGACAGGAAGCATTAACACAACGAGTCACCGCCTCGCCAGACTCCCGCACCACCCATTGACCGCACACCGGGCAATGGGTGGGCATTGTAAAAGGTTGGGTATTTTCTGGACGCAGTTCTTTTAATACTCGTACTACTTCGGGTATAATTTCCCCGGCTTTGCGAACAATAACTGTGTCACCAATGCGGATATCTAATTGCAGGATGCGATCGCTATTATGTAGAGTAGCGCGGGAAACTGTTGTTCCTGCTAGTTGCACCGGACGCATTTCTGCTAATGGCGTTAACGCCCCAGTTCTCCCCACATTGACAGAAATATTTTCTACTCGTGTCGGCGCTTCTTCAGCTGGATACTTTAAAGCTATAGCCCATCGGGGGAACTTTTGGGTAAAACCCAGTTGTTCTTGTAACTTAAAAGAATTTAACTTCACCACTACCCCATCAGTCATGTAGGGTAAGTTTAGGCGTTCTGTATCCCAGTGTTCATAATATTCTGCTACTTCTGAAATTGAGTGACAAAGTTTATGGTTAGGGTTAACGGGAAAACCCATTTTTGCCAATAACTCTAAAGCCTCCCATTGAGTATTAGCAATACTCGCGTCATCCATCCCAGAAATATGCAATGTGTAAGCAAAAAAATCCAACCGTCGCTGGGCGACAATGCGCGGGTCTAATTGCCTGAGTGTACCAGCTGCGGCATTACGGGGATTAGCAAATAAATTTTCCCCAGCTTTTTGTCTTTCGGCGTTAATTTGTTTAAACACTTCTATAGGTAAAAACACTTCCCCGCGAACTTCTACTTTTTCCCAGCTTTTTGCATCTGCAAAATTCAACCGCAAAGGAATTGACCGAATTGTTCGCACATTTTGGGTAATATCTTCACCCACTACCCCATCACCCCTGGTGACACCTCTAACTAACAACCCATTTTCATAGGTCAAAGCCAAAGCAGAACCATCTATTTTCAGTTCAGAAACATATTCCACTCTATCTAATTTGGGTACTTGTCGCCGCCAACGCTGATCCCATCCTTGTAACTCATCAATACTAAAGGCATTTTCCAAACTGTAGAGGGGAATATTATGACGTATTGATGTAAAATGTGTAGCTGGTTTCTCACCCACGCGCTGAGTGGGACTGTCGGGAGTGATGAATTCTGAATATTCACTTTCTAGGGTTTGTAGTTCTCGATAAAGCTGGTCATAAACTGCATCCTCCATAATCGGTGCATCTAAAACATAGTAGGCATAGTTGGCTTGTCGCAACAAATGGCGCAGTTCTTCTATACGTTTTCTTTCTGACTGACTTTGTATCATTATGTTGATTGCCAATTATCAAACAAATAGACAAACTTTGTTCTTATAGATTATCTCGCATTTTTTCAGGGGCGACATGATTATAGTTTCTGTATTTTCTCAACATATGTAGTGCGAGCATACTTTGACTATACTTTGACTGCACTCAGTATAAGTCCTGCTCGCTGCTTAATGGTAACTCATTACCAGGACATGATATCATCCGGTAGAAGAAAAGCCCCTGGTGTGTATGCGCGCAAGCACTTAAAAGTAATTCGACAAAGGAATGAACACGCGAAGAGACTCGCGCGTAACTTATGCCTAGCTAACGCTAAGATTGGAATCCCCCGGCTTTAGCCATGGGGAGTGTCAAATCAACCGCTAACTTTTGTCCTAATTTCAGCAATTGACGACATTGATAATTCTCCTCTTGACTGGTTAGGGTGGTAACACACAAGGGAATAATTTGACTATGAAGACAACTAAAATATAATTCTTGGGATTTGTGGAGAGAAACACCGATGTTCAGCTGGTAGCTCACATCAATCAGGCGTTCTAAACTTTGGATTTCTGTGGCAAAACTGCCGTTGGTATCATGTAACAATTGCCAAAGTAATCGCATGATCAATTGTTCTAGGATCTGCTTACCTTCGGGAATATTGAGCCGACAGTGCAGATGTTTCGCCTCAGTGGCTATGGACTCTAATTCTGTAATGTGATTTAAGCTCAATCTTGGTTCTGTGATGTCCTGCTCAAGCGATCGCAATATCATCATACAGCGAGAACCCAAGGCAATGTCTGCTGCCACTTGTAACTCTTGGGGAACCTCTAGTTCATCCCGGTGAAATGCCATTAACACACCATAATTATCACGGTATGTTTGGGTATATAATTGGTCTAAACGTGTCAATGTTTCCTCACTAAGTAGGCGCATAATCCGGTGACGTTCCTCAGCAAAGAGATTCTGCAAGCTAAATGTTTCCTCATTAAATAGCTGTATCATCACTAAGATGGTGTGAGATGCGCTGGCTTGACCCAATGCCCCAAAGAGTTTTTCTTTGACTTGGCTGTATTCACGTCTACCAGTAAATAATTGGGTGCAACAGTGGAAATCCCAGCCCCCTAAATGCAGGACAGCAAAGACTAAATTCTCACTTTCCCAGGTAATTTCTGACAGTAGCTTTAAATGTCCTACTGCCAGGGTCAGTGATCCCATGCGTTGCAGTTGGTAATCAATTTCATTGATGGTGTAGCAATAAACCCGCTTTTGCTGAGAATGAGCAGAGTTAGTAATTTGTGTCTCCGAGGACTTGTGATTGTTAAACAGAGAACTAATGGCATAGTGTGCAGCCACTTGTTTAACGCTGACTTGGGCAGTTTGCACCATACGCCGATAGATTTCTGCCCCATGTTTGAACACATCTACATTACTGGGAGCCAAACCTAAACGTTTGAGGAAACTTTTTTCTAACTGCACACCTGCCACATCTCCAGCTAATTCTAAAGCACGGGAGGCATAACGGAGAATCTGAGTACCTTCTGGGCGAGAAATTTCCTCAAAAAACCAACCGCAACTAGTGAACATCAGTAAAGCGTGACGCTGCATTTCTAACAAGCGCAAAGCGTCCACCTGTTCTGCTGCGGTGAGTTTATGGGTTTGATGGCGAGACAAAAAGCGGCTAACATTGGCCGGAGAGCGATCGCGTATCACCTGTATATATTCATCTCGTGCTTGCCATGGGTCACGCAACAACAGCCTACCCTGCTCCTCATAGACTGCAATTAACTGATCCCGCAGCCAATTTAAAGCATTCCGCAAAGGTCGCCGCCATTTTTGATGCCATACACCACCTTCACCACCACAACCACAGTCATCTTGCCATCTATCCACACCGTGGGCGCAACTCCAGGCCGTAGCCGGCTTAATTTCCACTTCCCAAGTGGGAGTATTCAGGCTGAGATAATGAGCGAAGTTGGTAACAGTCCAACCATGCTTAGGAAACTCTGCCACAAAAGCATAAGCCAAAGTTTTCTCCGTTCCTTTTTTGTGGTGTCCGAAGGTTTCCCCATCTGTAGCCACGGAAATTAATTGTGCGGGACGGTGATCCCCACGGACTGCTGAACCGATGCGACCTGCTAAGTGACTCGAACTATAAACCACATCGCTAAAACCCATATCCCGTGAAATCGGTCCATCATAGAAGAAGATATCAATGTATGCCAGAGAATTATCTATTTCCTCACTTCTTTCTTTAGTTGTGCTGAGGGGTGAAGCCGCAGTACTAAGTTTTGGCTTTAAATAACAACGATAGGGACGGGTGGGATCAACTTGACCGCCCCCCACTTCTTGCCATTCCGGGTGGAGATCATCCTCAGTGGGTAGGGGACGACAGCGCTGGGCTTGGGATGGTGCCAAGACAATAAACCGGATTCCTTCCGCCGCCAAAGCCTCCAAAGTGGGATAGTCCACAGCGGTTTCCGCTAACCACATCCCTTCAGGATCACGTCCAAAGCGAGAGCGGAAATCTTCTTTTCCCCAGCGAATTTGGGTATATTTATCCCGTTCATTAGCCAGGGGCATAATTATGTGATTGTATACTTGGGCAATGGCGTTACCATGACCCTGCAAACGCTGACAACTTTTAATGTCTGCCTCTAAAATTCGCTGATAAACTTCAAAATCATGGTTTTCTAGCCAGGATATCAGGGTTGGCCCTATATTAAAGCTGAAATATTCGTAATTATTGACAATATCCACCACTTCACCACGATCATTTAAAACCCTGGCAAAGGCATTAGGGCGATAGCATTCCCAGTGGATGCGTTCATTCCAATCATGGAAAGGTGCAGCACTGGGTTGACGTTCGATGGCCTCTAAATATGGGTTTTCCCGCGGTGGCTGATAAAAGTGACCATGTACTGTCACATAAACACCAGTGGACTGTTTGAGGGTGTCAAGGTGGTGACCATCCTCAGCTGGTAAATGTGATGTAAAGGTTGTGCCAGAGTTAACTGGTCTTTCCGCAGCAGAAGTCATGTATATTTATCCCAATAAAAAACTTACATTGGCGACGAAACTTGCTATTTAAACCTGTTTACAGAGGTTTGAAAGCAAAATCCGGTATATAGAAAAACTATGGCTAGGGGATAGGGTTAAATCTCCTCAACACCTGTTGGACTACTCAGATAAATCTGCATTCATCATTATTTCACAGACAATAGGTTTTTTTTATTAGCAGTGTCTGTTAAATATTCTAGGGTCTTCTCATCCATTAAACCTTATATCTTGGGGAAAATGCTAGAGTACATGGGTATTTTGCTACGAAAGTTTACCAAAAATCCATAAATTGCAATTTTAATTTACATATCCACCCCCCCAATCACCCAGAACCCATGAGATATATAAGTGATAGAAATCTTGTAGTGCGGGCATCTTGCCTCCTACCTTAATTAATTAAGTACAATTATCCATGTACATAAAGAATAATCACAAATATCTTTAGTTAGCAACAAGAAGTATCTGTAGCAAATGTCAGTTAAAAACACACTCTTTCTGGTCTTACTACTGTTTATCCCCGTTTCTGTAGCAGCCCACATTTTAGAATGGGGAGAATTAACAGTTTTTATTACAGCTGGTTTAGCAATTTTGCCCCTAGCAGCTTGGATGGGTACAGCTACAGAAGAAATAGCCGTAGTAGTCGGTCCGACATTGGGAGGACTACTAAACGCCACTTTCGGCAATGCAACAGAGCTAATTATAGCTTTGGTTGCCCTGAATGCGGGCTTGGTGGATGTAGTCAAAGCCAGTATTACAGGTTCCATTATCGGTAACTTACTACTAGTCATGGGTTTTTCCATGCTTTTAGGTGGACTGCGGTACAAAGAACAGAAATTTCAATCCGTTGTCGCCAGGGTCAATGCTTCGTCAATGAATTTGGCAGTAATTGCCATTTTGTTACCAACAGCGGTAAATTACACTTCCTTGGGAATTAGCGAAAAAATTCTTCAAAATCTTTCTCTTGCAGTGGCACTGGTCTTAATTGTCGTCTACGCTTTAACCTTGCTATTTTCCATGAAAACCCACGCCTATTTATATGATGTAGGTGTTGCAGAAATAGAAGCAGAGGACACACCCCACACTAAACCCAATATATGGTTATGGAGTGGTGTGCTGTTAGGAGCTACTTTGTTAGTGGCAGTGGAATCAGAAATGTTAGTGGGTTCTTTGGAAGTCGCTACATCTCAACTAGGTCTGACATCACTATTTACAGGGGTAATTTTAGTTCCCATAGTTGGTAACGCTGCTGAACACGCCACCGCCATCACTGTGGCTATGAAAAATAAAATGGATCTTTCCCTGTCGGTAGCTGTGGGATCAAGTTTGCAAATTGCTTTATTTGTTGCGCCAGTTTTAGTCATAGCTGGGTGGGTACTTGATCAACCCATGGATTTAGATTTTAATCCCTTTGAATTAGTTGCTGTGGTGGTGTCTGTTTTCATTGCCAATAGTATTAGTTCTGATGGTGAGTCCAATTGGTTAGAAGGCATTTTACTTTTAGCTGCTTATACAGTCTTGGGGCTTGCTTTCTACTTCCATCCAGTCCTAGATAGCATTGGGTAATATTTCTTACTCCATACCCTAACTATTAAGTGCCTCCAATTCCCCCTTTTTCAATTTAGGGGGATGGCACAATTTTTAATACATCAAGAAAAACTTTTATTTACTTCCCTCCGTTAATATTGGCAATTTGATGAGACTTTAGGAGGAAGACAGCAAATACTAACTTACTCTAAATTATTTAACTAATATACAGTCAAATAGTACTCTAATTCAATTCAGTATAAACTTTTCCGGAGTAACAACATATTTGTTTGTGTATTTAAAGATTAGGTTCTTAGTAAAATGAATGACAATGAGCGACATTGGTCTGCTGATAACGAGTATATTAACCACCAAACAACTATTTTTAGCAAATAAATCATACAAGGGGCAGCCATTGCCGATGGAAAATAGCCCGGAGAATTTAACACGAAGTAATTTAGCTAAATTAGCTAGTAATGCTTCCATTACACCACCTGAATTCATGCCCACAGATGCAGTTTCTCCGAGGAATTCATCTACATCTAATTCACCTAAACAGCAACTTTTTGATCACATTACCAACAGGAATTTATTGGCAGGTGGATTACCTATAGCTAATCACTACTACGCCTCGGAGTCTGATTATGTCAAGGTATCAGGTGGGGGACGGAGGTTTAGGGGTTTATCCTTGCCAATTCTTAGTTTTGGTAGTCATGGTACTTCTGTGAGAGTTTTACAAAGGTTGTTAATTTCTAATGGCTATGCTATTCGAGTTGATGGGGCTTTCGGTCCACTGACGGAAACAGCTGTGAAAGCTTTTCAAAATCAGCGTCTTATGGTGGTGGATGGAGTAGTGGGGCCTGTCACTTGGCAAGAGTTAACTATGTAGTCACCATTTCCACACAAAGGCGGCTAAATTAAAAATATTTTCAATATATTTTCAATTCTAGAAAAAATATTAAACTAAGACCTTTTTTCTAGACGGTGCATCACTATATAGTTAAACAAGGGCGAACGATGGGACTTGAACCCACGAATGGTGGTACCACAAACCACTGCCTTAACCACTTGGCTACGCTCGCCATTTTATATTTTTGATTATAGCACCTTAATCAGAAAATGATCAAGACTTTTTTTCAGGAACGGATCTTGTTAATTTAGAGTCTTGGACATGCGATCGCTATGGAGGATGAAAGCGGGATACAATGAAAGTACTAACTATGGTTGCTCTTAGCGGAGCAGCAGCATTAGTCGGCTTGACGGTAGCAATGGCCACAACCAACCCCTCCCGGGCTGAATACGAAGACTACGCCACACAAAGGCTGACAAATATTTTAAAACAAGACATTTGTCAGAAAACAACCAATTTTTTAGAAAATGTGATCAAATCTCAATGCGAAGGTCTGGTAGATCAATTTAATCCCCAAATGCGGGACATCCTGGCCAATAGTACACAAGCGCAAAATTTCCTCATTTTCAGCATTTACACAACAGATTTAAGATTGAGTTCCTTAGTCCCTATTTATAAGTTTGAAACGGTGGGAGCATTGAATAATTTTTACACCTACAAGGCACAGCAGCAATAAACCCCAAATTGCCCATGGTCTCAACCGGCTACTCTAAAAGTAGTTAGTAAGACGGAAAAATTTTTCTATGCCATCTGCGTATTTATTGGTGTCTCACGGTAGTCGTGACTCCCGCCCGGAATTAGCTATGCAGCAATTAGCAGCTTTGGTTGCTGATCAATTGGGAGTTTCTCAGCATCTGGTGGGTATAGCGGCCTTGGAATTACAACCACAGTCTTTACATGAGCAGATTAAACAATTTGTTAGCAGTGCTTTAGTTGAGGGAGTTGGTTGTTTGCAGGTTGTCCCTCTATTTCTCTTACCAGGTGTTCATGTACTCAATGATCTTCCTGAGCAGATTGCTTTGGCAAAGCAGTCTGTTGGTGAAGAGATCATGATTAACCTGCTGCCACATCTCGGTAGTCACTCTGGGTTAATAACACTATTATATCAGCAAATGGGTAGCATGACAGCTGAAACCACAATATTGTTAGCCCACGGTAGCAGTCGCCCTGGTTCTTTACAGCCAATAGAAACTATAGCCAGGAAGTTGGGAGCGTTGACTGCTTATTGGGCTGTAGATCCTGGTTTACCATCACGGATACAAGATTTAGTTGCCGCTGGGCAAAGAAAAATTGCCATTTTGCCATACTTTTTATTCACCGGGGGTATAACTGATGCGATCGCTCAATCCATAGAACAGTTAAAATTACAATTTCCTGCTGTAACTTTCCAACTGGCTGCGCCTTTGGGAGCAAGTGCAGAATTAGCTAAAATAATTACGGATTTGATAGATAGATGAGTCGCACACAGAAAGAAGCCCAAAGGTGTTTAGGTAAGGTTTATTTGCTAGGTGCGGGTCCTGGAGATCCGGGATTGATGACCCTCAAGGGTAAGGGTTTGCTAGAATGTGCAGATGTGGTGATTTATGATGCCTTAGTCAGTCCAGCAATTTTGGACATGATTAATCCCCAAGCCGAAAAAATTAATGCTGGTAAACGCATGGGGAGACATTCATTACTACAAGAACAAACCACCCAATTGTTAATCGAAAAAGCCCAAGCACACGCCATGGTAGTTCGCCTCAAAGGTGGTGACCCCTTTATCTTTGGTCGCGGCGGTGAAGAAATGGCAGATTTAGTCCAAGCGGGAATATCTGTGGAGGTTGTGCCTGGTATTACATCTGGTATTGCGGCTGCTGCTTATGCCGGCATTCCTTTAACTCATCGGCTTTATAGTTCTTCCGTGAGTTTTGTAACTGGACATGAAGCAATAGGTAAGTATAAACCCCAAGTAAATTGGCAAGCGATCGCCCATGGTTCCGAAACCATTGTTATATACATGGGGATTCACAATTTGCCTTATATTGTGGAACAGTTAAGTGAAGCTGGGTTAGATTTACACACACCCATTGCCTTAGTGCGGTGGGGGACACGACCGGAACAAGAAGAATTAATTGGCACTTTAACAACTATTCTTCAGCAAGTTGAAGAAACTGGATTTACCGCTCCCGCCATCGCCATAATTGGTTATGTAGTAAATATGCACAGTGTTTTATCTGAGTGTCGTCCTGTTTGATATTTTGAGTATTTCGCGGATATGGGTGTTTTTTATTTTCTCAGGGGTAGTTGTAAATGTTGTTCTAATAGTTGTATATTATACTCATTGGCTGTCCAGGCGAAATCAAATAAGTCTCCAATGACCGGGATAGTTCCTATCAAGCCATCAATGATCACATTCAAAACCATTCTGGTCAATGTTGATTTGGGTACACCTAGTTTGGCTGCTTCTAGGACAATGTAGCTAGCCAGGATAATTCCCAAAAAGTCGCCACCAACGGGTATAAATCCCATGAGAGGATCTAACCCAATGTGAATTGGTGTTCCGGGAACAGTTACGGCCTTATCTAAAATGCGACTAAGCTGACGCAGGCGTTTTAATATCTGTGGTTGGGGGTAAGAATCAGGCATAACTGATAAAATGAATTTTGGGCATAATTAGAAGCAGTGGGAATTTCCACTAGTTTAAGCGCTAATAATTCCCGTGGTTTTCCCAAACGGGAGGCTAACTGTTGAATGTAGCTGTCCTGCTCCTCTGATGAATAGTTTAGCCGGGGTTGAAAAATAATCATCTCATTACCAACTACCGGGTTGCGGGCTATGAGCCTATCCTGGGGGTCAATAATTTCTAAATGGGTGAAATCAAGTTCTCGCGCCCGTTGTAATATTTCCCCGGCTAGTTGGTTTTGTTGGGACTGGGGGAGAGTGTACCAATCATTATTGATTTTCACAGTTAAGTCACTGGTGCGGAAGTTAGCTTGTATTGATTGTATTAAACCATCAGCAAAGCGATCGCTAATTTCGGCTACTTGATTTTCAATGGCTGCAATTAAGGTTTCTTCGGGTGTTAGTTGTATGATGGGTGTTGGTTCTGGTTCTGGTTCTGGTGCTGGTTCTGGTGCTGGTTCTGGTGGAATGGTAATTGTGGGTGTGGGTGCTGGAACTTCTTCACTGGGGGGAACTGTAGCTAATTCCGTAGGTTTTTGAGTAACAATAGTTGCAGTTAACCAAACTGCGCCTACCATAATTACTGCTAAAATCCCTGTCAAAATTGGATCTGATAAGTTATTGGATACATTTGATGGTAAAAATAACCGGACTTGTCTTAAAAATCTATTCCACTGTATTTGCAGAAGTTGCCAAAAACTAGGTTTTTCCTCATGGTTTGCGGGCGGTGAAGTCTCCAGTTTAACTACTACCGTTTCTAAAACTCCCGCAATTCCTCTGACAATTTGGATGATTTTAACTTTCCAAATGGGTAGTGGGCGCAATTGATTGGCTTCGGGTGGGGGGGAAGAAGAAGGTGGTAAATTTTGATTGTTTTGTGACATGGAACTATTAAGCAGCGACTGTTATTGCTCATGCCTATGTTGCCTTAATGTATCACCAAAAAAACCGTTGTCAAATGGGGGTGTTATTGTGATTTAGCACTCCCGAATTGATGGATTATTCAGTTAAACTGACTATAAATATTGAGTTTGGTAGGTTTATGAATTTAAAACGCCGTCAATTCCTATCTTTAGGTGGTCTGACTATGAGCGTAGGGCTTGTGGGCTGGAAGTTAAATGTTGCTATGGCTGCTACCCCAAACAAAAATGATCTGCTCTTGCGTTTTGCTTCTGTTGCGGATACGGGGACCGGCGCTCAAGGTCAATATGCTGTAGCTAAAGCAATGAGTTACTATCACCAGCAAAATCCTTATGATTTGGTGGTATTAGCTGGAGACAATATTTACAACAATGGGGAAATTGAAAAAATCGGTGCGGTTTTTGAGCGTCCTTATGAACAATTACTCACCCAGGGCGTAAAGTTTCATGCTTGTTTAGGTAATCACGATATTCGCACTGATAACGGTGATCCACAAATCAAATATCCCGGCTTTAATATGAAGGGGCGTTATTATACATTTCGCCGTGATGCTGTGCAGTTTTTCGCTTTAGATACTAATAGTAATGCTGATTGGGATAATCAAATAGTTTGGTTAGAGCAAGAGTTAAGCCGGAGTGATGCACCTTGGAAAGTGGTATTTGGGCATAATCCATTTTACTCATCAGGACACTATGGAGTTAATCCTACACTGATTAACCGCTTTTCGCCTTTATTTCAACAGTACAATGTGCAACTTTACATCAATGGTCACGATCACCATTATGAGCGCACCCGTGCTATTGATGGCACAACTTATTTAACCACTGGTAGCGGTGCTGGAGTGCGTCCTGTGGGAAGTTCTGAGTGGACAGAATATTCTGCTGAAAGGTTAGCCTTTGCTGTTTATGATGTCTATGCTGATAGAATTGAGGTGAGTGCCATGGGGACTGATAAAGGTATTTTTGATCAGGGTGTGATTAAGTTTAAATCTGTTTAATCCTTTAGTGATAGATTATCTCAAGTTGTCTGGTGGGCCAAGCCCACCACTAAATCAATTGTCATTGATGGAGTTGACAAGATGAAAGTTAATCGCCTAAAAATGCGATCGTTTCGTGGAATTGGTGATTTGACCTTGGATTTTCATCAAAATCACCCAACAATATTGATTGGTATTAATGGCGTGGGGAAGTCAAGTATTTTGGACTGTCTCGCCATTCTGCTGTCACGTTTTACTAGCTCTGTTCAATATTCTACCCGTTCTGGAAGAGTTTTTACAGAAGAAGATATTACTAATGGAAAGATACAAACACACAATGAGATTAACATTTCATTTGATTCTCAGCCAGCAACATGGTCTTTAACAAAAGTTAGAAAGGGACGCAGCCAAGATACGAGTAGCAAACTATCAGATATTCATGAATTTACTGAGGAGATAAAAAGTAATTTATATAAATATGATAAATTTAATATTCCTGTTTTAGTGTATTACTCAACAAATCGTGCAGTTTTAGATATTCCTTTGAGGATTCGTACAAAGCATTCATTTAAGCAAATAGATATTTATGACAACGCACTTAAAGGCATAGGAAGTGAGTTTAAGCTATTTTTTGAATGGTTTAGAAAGCAAGAAGATTTAGAGAATGAATTGCGACTAAAAGAAGCGGTTTCTTATAGAGATACACAATTAGAAGTGGTGAGAAAGTCCATATCTTCAATGATGCCAGGTTTTTCTGACTTGCGCGTACAACGTCAGCCTTTACGCATGACTTTACAAAAAGACGGTGAGGAACTGATAGTTAATCAACTATCCGATGGTGAGAAATGCTTGCTAGCAATGGTGGGAGATTTAGCGAGACGTTTGGCAATTGCTAATCCTGGGTTATCAGATCCTTTGCAAGGTAGTGGTATTATTTTAATTGATGAAATTGAACTGCACTTACACCCCAAATGGCAAAGAGGAATTATTCCTGATTTGACCAGAACATTTCCTAATTGTCAATTTATCGTAACTACTCATTCTCCCCAAGTCATTAGTGATGTGAAACCCGAAGGAATTTATATTTTAGAAAAAATTGATCAAGGTGTTATTGCTAAACGCCCAGAAAGTTCTTTTGGTAGAGACAGTAATCGTATTCTCGAGGACTTGATGAATGTTCCTGAACGTCCACAGGAAATAAAAGAAAGACTTTTAGAACTGTTTAGATTAATTGATGCTGGTAATTTGGAAGGTGCGAGAAAGGTCCGTCAAAATTTAGCCAGTGAAATTGGTGCTGATGAGCCGGAATTTGTGAGAGCAGATGTACTTATAAGACGGAAGGACATTCTCAGGGGATGAAGTACATCAAAAAAAATCAAGAGCCAAAAGAATTTTCTAGTTGGAAAGCTTTAAAAAATGATGATTGGAAGCCAAGTTGGGATGATAATTTTCAAGCTCCACAAAAACCTGTGGTACATGATGCTTTGCTACAAGAACAGGGTTTTATCTGTTGCTATTGCGGTATGGCTATCACTAGAGCAACTAGCCATATAGAACATCTCCAGCCTCGTAGTAGTCATCCACATTTAGCATTACAGTATATAAATTTAGTTGCTTCATGTCAAGGAGAAAGTGATGAACCTCCTCCTGTTCCAGTACATTGTGGACATAAAAAAGATAATTGGTATGACGAACAATTATTAGTTTCACCCCTAATACCAAATTGTGCTGAGTTTTTTCGCTACCCTGCTTCTGGAGAAATTCTGCCAACAGATGATCCAGATAAAAAAGCTGCTGCTGAAACAACAATTGAAAAGCTGGCACTGAATATTGCAAAACTGCAAAATATGCGAAAACTAGCACTTGATGCTGCATTATTAGGTATTGAAGATTTAACTGACGCACAAATACAGCAACTTGCTCAACATTATGATCAACCAGATTCTCATGGGCAATATACGCCGTTTTGTCAGGCGATCGCCTATATCCTCAGACAATTTATTTAAACAATTTTTAATCGACTTTTTGCAATTGGGCTATATGAGGGTTAACAATTTTTTGCCCTAAATTGGTAAATTTGATGGCTACAGACAGTTTATTTCCCTGTCCGAAAACATGGGTTATTTCACCTACACCAAAGGATTTATGTAAGACCCGATCGCCTACTTGCCAGTTTTGGTCTGAATTTTGGGGGGTGTGTTGCTTGGGACTAGATGCGGGGGTTTTTCCATGGGCTTGGCGGCGCTTATGGCCGGTAGTTAATAACTCTGGGGGTAGTTCGTTGAGAAATTGCGATCGCATGGCTGGTTCGCGAGAACCATATAAGCGCCGTTCACGAGCGTGTGATATATATAATACTTCTTTGGCACGGGTGATGCCCACATAACACAGGCGACGTTCTTCTTCTAAGGCTTCAGGGTCATTGATAGAACGGTAATTAGGAAATAATCCCTGTTCTAAACCCACTAAAAACACCACCGGAAACTCTAACCCCTTGGAAGAGTGCAAGGTCATTAAAGATACTGCTTTTTGCCCTTCTTTCAAGTTATCTAAATCAGAACTAAGGGCGCTACTTTGCAGAAAAGCTGTTAAGGAAACATCTTCATTTTCTTCTTGAAACTGAAGTGCGGCGTTGTAAAGTTCCTGGACGTTTTGAATTCTATCTTCTGCTTCTTCTGTACCTTGATTTTCCAAATCCTGAATATAACCAGATTGATTAAGTAATTCTTGTAACAGTTCGGTTACTGAAACTGTTGCTGCTTTTGCTTGACAGTCCTGGATCATTTGAGCAAAGTTATTTACCGCCTTAGCGGACCTGCCGGCTAATGTATTAACTGATGTTTGATCGCTGAGTATTTCCCACAGGGTGATTCCTAATTCATGAGCAGCATTAACCAAGTTTTCAATGGTGGTTCTACCAATACTGCGCCGGGGGGTATTGATGATTCGCTGTAAACTAACTGTATCAGCGGGGTTGGCAATGACTCGTAAATATGCTATGACATCTTTAATTTCTTTGCGATCGTAGAATTTCATTCCCCCTACTACTGTATAAGGAATTTGATTTCTAACTAAAAATTCTTCAAAAGGTCGTGATTGGGCGTTGGTACGATAAAGTACGGCAAAGCTACCCCAATCTAACTCAGGATTTTGCTGTTCTAAAGAGCGAATTTGACTAATGACAAACTCTGCTTCTTCAATTTCATTATCTGCTCTGTGACAATAAATTAAATCACCAGCGCCCCGGGTGGGTTTGAGGACTTTATCAATGCGTTGAGTGTTATTTTCAATTAGTTCGTTAGCTGCTTGGAGAATGTTCTCACAAGAGCGATAATTTTCTTCCAACTTTACCATGGAGCGGGTATCGTCATCAGTTAAACCGTCGCCAAAGTCTTGCTGAAACTCCAATAGTATGGTAAAGTCTGCCATTCTGAAACTGTAAATGGATTGATCCGCATCACCCACCACAAACACCGAGCGATTTTGCCATTCCCATGCACTTTTGCTTTCTTCCCCATTAGTGACTAACAGGCGAATTAAATTGTATTGAGTGCGGTTAGTATCTTGATATTCATCCACAAGGATATGGCCAAACTTGTTATGCCAGTAGTTTAATACCTGCTCGTTTTGCTGAAACAATCTGGTGGGTACAAGAATTAAATCATCAAAATCTAGGGCGTTATTTTCGGCTAATTTATCTTGGTAACAATTATAAACTTCGGCTATTACCCTACCACGATAATTAGGCTGTTCCCGCTCGAACTCTTGGGGGGAAAAGCCTTGGTTTTTAGCGTTGCTGATGGCGTAGCGGACAGAACGCGGTTCAAATTTTCGATCATCTAAGTTCAGCTGTTTATTAGTAATTTCTTTGATCAAGCTTTGCACGTCGGATTCATCAAAGATAGAGAAATTGCGAGTCCAACGTCTACCTTTTTCGTCTTGGTATTTCTCAATGTCAAAACGAAGAATGCGAGAAAATAAGCTGTGAAAAGTGCCACACCACAGGTCTTTGATGATATCTTTGTAAACGCGCGATCGCAATTGGGTTTGTTGGTATTCTGTCAACAAATCAAATTTTTGGCTGTGTTGTTTCATGGCCAAATCTTCAGCAAATAAATTTTGAATGCGGTGTTTCATTTCCCGTGCGGCTTTGTTGGTGAAAGTAACCGCCAGGATGTTCTCCGGATCAACCCGGTGTTTAAGAATTAGGTGAGCAATACGATAAGTCAGCGCTCGTGTTTTACCGGAACCTGCGCCAGCCACAACTAACAAGGGTCCGCAATGATGTTCAACAGCTTGACGTTGGCTGGGGTTAAGATGGCTGAGAAAGTCAATAGTTGTTATTGACATAGTTGTTAATAGTTTAAATATCTACAGTATTAATGCTGTTTATTATAGCATTTCTTAAACAGGTGAGATACGAATGGCGGGAGTATCCTGCTGGCTGCTTAATACATCTTTCCCGCTCAGGATATACCTCAATTGAGCAAAATTCACCCTCTAAGACTATATAACAATATTTCATGAACAAAAGAAACTAAAAAGCGGCATTTCTAGGAGGGGGCTTGTATCCCCTCTGTTTTAGTCAGTGGTAGGTGAACGGTGAAAGTAGATCCTACGCCCATCTGACTTTTGACAAAAACTTCTCCTCCCATCATTTGACAAAAGTGGCGGGTAATTGCTAAACCCAATCCAGTACCACCATATTTTTTTGTGGTTGATGTATCGCCTTGTATAAAAGGTTTAAATAGTTGTTGCTGTTGACTGTGAGACATTCCAATACCCGTGTCAGTTACTATGAAGGTGATCACACTAAAAGGAGCGTTTGGCAGTATGTTGGTTTTTTCTCTCTTGACTGTTAAAGTTACCTTACCATTGGTGGTAAACTTGGCAGCATTGCTGAGTAAGTTTAATAATACTTGTCTGACGCGAGTTTGATCCGCGTACATTGTGCCAAGTTGCTGATCACAGTATACTTCCAAAAGGTTGTTATTTTTCTCTATGGCTGATTTCACGGTCAAAACCACATTATTGATTAGGGTGTTAACTTGAAATTTCTCTGGGTAAAGAGTCATTTTACCCGCTTCAATTTTTGACAAGTCGAGGATATCATTAATTAGTTCTAGTAGGTGTCTACCAGCAGAGTTAATTGTTTCTAAGTCTGTGATAAATTCTGGAGATAAATTTAAATCGGTAGCGTCATCTTGCAGTAATTGACTTAAGCCAATTACTGCATTTAATGGTGTGCGGAGTTCGTGACTGACGTTAGCTAAGAATATGCTTTTGGCTTTACTAGCAGCCTCGGCTAATTCTTTAGCTTGTTCTAGTTCTTTTGTCCGCTCAGATACACGTTCAATTAATCTATTTAGGGACTTGGCTAATAAGCCAATTTCATCTTCAGTGGTAACGGGGGCGCGTAAATCAAAGTTAGATTTTCTGGCTACTTGTTCAGCTACTTGGGTAACGGTGATGACTGGTTCAGCGATGGCGCTGCTGGTACGCCAAGCTACAATGGCGGCTGTTGCTACTGATACCAGCATACTCATGATCACAATGAATCTCTCAACTTGTTTGGACTGCTCTACATCTTTTTTCTTTTCCTTTTCTTGATCTTCAGCAACTTTAAGGATATCAGTTAATTTTTGGGAAAGTTGATCAAGCTGCATGGCTGTTTCACCACGCATAATTTTTAGTAATTGATCTTTTACAAGTGCAGTTTGTTCTGGTGGTAGTTGCTGAGGGTTAATTGTCTCTAAAACTGTCTCTATTTGGTCTACGTATAATTTTAAACTAGTGGCATAATCCTGTAATAAAGCCTGTAAGTTAGCACTGTTAGCGGCTAATGTACCGGGCTTTGTGTCTATATATTGGCCAATGTCTTGCTGTAGAGCTTTAGCTGTGTTAATACTTTGAATAAATTTGTTTTTTTTGTTGAGTAATCGTTGTGAATTTTCCAACACAGCAACTAAATTGGAACTGTAGAATTGAGCTTCTAATACTGCATCTTTATAATTTGTGAGTATTTGTCTTTGTTCTTGGGCTTGATTGAGTTCCCGAATTTCTCTCCCTCGATAGTAATTGGCAATTACTAACCCAGTCAGGGAACCGAAAAAGCCAATACCAATGGCGATAAAATAACCATAGCCAATTTTTTGATGTATGCGCCAGGATGTGGCTTTGAGTTTACCGGGTGAAGGAATTTCTATAGTGGAAAGTTGATGTGTCAAAGGCTTTTCGGCTATCACTGTTTTGCTGTTAGAGTCAAATTTTTTTGTGTGTGTCTGGTTCTGTTTGGCTAATCACTGATTTGTAGAAGGGACGTAAAGGACACAAAGCACCGATTCAATTTCATCAAAAAACGGTATGAGTTAATTATGACAATGTTCTGACCGTCGCCTATATGCAACCCCATCTTACCCCAAGCTTTGGAAATCAACACGTCGGCTGTATACAAAAAAAGTTTTTTATTTCCGGTTCAGGGGAAGTTGAGACTCCCACGGGTGGGAAACTCCCAGTCTTACAAGAGTAGAGGTCGCAAGTCCTAGGGCGTTACTTTGGGACTGCCCGCCCCTAGCCTGTCTAGTAAGATTTAAAATATTCATTGCTGCATTTGTGTCTCTATTATGATCCTCAAACCCAATCAACGTCAAAAATTAGACGAAACAGATGATCAATTATTTTACGACTATCCCCGCTTCGTCACCCATGTGGATGAAGCATTTATTCAACAGTTAACAGATTTATATCGCCATCGCCTCAGCCCTAACACTCGTATACTTGATATGATGAGTAGTTGGGTTTCTCACCTCCCAGAGGAAATAGAATTTACCCATGTGGAGGGACACGGACTCAACGCTGAGGAATTAGCCCGTAATTCCCGTTTGGATCATTACTTTGTACAAAATCTCAATTTTAATCCCCAACTACCCTTAGTAGACCAAAGTTTTGATGCCGTTTTAAATTGTGTTTCTGTACAATATTTACAGTATCCAGAAGGGATATTTTCAGAAATTCATCGTATTCTCAAGCCGGGAGGTATAGCAATTATCAGCTTTTCTAATCGGATGTTTTTTCAAAAGGCCATTCAAGCTTGGCGAGAGGGTTCCGAAGCGAGTAGGGTAGAATTAGTTAAGCACTACTTTACTTCAGTCCCTGGGTTTACGGTTCCAGAAGTAATTGTCAACAAGTCCACAGTACCGGATTTTTTACAGTGGTTGGGTGTGGGTGGAGGAGATCCGTTTTATGCTGTGATAGCACACCGTTCTCGGTCCTGAGTGGTAAAAATAAGAAGTGAAAAAGGAATAGTCAAAGATGAATTTTTCCCGCGTGTCTAAAGTTTTAGCTACTTTGTTACTGTCAATTTTATTACTGACTACTGCCTGCACACCACAAGCACCAAGTCGTTTTGACGAAGTACAAAAAGAAAGTAGTCAGCAAAAAAGCGGGCAAGCAGTTGTTAAAAATGCTACTCAAGGAGCAAAATTTAATAAATTCTTTCCCGTTGGTGAAGATGGCTATCAGAGAGTGTTTACCCAGGAGAAAAAAGGTTTCGCCGAGGCCAAGTTAAAAAAAGATGGCAAGGAATTGGCTGTAATGGCTATCTCTGATACTAGTAGCACACCAACAACAGCCGCTAGCTACTCCAACAGTAGTAAAACAATTGCTGGTTATCCGGCGCGAGAAATTGGCAATACTCAAACAGCAGTTTTGGTAAATAATCGTTACCAGGTGAAAGTATTATCCCGTGATCCTTCATTTACTGCAAGCGATCGCGCGGATTGGATTGAGAAATTTAATCTTGATGGTTTAGCTAAATTAAAATAACAAGGAGTTTTTATGAATAAACCGATTTTTCAGTTAGTTGATGAATTACCAACTAGTGGTTTAACCGTTTCCATGTTGAATGCTCTAGACTTTATCGCTCCTGGTGAATGGCAAAACACTGTGGGTTTTGTCAACACCATTAAAACTGTCACTGGTGAAAGCGACGAAGATTTAATTCAACAAATTGGCGAAAGGGCTATTTATCTTTACAATGACCGTTCCCAAGGGTACCAAAGGGCAATGTGGCTTTATCAAACCGTTGACACCACAGATAAAGCCTTGGGCGCAGCAGCATTAGCTAACAAAGTTGGTGAGCAAATTCCTTTATTCGGTTTTTTAAGTGCTGTAACTCCCAAACCCGACAAAGCCCAAACTATTGATTTATGTCTAAAATTAGTAGTTGAATTAGTGGCTTTTTGCCAAATTAACGGTATCCCCGGAGATAGCATTGGGGATTTTGCTGCCGCTTTGGGTGAATATAGTGGTGAATCTTTTATCCGTATGGCTGCTTTGGTTTGTGTTGATGGTTTAATACCTCTAGGACCGGATTTTATTAATAAGGTATTATCTAGACTTAATCAAACCAGTCCCCAGGAGTTACAACAAAATTCCACTTTCCAAACCATCCAAGACTCAATTCCCGGTGACAGCCCTGGTAGTAAATTAAACTTTATCGGCGAAAGCTTCGATTCAGTTAAAGGTTGGATGGGGGGCTTAGTTGCTCAAAATAACTTAACTCCACAAAAAGTAGTGGGTAATTTGCAGCGTTTCATGGAGTTTTCTGATGATAAGTTAGACTACTTAGCCGCGTTCTTAGATGTGGCTACCAACTACTACGAACACACAGGGACGCAAACCTTAGCCCGTCGTTTAATTGAACGGGCTGTGGCTGAGATTTAGATCACATCATCTTGTAGTGCGTTAAAACAAAGAACCAAGGAACAGACGACAGATAACACATCACAAATAACTGGGGAACAGTCCAAAATTCCCCAATCCAAAATCTACCAGCTTACATAGGTAATTTTAAATCAGCTGCGATCGCTGACAGATAAGGTTGAAAAATTGCCAAATTCTCCAATTTATCGAATTTACCTGTTACTGAACCAGGGTCAAATGATGTGTTAATTACGTAGAGGTTACTACCATCAAAAGTAACATAATTGATATGTTGTGCCTCTACCCCCTTTTCTGGCTGGATACCTACAAACCCGTAGCGTAGACCCTGAAGTTTACCAACCAATGCCTGTTGTGGTGGGTAGGCTGAAAATACAATTTTATTTCCATTATTATCTTGGCGGTCTTTCACTAAAGTAGAGTTTAAATCTGTAACCCAGGCTTTGAGTGCCGTTAATAGCTTGTTTTGGTACTCAGTACTTTGGTAATCTACCTGAGAATTGAGTGGAATACCCGCATCTGTCAGATTTTTTTGGAAACTGCCATTATTGTTTACCGGGTAAACTTCAATTTCCACTGTTCCTAAAAGTTGTCCTTGGGAGGAAACACATAACAAAGAATTGCTTTCCTCACAAGGTGCAACTTGCCAACCCTTTGGGACGGGGGTTTTCCCTATAATTTTTTTCCAAGTATTTTCTTCTATGGCAGTAGGAGTTTTTGAATGAGTGCTTGTCATTGCTGTAGAACTCGGATTTTCTACAATCGCGGGAGAAGGTTCAGGGAGAATAATTTTTACTCCCCAGGGGGCTAAAGGCAATAAAATAATACCGAGAAAAAGATGATAAACACGCAACATTTTCTGTGGTCATCCTGAGCCAGAACTTGCAGACTAGTATGCACTACATTTTGTGAATATACCAAAAGATAGATATATATATTTATTGCAGTTAGTTCCGCCCGGAATTAAACAATAAATTTTGCCCCCCATGTCAAGAAAACTCACTCAAGGGGGACTGGTGACAGGTGAAAAAATATTACCCGGATATCAAGGTCACAGTTAAAGCTTAATAGCGTCTATCGCCACCGCCACCGCCACCGCCACGACGGTTGCCCCAGCTACCACCACGAGAACCGCCGCCACCGCTTTTTTCCTCTCTGGGTCTAGCCTTATTCACTTTTAAATCACGCCCCATCCACTCAGCACCATCCAGGGCTTCGATGGCTGCGGTTTCCTCTTTCTCTGATTCCATGTCCACAAAAGCAAAACCACGGGGGCGACCAGTCTCCCGGTCGGTGGGTAACTGAACACGACTAACTTTTCCATATTCTGCAAAAACGCCTTTCAGGTCTTCTTCAGTCACCTGATAGGATAAATTGCCGACGTAAATTGACATATAGTGTCTCCGAATTCCTAGAATTGTAGAGAGTTAAATTCGGAGAGATGCTTTTTAGAAGAAACCTAAAGGAGTTACTCAGCCGAAAATAATCTTTATAAACATGAATATAGCACAGCATTTTTAGATCGTCTCACATAGTGACAGAAATATCAACGGCGAGGGGAGCTAATGGCTTCAGACATGGGGATAAGTCGATAGCGACTTTAGTCGCCTTCCCCATTCTTAAACTAGTTCGCTTGCACTAATACATCAAATTTTTGCTTTTTGTATAATATTTTACTATTTTCTAAGTTTAAAACTACGGTGATGCAAAAACAATTGTACCAGTACAACACTCAATTACGAGCCGAATTTAAATTTGTTAATGATTTAAACAGTCATGCTTGTCAAGCATCTGTAGAAAATGTAGAAGGTGCTATTAGTCGATTCTTTGATAGGCGAAGTTTGGGCGGGAAATAATTGCAGTGTAACTAGGACTCCATAAAGCTTGCTTCCCATAGGGTTTAGGAAATCCACCTTGACCGTATCTACGGCTAGACATACTTTTTAAAACATTAACAATGTATAATCTATTTTAACAGATTAATGTTAGCACAAAGCATGAAAGCTAGATATCAGTACAGAT
>NZ_JANQDH010000093.1 GCF_029891735.1 Chrysosporum bergii ANA360D
TTTCTATGTGTTTGGTTTGATTCAATTTGTCGCTTTGCTACCGCGAAGCCCGCCCACTATTTGTGCTAGTTGTGTCACTTATTTCAGTACACAAATACTATAATATAGCGATCGCCTGTGCCAGTTGCGTAAGTCCTGGTATTTTTAGGACTATGCCAAATATAGGGGTTAGTTATTTTTTGAGGTTGGTTTACCGCCAGTTGATTCACAGCTATTTTGGGGGCAGAATTTTGAGTTTCTGTGATCATTTTGCTCAATTGTGGTGCTACATTGTAGCCACTGTGTAGAATAAGATCAGCTTGCGCGATCGCTTCTTGGTCTTCTGGTCTTGGTTGGTAAACATAGGATTCCTCACCCAGAGAACCCAAGCAAATCAGACTAATTGTATTTTCGGCTACCTGTCTAGTCAAGTCACAAAGTATGCTTGTAGTTACCACCACGCGGGGAAGATTTTGGTTGATCTGAGTGGTTGTCTGAGTAAATGAATTCCTTGCTGCTTGATTTCCACAGCCAATAAATCCAATTGCTAATACTACTAATATGGTTTTTAAGGAGCTATTTGATGGTATTTTTTTGAGCATGACTAACTCCTAACAATAGTAATTTTTTTGGTAGATAAAGTTTAAATAACTTAATTGCTCTGCACCATATTGATATATAATAATAAAGGACACAGCAAAGCTGCGCCCTGAATATATTTTTGAAATAATAAATAAATAGTTAAAAATCTCCCAATGGTAAACGACCTTGTAGCATTTGGAATTTAGATTCAAAACAAACAGCACAATTGCAACCAAGTTGATCCATAATCGGATTAAGTGTTGTGGTTGGAAGAAGTGTGACTAATTGCTCAATTGGTTGGCTAGATGCTACGGAAATCATCTTTGTAGTGGATGCCTGTGCTGGATTTGCTACCAGTATAGATGCCAAAAATACAGGACAAGCAAGCAAAATCATGATGGCTATGTTCATAATTCACCCATAAACACTATTTGTGATACAGCATAACCAATAAACTAACCATCTTCAACCTAGATGATAAGGAAGCAATGTAATTGTTTTATCTCCACTCCCGGCCGTTAACATCTCACCATCAGGACTAAAAGCCAGGGAATACACCGCATCCTCAGCACAGTTCACACTGGAAATTTCTTCACCACTATCTACAAACCATAGATGTGATTGTATATTTAGATTAGTAGTAGATGCCCGCGTGTTTTAACTACGTCCAAAACCTTGACCCCGCGTCACCTTAGACCAAACCAGTAATTCCCCTTTGTCACCTCCTGCAGCCAGGAATTTACCTTGGGGATGCCAAGCTAGACTAGAAAAACCACCAGCAACACCAGTTAAAACTTGGCAAACTTGTTTAGCTTTTTTCCACAAACATAACCAACCATCACTAGCAGCAGAAGCAAGCAAAAAGCTTTGAGGAGCGAAGGCGATCGCTGTGATAATATCCACATGATTAGTTAAAATGCGTCCTTCCCACCCCAAAGATTCATCCTCTAGTTTTTCCCAAACTACAATACCTTCAACGCTAGAAGATGCTAAAATTGGCGCACCTATTTGTGTAGTAGCTTCAGACCATGCCAATTGACGTATTTTACCAGGGAAACCACGCATAATCCAAGGATCAGGATTATTCCATTGCAAAACAGTAACACTGCGATCCATATTACCAGAAGCTAAAAACTTGCCATCGGGTGACCAAGCCATAGTTGTACTCACAGTGGGCATATCTAAAATGTATGGTTCTTCATCCCAGTTTTGGCTATGCCAAATCTTAACTGCCCTATAGCCACCAATAGCTAAATATTGTCCATCACTACGCCAATCAATCCCCAACACTGAAGAGTTATCAAAATTGAGAGTAACTACAACCTCCCTACGATCAGCATCCCATACTTGGACGTAACGCCCCAAACTAAAAGCTAGTTGATTACCAGTAGGACTCCATCCCAGCTTATCCACCCATGCAGGGGCGTTTTCTAATGTGGCAATTAATTCGCTACCCTGCCAAATTTTCACCTGTCCATTTTGTCCACCAACGGCTAAAAACTTGCCATCTGGGGAAAAAGCCACACAGTCTACTGATGTACCATCACCAGTTTGTAAAGTGGTGAGATGTCCATCATTCCACAATACAACTTCACCGGCTGCGGAAGAAGCTACTAAACTATTACCATGAGGCGACCAGGCGATCGCACTCACATAATCAACAAGTGTCGCTGAGTAGTGTTCTTCAAATTCCTTAGATTTGCTAGCTGTGGGATTCATAATTAAATCAAGAGTGGTGTAGAGAGGTAATATTGTTTATAGCCGATACTTTTTTGCTCACTAATGCTAACAAATACAAAACTCATACAAAACAAGCCAGAAAATCTTGCTTCAATTGGGCTTCATCAAGATTCCGACCGATAAAAACCAGTTCATTTTTACGAGTTTCATTTGGTTTCCAAGGGCGGTCAGGTCTACCATCTAATATCATGTGTACGCCTTGAAACACAAAGCGATTATCTTCTCCAGCAATATTTAAAATCCCCTTCATTCGGAAGATATCAGCACCTTGGGTACGCAATAATTCCCCCAGCCAAGCGTTAAGTTTTTCCCCATCCAGTGCGCCACCTTCTACTAAAGCTACAGAATAAACTTCTTCATCATGTTCGTGAGCATCTTCACTTAAGAACTGGGGGTCAATTTCTAAAGCGCGTGATAAATCAAAAGCCTTCACCCCCAACAGCGCATTCATTTCTAATTGTGAGTTTTGGGTACGGTAAATCTTAGCTATAGCATTCATACCCCGAATGCGGTTTTCTAACTCCTCTAACTGTTCTAAAGTTACCAAATCAGTTTTATTCAAGAGAATTACATCAGCAAAAGCAATTTGTTCTTGTGCTTCATCAGCGTCCCAATGTTGCCAAATATGTTTGGCATCTACAACAGTCACCACCGCATCTAAGGACAGGAGGCTTTGCATATCCTCATCAACAAAAAAAGTTTGAATCACTGGGGCTGGATCAGCCAAACCAGTAGTTTCAATTACTAAATGATCAAACTTATCTCGCCGCCTCATCAAGTTACCAATAATGCGAATTAAATCACCGCGCACTGTACAACAAATACAGCCATTATTCATTTCAAAAATTTCTTCATCAGCATCAATAATCAATTGATTATCAATACCAACTTCGCCAAACTCATTAACAATCACCGCCACCTTCTTACCGTGTTCATAGGTGAGGATGTGGTTAAGTAGAGTAGTTTTCCCTGAACCTAAGTAGCCTGTGAGTACAGTTACAGGTACTGTATTGGTTATTTCTTCGGTGAACATAGTTTCAATACCTTTTTCTCAAACTGGTGATAATCATTACCATCTATAATAGTTCTTTATGATATTTTTGTGGCCACTTGACTGTCATTATTTTTGAGCAGTTCATTACCCGGCTTGACTAACACCGTTTTTTGTGGTAACATGGGCTTCCCTATGAATATTACATGAATTAGAGCGACTGATGGTGTGGTTAGATATGTCAACTAAAATTTATTTTATGGCAGGATGCGGGAATTTAATTTCTATGTAAAAATCTTTCAGTGCCTATGAGAACAATAACTAACAACACTAACTGAAATTGCCACGGGGCTAATACTAAACTTAAAATCAAACTGAGGACTGTAAATAAACTGATAATATAAGCGATTTCACCATGACACTTTTTAGATATGTAGCCAATGGCTAAACCAGTACATAGGGGAATTAAAAAAGACAGATGCATTTTTACTATCCTGGTCAATAAAACACAGCAAGGAGGAAAAGCAGAGGAAAACTGTTTTTGATATTTTAGTTAATTTGACAACTACGTGAAGTTTAAGGTTTCCTGCTATTTCCTGTATAGACGATCTAGCATATTACATTTAGGAGTAAGTTTTCTAGATTAAACACCCAATGTCAAATATCCCTCAACTACTGGCGACTGAATTTAACCTAGCACTGTATCAGGTGGAAAACGCCTTGGAACTTTTAGCCGAAGGTGCGACAGTTCCCTTTATCGCACGTTACCGCAAAGAGCGCACTGGGGAAATGAATGAAGTTCAACTGCGCCTCCTGTTTGAGCGATATGCTTATTTAACAGAATTGGCGGAACGGAAAGCAGTGATCTTGAATGCGGTGGCCCAACAAGGCAAACTAACAGATGAACTGAAAGCTAAAATTTTATCTTGTTGCCAAAAAACCGAACTTGAAGATTTATATCTCCCCTATCGACCCAAACGACGCACCCGCGCCACCATTGCTAGAGAAAAAGGACTGGAACCTTTAGCCGAGTTGATCAAGTCCCTCAATAGCCAAAATACTGCAATAACATCACTAGAAGCAGCAGCAGCCCAGTATGTTTCTGCCAATCAGGGAGTAAAAACACCACTAGAAGCCCTTAAAGGTGCTGCTGACATTTTAGCCGAAGAAGTGGCAGAAAAAGCGAATTTACGGGCATATATCCGTGATTATTTTTTAGCTGACGGGGCATTTGTCTCTCAAGTGAAAAAAGATCATCCCGAAGGTACAACCAAGTTTGAGATGTACCGTAATTACCAAATGGCGGTGAAGAATATTGCATCCCATAATATGCTGGCTTTGTGTCGCGGTGAGGCTGAGGGAATCTTAAATTATGAAATTGCTTTTGATGAAGATTTTATCCTTGACTATCTCAAATCAAAAGAAATTAAGAGCAAAAATAGCATAATTCGGGATTTTTATCAAGCCATGCTCAAAGACGCATTTAATCGCTTGATGAAAACTTCAATTATGACTGAGGTAATTTCTCAAAAGAAAACTCATGCTGATATTGAATCAATTAAAACTTTTGAAGCCAACCTGCGAGAATTATTATTATCAGCACCAGCAGGGATGAAACCAACACTGGCTATAGATCCTGGGTTTAGAACAGGGTGTAAAGTTGTGGTACTAGACAAAACCGGACAATTTTTAGAATACCAGGCAGTTTTCCCTCACCAAGCGGCAGAACAAAGGTCTAAAGCCGCCCAAACTATTAAAAATCTAATTACCAAATATCACATTGAGTTAATTGCTATTGGTAATGGTACAGCTTCGCGGGAAACAGATGAGTTTGTGGGGGAAGTATTACAACATATCCCAGTAAAACCAATTAAAGTTATAGTCAATGAATCTGGTGCTTCAATATATTCTGCCAGCAAAGTGGCATTGGCAGAGTTCCCTGATTTAGATGTTACCGTCCGTGGTGCCATTAGTATCGGTCGCCGTTTACAAGACCCTTTAGCGGAATTGGTGAAAATTGACCCTAAGTCTATTGGTGTGGGACAATATCAACATGATGTTGATCAAAAGTTGCTGAGAAAGAAATTAGATGAAACTGTAGAAAGTTGTGTTAATTACGTTGGCGTGGACTTAAACACAGCTTCTCAGGAACTTTTGACCTTTGTTTCTGGAATTACTCCTACAATTGCCAATAATATTGTTGCTTATCGCAATGAACATGGCCCGTTTCACAACCGCAAACAATTGCTAAAGGTAGCTAAATTAGGTCCAAAAGCTTTTGAACAGTCCGCGGGTTTTCTGCGAATTCGTGGTGGTGATAACCCTTTAGATAATACCGCAGTGCATCCAGAAAGTTACTCCGTGGTGCAAGCGATCGCATCTGACTTAAATGTATCCCTAAAGCAAGTAACACAAATTGCCGCCCAACTCAAAAATACCAACTTGACAAAATACGTTACTGACAGCATTGGCGAACCGACGCTGCGAGACATTATCAGTGAACTAGAGAAACCCGGTAGAGACCCCCGTGCTGAATTTAAGTATGCCACCTTTAGAGAAGGAATTAAAGAAATTACCGATTTACAAGCAGGAATGGATTTAGAGGGAATTGTCACCAATGTTGCTAATTTTGGTGCTTTTGTGGATATTGGCGTACATCAAGATGGTTTAGTACATATTTCCCAATTAGCTGATAGATTTGTTGATGATCCTCAAAAAATCGTCAAAGTAGGGCAAGTTGTCAAAGTGCGCGTGTTGGAAGTTAACCAAAAGTTAAGGCGTATTAGTTTGTCTATGAAAACATAGTGGGAGCCTGACAAGCCCTACGGTAAAATCATATTGTAAACGTTGTGTAGCGTGTCTTCAGACCGCGTAGCAACATCAGTTTAGAATCCCCTGTGTTTCAACCAGGGGAGATGTCAAGAAATCAGTTAAACAATAACAGCATTGTACTTATGTCTTCGTGTTTTGGTGGTGAGTGATCACATTAATTTTACAACCAAGGCACTAAGACTCACTTTTTTATGAGGCTATTACAGTTAGCATATTATACCCAGCTTCATATTCAAATCATCAAAAAATAATCAGCCAAATGGTAGATTTTAAATCTATCTTTTATGAGATTTCATATTATAGCATTTATTCAAAAATAGAATCAAGATTGATCAAAAGTCTATTGGTTGTTGTTAGGTAAAAACAATGTGGCGAACACTTTTCAATACCATAGCTACAGCCTTGAGTTTATTAATTGTTGATTTAGTTGTACCGGGTGTAAATATTGCTAACTTTCCAGCTGCTTTAATTGCTGCTTTGGTCATTGGTTTAATTAATGGTTCACTTAAACCAGTTCTTTCTGCCCTTTCTTTACCGCTTAACTTTCTCACATTCGGCGGATTTTCTCTATTAGTTAACGGCTTTTGTTTCTGGTTAGCAGCAGTGCTGGTTCCTGGGTTCGCAGTTCGTGGACTGGTGGCATTTATTTTAGGTCCAGTGATTCTCTCTTTGTCTAGCACTTTCATTAACAAATATTTTGCCGAAAAGAGTGCAACTTTAAGCAGCAGTGATGTAAATACCCAAGGCGAATTACCTTCTAGATAAAAAATCAGGAAATCATGAAATTAGTTCGTTTACTTTTAGGTTTATTAGTGCCTCCTTTAGGCGTTTTTCTCACAGTGGGGGCAGGTCCAACTTTGTTAATCAACATCTTACTTACGCTTTTAGGTTGGCTTCCTGGTAGTATCCATGCAGTTTGGGTTATTGCTAAACATGAACAAACAATGAATCAAGAAAGACGTATTTATTAAATTGAGGTTTGTGATAAAAATAGGGGGTTCAGCACCGCCCTATTATTTATTTTGTAGCAAATTTTATGAGCCTAGTTATTTTGAGTGAGTTCTTTGTGTTTCTCTGCTGGTTCTTCTTCTTTGAACATATCAGCAGTTGATAGCAATAACTCTCTTAAAGTTTGTTTAATTTGATGCTCTTTTTTAGCTATGGCTGCACCAGCTTCACCTAGTTTATCTTCTAATCGCGATCGCTTCTCTTCCACTTGTGTGGCTACAGCTTCGGCTTGGGGGCGGGTCTGATCGTACCATTGTTTTGCTTCGTCGAGATAATCTTTAATTTCTTTGTCTCTCCCGCCATAGCGTGCGGCTAAATTGGCGCGGATAATGGCTAATTGCGCTTGCAGTTGAGCGTAACGTTTTTTTAATAAAGCCGCTTCTTCACTATCTTTAATGGCGTTGATGGCGGAAGTAATGGCATTTTTAGTCTCATCAGTTTTATCTTTACCTGTGTCTGCAATTTCTGTTAAAATACCATCAACTTCTTGCTGAATTTGTTCTTCTTCACGGTTTAATTGAGCTTGTAACTTTTTCAACTCCGCTTGAGTTTTGGCAATAGTCTCCTGTCTTTTACTGTTAACACCTTCTAAAGCACCTTCAATTGATGCTGTTACCGCCTCTTTAATTTCTGTGCTTTTGTCTTGGAAGTTTTCAACCACAGCCGAAACTGCATCCTTTACCAGAGAACGAATTTCACCAGAACCTGTTTTTAATTCCGTACTCAGTTGAGAAACAGCAGTTTTGACAATCTCACGGATGCGGTCACTTCTTAACTTGCCAGTTTCTCTAACTTGCTGGAGATCAGTTTTAATTTGGTCTTTGATGTTGTTAGGCATTGTTAACTTTATCCTGTTTAGCTAATGTAGGGTTTGCTGAAAAAGTTATTTGTAAGAATAGGGAATAGGGTTCTGATCTTCCTTGTACCTTTTTAACCTCTCAGGTACGATAATCATTGATATGTTCAGGTTTTACCTTGATTCAGGCATATCTAATGTATATTTTTATAGATGGTTAAATAAATAAACACTTCCTTTAGATATAAAAGATTGTTGACCCTGGGTTATAAAGCAAAAATTTAAAATTAAGGTGGATTTCCTAAACCCTATGGTAAGCAAGCTCTATGGAGTCCTAGTTACTTTGTGTCTTCTGTTGGTGCTGCGCCACTTGAGGTGCTGAAGAAATATATCCAGAATCAAGAAAAGCCGTCGTTCTACGACGGGGTTTTAAACCCATTTTTTTGATAAAGACAGTAGGGCGGACACTTTGAGTTTAGACATTTTACAGCCCACTGTTTATAACCCGTCCAGGAAATATTATTTTTCAGCCACTCATGATAGTTCCTAGCATCTACAATATTTAAGCAGACACGATTACAGTCCCAGAGGAGAATTTTTGGTGGATTCCCGATACAACCCAGCAGACATTGAGGAAAAATGGCAGAAAAAATGGGCAGAACTACGCTTAGATCAAACCCCTGGAAATAGTGACCAGCCAAAATTCTATGCCCTTTCCATGTTCCCTTATCCATCGGGCAGCCTCCACATGGGTCACGTCCGTAATTACACAATCACTGATGTGATTGCACGCCTCAAGAGAATGCAAGGATATAGAGTACTGCACCCCATGGGGTGGGACGCTTTTGGTTTGCCAGCAGAAAACGCCGCCATTGACCGAGGAGTACCACCAGCAAAGTGGACTTATCAAAACATTGCCCAAATGCGCCAACAATTACAGCGTCTTGGTTTGTCTATTGATTGGGATAGCGAAATAGCCACTTGTTCACCTGATTATTATAAGTGGACACAGTGGATTTTTTTGCAATTCTGGCAAGCCGGGTTAGCTTATCAAAAAGAAGCAGCAGTAAACTGGGACCCTGTTGACCAAACTGTGGTAGCTAACGAACAAGTTGATAGCGAAGGACGTTCTTGGCGCAGTGGAGCTAAAGTTGAGCGTAAACTATTACGGCAGTGGTTTTTAAAGATTACCGACTATGCCGAAGAATTACTCAATGATTTAGATAAATTAACAGGTTGGCCGGAACGGGTCAAGTTAATGCAGGCTAACTGGATAGGTAAATCCACAGGCGCTTATTTAGAATTTCCTGTGGTGGGGATGGATGAAAAAATCCCCGTGTACACCACACGCCCAGATACTGTTTATGGTGTGAGCTATGTAGTCTTAGCACCAGAACATCCTTTAACTAAAGTTGTCACCACCAAAGCGCAAAAAAAACCGGTAGAAGCTTTTATTCAAGAAGTTTCCCAACAAAGCGAGTTAGAACGTACTGCGGAAGATAAACCAAAGCGGGGTATCCCCACTGGTGGCAAAGTAATCAACCCCTTTACGGAGGAAGAACTCCCCATCTGGATTGCTGATTATGTACTATATGAATATGGTACTGGGGCAGTCATGGGTGTACCTGCTCATGACGCGCGAGATTTTAAATTTGCCCGTGTTTATAATTTACCTATTGAGTTTGTCATTGCTTCTTCTGAAGACGTGGCAGATTTTGATTTAACACCAGCATCACCAACAGATGAAATCACAAAAGTTATTAATATTGAATATAACGAGGCATATACCGAACCAGGAATTTTAATTAACTCTGGGTCTTTTACTGGCATGAATTCCACAGATGCCAAAGCAGCAATTATTAAATATGCTGAAGAACACAATTTCGGGCAACTGCGAATACAGTATCGCCTGCGGGATTGGTTAATTTCCCGACAAAGGTACTGGGGCGCACCCATACCAGTTATTCACTGCCCTAATTGTGGCATAGTGCCAGTACCAGATGAGGATTTACCAGTTAAGTTACCAGAAGAAGTGGAATTGACTGGACGCGGTGGTTCACCTTTGACTCAGTTAGAAAGCTGGGTAAATGTTCCCTGTCCCACTTGCGGTACTCCAGCCCGGCGAGAAACCGATACCATGGATACTTTTATTGATTCCTCTTGGTATTTCCTGCGCTATCCTGATGCTCAAAATCAACAACAAGTATTCGACCCGGCTAAAACTAATGACTGGATGCCAGTAGATCAGTATGTGGGTGGTATTGAACACGCCATTTTACACTTACTCTACTCTAGATTTTTTACTAAAGTGCTGCGAGATAGGGGTTTATTGAACTTTGACGAACCTTTTGAACGTTTGTTAACTCAAGGCATGGTACAGGGTTTAACTTACATCAATCCCCGCAAAAGCGGTAAAGAGAAATGGGTTCCCTCTTATTTAGTCAACCCCGCAGACCCCCGCGATCCCCAGACAGGAGAACCATTAGAACGTCTTTATGCCACCATGTCTAAATCTAAGGGTAATGGTGTCGCACCGGAAGATGTAATTAGTAAGTATGGTGTTGATACAGCCCGGATGTTCATTTTGTTCAAAGCACCGCCAGAAAAAGACCTAGAGTGGGACGAAGCCGATGTTGAGGGGCAATTCCGCTTTTTAAATCGGGTGTGGCGCTTGGTGACAGATTATGCTACTGGGGGAGTTTCACGCCAACAAGCCCAACTCTCTGATTTAACTAAGCCAGAAAAGGAATTACGGAGGGCAATTCATACAGCTATTCAGGCTGTAACAGAAGATTTAGAGGACGAATATCAATTTAATACCGCAGTTTCTGAATTGATGAAGTTAAGTAATGCCCTCACTGATGCCCCCTGCAAAAATTCACCAATTTATACAGAAGGTATTGAGACTTTGGTGATTATGTTAGCGCCCTTTGCCCCACACATTGCCGACGAGTTGTGGCAGTTATTGGGTAATACTAATTCCATCCACACTCAAACTTGGCCATCTTTCGACCCAGGGGCTTTGGTGGCTGAGGAAATTACCTTGGTAATTCAAGTTAACGGCAAAAAACGCGCTGATATTTCTGTTCCTGCACAAGCTGATCAAGCAGAGTTAGAAAAGTACGCCCGTGAATCTGAAGTGGTTCAGCGTTACATTGAAGGCAAGGAAATTAAAAAGGTGATTGTGGTTCCCGGAAAGTTAGTGAATTTTGTAGTTGCTTAACTCGACTTTATCCATTTTTACGCTCAGGCGATTGGCTTCGCCACTGCCGTAGGCAATCGCCATTTAAACACCAAAGACCCCATTTGTGTAATCTGTATATACTACAAACTGAATGGCGGAATGTGGAATACAACAGCGCCAATACTCACCCCAAGCATTCATCAACTAATATATAATAAGATTGAGTTGATCCGTAGCCACTGGGAAAGCTACCTATAACTTTCACCAGGTCAGCGAATGCACAATACCACTGATTCCAGAGGTCATCCCAAGTGCCGGAAACAAAAATTCACGGATTGCAGCAACAGGTTTTCTTGTCTTGGGTGGGGCGGATACGGTGGTGGTTTCCGTAACCGCTACTAAGTTTTTCAACTTGAAATTTCACCTAAAAGTCTTAAGATTAGACAAAACTCTGTTTTTTGTATACTCTAGTTAACTGAATTTGTTACCACTGTCGATCTATCAATTAAGTCAATTTAGCAGGAGAGATAATGACCCAAATCATAGTGGGTGAAAATGAAGCAATCGAATCGGCCTTACGTCGCTTTAAACGAGAAGTTTCCAAGGCAGGGATTTTTCCAGATATGAGGAAGCATCGTCACTTTGAAACGCCCCTAGAAAAACGCAAGCGCAAAGAAATTGCCAAGCACAGGCAAAGTAAAAGACGTTTCCGTAATTAAAGACCGACTAGGTTGAAATCAAGGCCCTCAGATTGTCCATGAGGGCTTTGGTTATCCTAACCGCCAATCCAACGCTTATGCTACCCCTTAATGGTAGTATTTAATCACAAACATCTCCCGCATAAAGATATAAGCTAAAAGCATACCTGCTATAAGTTATCTCAGGTCCTATGCACAAGTATACATCTGGAAATAACGGAGATTTCATTCGCCAACTTGCTACTCTGGCAGCAATTGTTGGCGCTTTTGTGGTCAACTTGATTTCAAATATTTTTCCCCTCAATGGCATGAGTATAGGAGAGATTTCTAATACTTTGTTTGCTAATGTGCTGATTATCCCTGCCAACTATGCCTTTGCCATTTGGGGACTCATTTATCTGGGATTGTTCACTTTTGCAATTTACCAACTTCTCCCCAACCACAGGTATGATGCGGATTTACGCAACATAGGATATTTGTTGGTTATTGCCTTAGTCGCTCAAAGTATCTGGGTATATCTTTTTCTCTCTAGGCTTTTTGCTGTTTCTGTCATAGCAATACTGTTAATTCTATTACCACTGATTGTTGCCTATTCCCGCTTAGGAATTGGTAAAAAGCGTGTCTCTCAGAGTAAGAAATGGTGCGTTTATTTTCCCATCAGTATTTATCTGGGTTGGATTAGCGTGGCTACCGTTGTTAATGTGGCTTCTGCTTTGTACTTTCAAGGATGGAATGGGTGGGGGATTTCTCCTGAGTTATGGACTGCTATGATGTTATTGGTGGCTGGTATCATTGCAGCAGTGATTGTCATCCAGCGTCAAGACTTTGCTTATGCAGGAGTGACAATATGGGCATTGGTGGCGATCGCTCTCAAGCATTGGAATAACTCTTTAGTCAGGAACGTGGCATTAACTTTGGCAACTGTCCTGGTTTTCCTCATCACCATGAAAAGTGTCAGAAATGAACCTACAGCCACATGAACGGAAAGATTGGTCATGACACCTTTAGCTCGCTCTACCACTCTATCCCTACGGCAAGGTCCGGACAATTTGCGCCGAAATAAGCCGCCACCAGAGAAAATATAATTTCTGAGGTTTTAACTACCAGTTATAGTTTTTAAATGGGCATTAAATCTGGCATTTTGCAAAACTTCAACTGTTGTGCTGGGATTTTGCACGCAATATTGCCAACCCAATCGCACAAATTTCCGGGAACTTGGCGAACCTATAATTCCAATTACTGGCGTTTTCGCTTTTTCTTTATCCCCTGAATATTCTTGTAGGATTGTTTTTAAATCATGTAGTTTTTCGATGTCGCGTGCTTGTTCAAGATTAAGTTCTACCATCACCATTTTCACCTCCTCCACTTTTTCTACATCTTCCACAATTAGTTGGTTTTGCTCATCTCGTCGGTCTACTTTACCCCAAATAATTAACCTTTCATCAACTTTGAGTTGCTCACTGATACGTTCATAAGTTTTGGGAAAAACAATGGCTTCTGATTGGGTAGTTAAATCTTCTATTTGTAAAATAGCCATTTGCTCGCCTTTTTTGGTCATCACTTTTTTGACATGATTGAGCATGATGACCGCACAGATTCTTGTATCTTCTTTTTGTTCGTTAAGTTGTGCGAGATTTATGGGAGAGAGAAGTGATGCAGCCTGTCTTAGAGATTTTAAGGGATGATCTGACACATAAAATCCTAGTAATTCTTTTTCCATGCGTAACTTTTCCTGTGGCGGAAAGTCCTGGACTGGTTCAGCCTTGGGAGCAGTTTCAAAAGCATTACTAGCTGTTTCATTCTCACTATTGCTAAAATTACCACCTAATAAATCAAACAAATTTCCTTGACCACTAGCCCGATCTTTAGCCCGGGACTGGGCCCAATCATAAACCAGTTCTAAATCATGAATTAACTGTTTACGGTTTGGTTCTATTTTGTCAAAGGCTCCACAGTTAATCAATGATTCCACCATGCGGCGGTTAACAGCACGCAAATCCAGGCGATCGCAAAAATCAGCCAGTGATTTAAATTCGCCCCCCTCTTCTCGCGCTGACAAAATACAGGCGATCGCATTTTGTCCTACATTCCGCACTGCGGTAAATCCAAATAAAATCTTGCCTCCTGCCGGAGTAAAATCTAGTCCAGAACGATTAATGTCGGGCGGATCTATTTTAATACCCATACTAGCGCAGTTATTAATGTATTTCTGCACTTTATCTGTATCCCCACTGTTAGCAGTCAACAGCGCCGCCATATACTCCAATGGATAATTAGCTTTTAAATATGCTGTTTGATAAGTAACATATCCATAGGCGGTGGAATGGGACTTATTGAAACAATTAGAGGCTATCAAACCATTTTTAATAGCAAAGTTATGGTCATTCTCAACCCCAATATCATAGACATTTTCTAGACCTACATATTTACGACTACTGATTTTGATCATTTTTACCAACTCCAAGATTTTAATAAGTATATGTACTCAGGCAACTATTAACCATGCTAATTTTAGATTGCCATTGTAGGTAAAACCAATCCCCAATCCAATATCTAAAATTGGATAATTTTAAGATTCAATGTTAAGATAGTGGGAATGTGAGATAAGTAGACAACGTAAAAAGTATTTCCGAGTTGGAATACTGCGGGATTGCTTAGTCTACGCAATTAAATAAAGTTATATCTTACACCAAGTGATATCTTGAGTCAAACCCTTTTAAAACGGTTCAAAATCTTGATTATCCATTAGTCAGCGCAGGCAGACCTTGTTTGTTGTCCGGCGTTTTCTAGTAGCTAGGGCTGGGTGTAAGATGCCCAAGTTAGGCAAAAACTCCTTTGAGAGAGTACGGTAAGACAGGCCGGACTTTAGGCTTGGTGAAGAAATTCCTTTGCTTTGATAAGTTACGTCAAAGTAAGCGGTTTCCCAAAAACCAAGAATTTCCTGATTTATAATCGGGAAAGTGTCAAAACTGAATGTCTAGGTAAAAATTAACAGGATTAGATTAAGGAAACTCATGTCCCGATACAGAGGGCCACGCCTCAGAATTGTACGTCGCTTAGGCGAATTGCCAGGATTAAGTCGCAAAAGTCCAAGAAAAGCCTATCCACCAGGCCAACATGGTCAAAACCGGAAAAAACGCACTGAGTATGCAGTTCGTCTAGAAGAAAAGCAAAAAATTCGGATGAACTACGGTTTAACCGAAAAGCAACTACTACGCTACGTGCGTAAAGCTAGACGTGTAACCGGTTCCACCGGACAAGTGCTGCTACAACTGCTAGAAATGCGCTTGGATAATACCGTTTTTCGTTTGGGTATGGCTCCCACGATTCCAGCGGCTCGCCAGCTGGTAAATCACGGTCATGTAACTGTCAACGGTCGGAGAGTAGATATTGCTAGTTATCAGTGTCGTCCCGGTGAAGTAATTGCAGTCAGAGATAGGGAACTTTCTCGGAAGTTGGTAGAAGCCAATTTACAATATCCCGGTTTAGCCAATCTCCCCAGTCACCTGGAATTTGACAAAGCTAAATTAACTGGTAAAGTAAACAGCGTCATTGAGCGAGAGTGGGTGGCGTTACAAGTTAATGAACTGCTCGTGGTGGAATACTACTCACGTAAAGCCTAGTTATTGGTGGATTACCACTCCCCGCCCTCAAGGGTGGGGTTATGACAGTTTAAGCCAAATCTAAATAAATCATACTAAATACTACAAATACTACATGGTTAGCGATTAATTTCTTGTAGGTCAAGAGCATAATTTAATCGCAGGACATTGACCCCCGGTTCACCAAAAATAGAGAGAAATCTGCCATCCGTATATCTATTAATTAAAGGTATTATTTCATCATCTTGTAGGTCACGAGCGCGAGCAACTCGCCTCAACTGCTCCCTTACTGCTGTTAAAGAAATATGTGGGTCTAACCCAGAACCAGAAGTATAAATAAAGTCAGCCGATGGTTGAATATTTTCCTCTTGGAACTGATTCACCTGTTGGGTAATTCGATCTAGCAGCGCTGGATTACTAGGGGCTAAATTACTACCACCTGATATACCAGTGGGGCTGGCCTTGTCTCCTTGGCTATACCCCACACTACTGGGGCGAGTGTGAAAATAACGCTCTGATGTAAATCCTTGCCCAATTAAAGTTGAGCCAATGGCTTGTGCTTCTACATTCAGCATCACGCTACCATTGGCTTGAAATGGAAACAAGGCTTGACCTGTGATCAATATTGCCAAAGGATAAATAATTGCCGTGAGTAACCATAACACCAAAGTCATGCGAATCGCCTTGATGATTTCTTGAATAAAAGTCATAAAAATTTCCCAGGTACTGAGTTTTATACCAAACCAGTGATTGCAATTAGCATATCTATTAACTTAATACCGATAAACGGCGCAATTAACCCACCCAAACCATAAATCAAGATGTGGCGTTGTAACAATTGATTAGGATTATGATACTTTAAATCAACACCTCTCAAAGCCAAGGGAGTCAAAGCGGGGATGATTATAGCATTATAAATTAGTGTTGATAATACCGCAGAATTAGCGCTAGATAAATTCATAACATTCAAAGCTTGCAGATGAGCGCCGGCAAAAATCACTGGTATAATTGCTAAATATTTACCAATATCATTGGCCAAGGAAAATGTAGTCAAAACCCCACGGGTAATTAATAATTGTTTAGCAATACTGATGATATCAATTAACTTGGTGGGATCAGAATCTAAATCTATAATATTGGCGGCTTCTTTTGCCATTTGAGTGCCTGTATTCATGACAATACTAACATCAGCCTTGGCCAGCGCTGGAGCATCATTAGTACCGTCTCCCGTCATAGCCACTACTTTACCTGCTGCTTGTTTTCTCTGAATAACATTAACTTTATCCTCTGGTGTGGCCTCAGCAATAAAGTGATTTACCCCCGCTTCCTGGGCAATGACAGATGCGGTGATCATGTTATCGCCGGTGATCATAATAGTATTGATCCCCATCCTGTGTAATTGCTGGAAACGGTCGCGGATAGTGGGTTTAATCATATCTTTGAGATAAATTACACCATAAATTTCTTGATCGAGACAAACTGCTAGGGGTGTACCTCCTTGTTGGGAAATTTTTTCGTAGATAGTATTTAATTCTGGTGGCGTTCTTCCATTGCGGACACGGACAAATTCTTTAATTGCGCTTACTGCTCCTTTACGGGCCTCACGTCTTCCGGATAAGTTTGTACCACTAATTCGGGTGGACTCAGAAAATTCTACCCCTACTGCTTGACTGAGATCAAAATCAAATCTTGCCCCATAGCTTTGTGCCAGTCGGATAATTGATTTGCCTTCTGGTGTCTCATCAAATATGCTGGCAGCTAAGGCAATATCAGCCATTTCCTTTAATGAATGGCCATTCACGGGGATAAACTCTTCTGCCAAGGGATTGCCTAGGGTAATTGTGCCGGTTTTGTCAAGAATTAAGGTATCGACATCACTACAAATTTCCACAGGCTGTCCGGATGTGGCAATAATGTTAAATTGGGCGATGCGATCCATGCCAGCAATACCAATGGCACTTAATAATCCACCGATGGTAGTGGGAATCAGGGATACTAACCAGGCGATTAAAATGGGTACGTTGATGGGATTTTCTACATAGTGAGCAAATGCGGGCAGGGTAGCCACTGACAATAAACAAACTAAGCTCAAAACTGCTAGTAAGATTGTCAAGGTGATTTCATTCTGTGTTTTGCCGCGTTCTTTTCCTTCTAAGGAAGCAATCATCTGGTCGTAAAACCCTTTACCCGGGTTAGATGTGATGCAGACAATTATCTCATCCGCAATAATACGTGTACCGCCGATAACCCAACCCGCCACATCTGAGCCTGACTCTTTGAGAATGGGTACTGTTTCGCCGGTAATTACTGACTCATCCACTGAGGCTGTACCCATGATGACTTTGCCATCCGCAGGAATGATATCTCCCGCTACTAAATAAACGGTGTCATTTTGCCGGAGGCTGGCGGCGGGAACTTGGGAAATTGTGCCATCGGGAGCCAGTTTTTTGGCGATGATCTCTGACTTTCTAGCTCGCAGGGTATCGGCTTGGTCTTTACCGCGTCCTTCAGCTAATGCTTCGGCAAAATTAGCGGAAACAACAGTGAAAAACAAAATTCCTGTTAGTAAACCGTAAAAAAGTTGTGAATTATTTTCTGGCGACGGGGTAGTTAAGTTGGGATCAATGGTGAATAATAAGCTAACAAGTGTTCCCAGCCAAACTAAAAACATGACTGGATTTTGAATTGCATATCTGGGATCAAGTTTGACAAAAGCATCTCTAACGGCTCTGAGATACAGTCTTTTGGCATTTATCCGGAACTTTGTCAAAGCTTGGCGGCTAAGGCCAGAACGAAAACGAGAAGTAGGTGCAAGGTTCATTTCATCTGGGGAATGGGGAATGGGGAATAAAGAATGGAGCCTTTGATCATTGGGTTTAAGTAGTTCTAACTACCGGAAGCCAGTTTAAAACCTTCACCAATTGGACCTAAAGCCAATAGGGGAAAGAAAGCCAACATTCCCAAAATCAACACTAATGCAGCTGTGGTACTGGTGAATATTAATGAGTCTGTTTTTAGGATAATGGGGGTGGGTGGGATTGTTGGTTTACGAGACATACTGTCAGCTAATAGCAAAATGCCAATCATCGGAATGTACCGCCCAGCAAACATAGTGAAACAAGTGCTTAAATTCCACCATAGGGTACTGTTGTATAGTCCCTGTAAGCTAGAGGCATTATTGGCACTAGCTGCGGCATATTCATAAACTACTTGGGAAATACCGTGAAATCCGGGATTGGTAATTCCAGATAGGGAAAAAGGATAAGCCAATGTAATGGCACTGGGAATCAACACTAAAATTGGATGAATCAGCAAGATTACACTGGCAAGGATGATTTCTCGCCGTTCAATTTTGCGTCCTAAAAGTTCTGGGGTAGTTCCCACCATTAACCCTGTTAAGAACACACCCAAAATTAAGTAAATAAATAGGTAAGCTGTGCCAGTTCCTTGACTTCCCCAGATTATGCGAAGGAATAAGTTAAATAGGCTGGCAAATAATCCTGGTGGCATCAATGAATCTTGCATTCCATTGACAGCACCAGAGGTGGCTGTGGTGATCACTGCCCAAAGTGCTGTTTGTGTCACACCCAGTCTGATTTCTTTGCCCTCTAAATTAGGCTGCTGTGATTCCAATATACCATTTACCAGGGGATTACCTTGTTGTTCTCCATCTACGGCTAACCAAATCAGAATCACCAAGACTACAAATGTCATCCCAAATACCAGCCAAGCTTGTTTGCTATTTTTAGTAAATATGCCGTAGGTGTGAATTAATGATGCTGGAATGGCCATCATGGCCACGATTTCGATTAAATTAGTAGCGCCATTGGGATTTTCTAAGGGGTGGGCTGAGTTAACGCCAAAAAAACCAGATCCGTTATCACCCAACATTTTAATCATCTCAAAGGAGGCCACTGGCCCTCTAGCAATATATTGGGTGCTGCCTTCTAAGGTTTGCACTACTAGGGTTCCATCTAAGGTTTGCGGCACACCAAAGAAAACTAAAGCGATCGCTCCCATTACTGATATGGGTAATAATATCCTGGTGATGGCAAGAGTGAGATCAACGTAAAAGTTACCCAGTTTTTTCCCAGTCAAACCACGAATAAAGGCAATTCCTACCGCTAAACCTGTAGCTGCTGAGGTGAACATCAAAAACCCTAAAGCTGCTACCTGGCTAAAATAACTCAAGGTGGTTTCCCCTGTGTAGTGTTGTTGTCCTGTATTTGTGATAAATGACACTACAGTATGCAGTAATATATCCCATGTTGGGGCATCAAATCCATTAGGATTCCAAGGTAGTAATTTCTGACAAAATATTATTGCGTATACTAAAATACCCATACACAGGTTACTATACAGCACAGCCCGGATATACTGCCAACCTGTCATATCTTGTTTAGTCCCCACACCTGCTAAAACAAAAAAGCTACGCTCTATCGGCTTCATGAGCAGGTCTAGCAGTGTTCTTTCTCCCAAAAAAACACGGGCTATATATCTTCCCAAAAGGGGAACCATTGCTACAACAATACACAGGGTTAAGCCGATTTGCCAAAAACCTTGTCCCATTTATTTCCCACTCAATACAAATTTAATAGTGAAAGCTAAAGGTTTGTCAATTATTACTATTTTTCAGATTCCTGAACAAGTTTCCGTAAAAAATACTGAAAATATACTTTCATATCATTCATGAATATCACCCCTAGTAAACACGCCCCAAACTAAACCCAAAGTTAGCAGAAAATTATATTGCATATTTAACTTTTTGGGTAGCAATAAAAGTTAAATTCAAATTTATTTCACCTTAGCTTGATCTTAACTAAGGTAATATAAAATTTATTACATTATATTGAGCGGATCAACATCTATAGTTAAACTGACACCATCACTACAAAGCGATCGCACTGACTCCCAATCGGGTAACTGTGGCAAAGCATGGGGAGCAAATTTCAGTAATATTTGCCAGCGATAACGGTTAGCTACCCGCACCACGTTAGCTGGGGCTGGTCCGAGAATTTCCAAATCTTGACTAGAACTTAAAGTTGTGGCCATGATTTGAGCGGTATTTTGTACTTGAATAGGGTCTAAACTACTTAGGCGTAATAAAATTAACCTGCCATAAGGGGGATAATTCAGGGCTTGCCGCTGTTCTAATTCCGTTTGGCAAAAAGACTGATAATCATGTTGTTGTACTGCGGCAATTACGGGATGTTCTGGGGTGTACGTTTGCACAATTACCCTGCCGGGATCATCGCCTCTACCAGCACGACCAGCTACTTGAGTCAACGTTTGAAAAGTCCTTTCATTGGCGCGATAGTCTGATAAATGCAATAAACCATCAGCAGAAACAACACCCACAAACGTCACTTGGGGTAAATCTAAACCTTTGGTGATCATTTGTGTTCCCACTAATAAATTAGCTTCACCGTTGGCAAATTGAGTCAGTAGGGTACGGTGTGCGCCTTTGTTGCGGGTGGTATCGCTATCAAAACGGATAAAACTCAACTGAGGGAACTGTTTGGCCAGTTCCTGGGCGACGCGCTGAGTACCGCTACCAAAGAATTTGAGGTAAGGGGAACTGCACTGGGGGCATTGCTGGGGATGCGATCGCGTATAGTTACAGTAATGACAGCGTAGTAATTGCGGCGCTCCTGCTTCCGTCTGGTGATAGGATAGCGACACATCACAATGGGGACACTCAATCGCATATCCACAACTACGACAAGAAACAAAAGTACTATGTCCCCTGCGATGGATAAATAAAATTCCCTGTTGTTGCTTTTCTTGCAGCTCATGCAGCGCTGCTTGTAGGGGTCTACTAAATATAGAGCGATTTCCCTGCTGTAACTCAAGCCGCATATCCACTAATTCCACTGGTGGTAATGGCCGGGAGTAAATGCGTTGGGGGAGGGAGAGGTAATAACAGTGGGGTGTGGGGATAGAAGAGTTGGTTAAACTTAGCCAACTTTCTAACGAAGGGGTAGCGGAACCTAAAACCAAAGGACAGTTTTCTAATTCGGCTCGCCATTGGGCGACGGTGCGGGCGTGGTAGGTGGGAATGGGAGCATCCTGTTTAAAACTACCGTCGTGTTCCTCGTCTAAGATGATTAAACCTAAGTTGGTTAATGGCGCAAAAATGGCGCTACGAGTACCGATGACAATTTGAGCTTCTCCTGTGAGCATTTGTCGCCAGGTGTCATAACGTTCTCCTTCAGAAAGGGCGCTGTGATAAACGCTCACCTTACCCCCGAAACGAGCGCGGAAACGGTCGGTTAGCTGGGGGGTGAGTCCAATTTCTGGAACCAAGACCAGGGCAGATTTTCCCTGCTCCAGCAGAGGAGCTATGGCTTGTAAGTATACTTCTGTTTTCCCTGAACCAGTAATACCATGCAGCAAGACTTGAGCAAATCCATTTAGGGCTTGTATGGTGGTTAAGGCGTTTGCTTGGTGAATATTTAAAGTTTTGGGGCTATCTTGAGCTAATCCTAGTCCTTGTTCTGTTCGCAGCACTTCTTTTTCTTCGATGACAATGTAGCCCTTTTGCGCCATCGTCTTCAGGGTAGAGGAACTAGCATGACAAATTTGCAATAATTCACTTTGCCATAATTCCCCTCCCCGTCGCCGCAATATTTCTAAAATTTCTCTTTGGCGAGTAGTTAAGTCACCATCAATGGAACCAATCAAGGTGACGGCTTTTTGTTGTTTTGGTCGATTAAGTCGCGGTGGTTCTAAATAACTTTCTACTAACCCAAATTGCAATAACTCCCTGACACCTCTATAGGCTGTTTTGATCTTTTTTTGTAGGTAAATAAAACTATAGTCTCCTGCGGGTTGACTTTGCAAAAGGTTTAAGACTTGTTGGGCTGGGGGACTGAGAAAAGTTAAAAATGAGGAAATTTCGGTTTTTATTTCTCCACTTGACACTAAGCGGATACGACGTTGCGATCGTCCCAGTAACCCTGGTGGTAGTGCTACCCGGATCACCTGAATCAAAGGCGTATAGTAATATGTCGCTACTCGATTTAATAATTCCCAATAGCTACTGGCGAAGAATCCTTCGCTGACTATATCTTCTACTTCCCGGATTTTTTCTGGTGGTAGCTCAATATTTAGTTTTGTCAATAAACGAATGGCGATCGCTCCCACTATTTGAGTCCCAAATGGTACACTCAAAATATCACCTGGTTTAATTTTTAACTGATTCGGCAGTCTATAAGTAAATAGTCCCGTAGTTCCTGGACAGTCTACCAGCACTTCAATCCAGCGATTCACATTTTCAGACTGGTAAGTTTCCTTTGGTTCAGCCACTACCAATTTTAGTGAATTTATCCCGCTTTTATACATATTTTTTTCAATTTTTGCACTTAGTTTTTTTGAGTTTAGTTAACTTTATAAAACATTTTGATTTTTAGCGGTAAATTGTATTTCATAATACTTTTATCACCCATAATACTTGATAATTTGCCTTTTCTGTAATTTACCAGACAATTTTGTCTTAACAATACGTGGCATAAATATTTAAAGTCCACTAGAAAATATAAACTTATCTCTCCTGAGATAGCAGATCATAGTCTGACTAACTACTAAATAGGATATAGTGTTTTTCAGCCTGTTGGTAGATATTCAACCCTTTGTGTCTGTGAGATGCTTTTATACAAATAAGTTATTCCAGAAATTAGACTGGTCAACCCATGTGTTTCAGGAAGCTCGATGAAATAAGCATGGCAACCCAAGACTATAAATTCTGTAATAATTTTTCACCTGTCAAGCTTAAAAATTTATGTAACTATATAAAAGGTTAGGCTAGGGAGGTGTAAAGGCTGAGTTGTTTTCATTTGTTAAAGTGGATAAAGGTTGAGGGGATTTGACAGATTTGGGTCTTAAGAAAAAAATAAGAAATATCTCTGTTGGAACCTGAGAAGATAGTTTTTGGGTGCAAAAACCAGTATTTGTTAGAGGTTCTATGGAACAAGAACCAAGAAATGACAGCTAGGGACTGGTTTTCACTAATGAATAAGCAATGAGTAAGAAGATGTAACTGGATGAGGGTAAATAAAGTTAAAAAGGATGGGAGGCGTGTTTACTCGCAACATAAATGGGTTTATTCCTGCTGAATTACTTATTGGTCTGATCAAGGGGTGCATTTGTTTGTTAGGGAAAACTACTAACCTTCAAGCAAGCGGCTGTCAATAAATTATGTACCAAACAAAGCAAAAATCCCTAAAGGAAACTATGAACATTGCTGAATTGGGAACAATGGAAATACTGGAAACCACTGCCGAACATGAGGAACAGTCACTCGAACTTCTAGAACCGGTGATGGAGTTAGAAGCCCCAATCATGGAAAATCTCGAATCCGAGGAACGTGATGGGGATGATATGGCAGCTGCTCGACCTTCAGGATACAATAAAACCGAGCATGATGATGCTGTGGGCGCATTTTTTAAAGAAATGGCCCGTTATCCGTTGTTAAAACCCGACGAAGAAGTAGAGTTAGCGCGGCGAGTCCGGTTTCTGGAGGAAGTTAGGGAGGTACAAGCCGCTTTGGAATTACAACTGGGACAAAGTGCAACTAAGGTACAAGTGGCCTCCCAGCTAGAAATGACAGAAAAGCAACTAGACAATCGCTTATATCAAGGTAGAGTAGCCAAACGGAAAATGATTCGCTCAAACCTGAGATTAGTGGTGTCAATTGCCAAGCGCTACCTAAATCGGGGCGTACCTTTTCTAGATTTAATTCAGGAAGGGGCTATGGGTTTAAATCGGGCTACAGAAAAATTTGATCCCGATAAAGGTTATAAGTTTTCTACCTATGCTTACTGGTGGATCAGACAAGCAATCACCCGGGCGATCGCCAACGATGCGCGAACCATCCGTTTACCCATCCACATCGTTGAAAAACTTAACAAACTCAAAAAAGCCCAACGAGAACTAAAGCAAAAACTCTGTCGCAATCCCAACGAAGCAGAAATGGCAGAAGCTTTAGAAATTACCGTGCAACAACTGCGCCAATTGCAACAGTTAAGGCGACAAGCACTGTCTCTCAATCACCGTGTCGGTAAAGAAGAAGACACGGAACTGATGGACTTACTAGAAGATGAAGACAACCTCTCTCCCGAAGCAAAAATGAATGAAAACATGATGCGTCAGGAGATTTGGGATGTTTTGGGGGATGTGCTGACCCCTAGGGAGAAAGACGTAATTTCTTTGCGCTACGGTTTGACCACCAGCGAACCTTGTACTTTAGAGGAGGTGGGCAATATGTTTAACCTGTCCCGTGAACGAGTGCGACAAATTCAAAGTAAAGCTATGCGGAAGTTACGCCGCCCTCATATTGCCAAGCGATTAAAGGGATGGTTAATCTAAATTCTCAATGCAAGTCCTGAATCAAGTCTGTAGCTATTAGAGCTTTTTTCGGTCTAGTGAGGTACATTTTAATTTGACTAGCCAATTGCTGAACAAGCCATAAGATGCCAACTCAAGTAGTCACACAGCTAAGTATAATCTTAGTCAAGCTGAGTAGGGGGGCTTTGACACTCCCAAGACGATATGATTTAATAAGTCATATTAGAATCCCCTGTGTTTCAACCAGGGGAAATGTCAAGGATTTATGACTTCTTCTACCCATTTGATTTTGCGGTTTGCAGAACCAGCTGATAGCAAAGTGTTGTTTGATTTAATCACGGGGCTTGCTGAGTATGAAAAATTGTCTCAGGCTGTAACTGGTAATGCTTTAGCTCTCCAGGATCATTTATTTGGCTCCCCAAAATATATTGAGGCAATATTAGCAGAATATGCAGGGCAAGCTGTTGGTTTTGCCCTGTTTTTTCATAACTATTCCACGTTTTTAACTAAGCCAGGAATTTATTTAGAAGATTTGTTTGTTTTACCAGAATATCGCCGTCAAGGTATTGGTAAGGCTTTGTTATCTAAAGTAGCCCAAATAGCCATAGAGCGCAATTGTGGACGTTTAGAATGGAGTGTTTTAGATTGGAACCAATCAGCACAAGCATTCTATCGCAGTATGGGGGCTACTATTTTAGAAGATTGGCGTATTTGTCGGGTTACAGCAGAAGCTATGCAGGAGTTAGCCGAAGTTGATCAACCATGAAAGTTGCTCGCACTCGTGGGCTTTCAGGTTTCATCCCGCCGCATCTAGTTTGACGGCTTGTCTTTTGACCTTGGCAATTAATTTAACTCACAATTATTACAGGTCTTAGACCAAATCAGCCGTTTTGCAGAGAGAACAGAACATGAAAAAAATCATTGTCATGCTGCTTTTAGGCATAACTATCTTCACCTTTGCCCTCAGCAGTCCAGCTTTAGCAGCAGATACTGCTCATGGGGCTAAAATATTTAATGCTAATTGTAACGCTTGTCATCTGGGCGGTAAGAATGTAGTTCAAGCCAATAAAAATTTGAAAAAGGAAGCCCTGGAAAAATACGCCATGTACTCACAAGAGGCAATTATTACCCAAGTCACCAAAGGTAAAGGAGCTATGCCAGCCTTTAAAGGACGTTTAAAACCACAAGACATTGAAGATGTAGCAGCCTACGTACTAGCACAAGCCGAGAAAGGTTGGCGGTAGTTATATCAAGTCCCTTTACTTACTTACCCCAGAGTTCTGGGGTAAGCTGTTGTGAAGCTAAATCCAATAATCTGTATTTCATCAACAACGGTAATTAACCGAACCGGCTCCACTCTAACAAATTTTCAACCAGTCTCGGCTAAACTAAAAATTATCAACACCAAAATTAAATTAAAATCGGCAGACGATCTGGCACAGTTACCCCATAGCCGGAATTTCGTTTTAAATTAGAGATATAAGTTAAAGGAAAAACTCTTACAATAGAGTCCCAGATTGCCAAATCATTAAAAATGCAGCCTACAGATCCCAATAAATTTACTGATACAGCCTGGGAAGCAATTGTCAAATCTCAGGACGTGGTTCGTGCATATCAACAACAGCAGCTAGATGTTGAACATTTAATTATTGCTCTTTTACAAGAACCTACCAGTTTAGCTATCCGCATTTTAGCCAGGGCTGAAGTTGACCCCAGCCGCTTGCAGCAGCAATTAGAAGTTTTTACCCAGCGTCAACCAAAAGTGGGTAAAAGTGATCAGCTGTATCTAGGTCGCCATTTGGATGTTTTACTAGACCGGGCGGCAGAAATTAAAGTTAAAATGCAGGATACCTACATCTCTGTAGAACATCTGATTTTGGCTTTTGCGGATGATGAACGCATCGGAAGGCGGATAATTAAGGGTTTTAATACAGATAGCGCTAAGTTGGAGGCACAGATTAAAAGTATTCGTGGTAGCCAAAAAGTCACAGACCAAAACCCAGAATCTCGCTACGAAGCTTTACAAAAATTTGGCAGAGATTTAACAGAACAAGCTAAAGCCGGAAAGTTAGACCCGGTAATTGGCAGGGATGACGAAATTCGCCGGGTAATTCAAGTGCTATCCCGTCGCAGTAAAAATAACCCGGTGCTAATTGGTGAACCTGGTGTGGGTAAAACCGCCATCGCTGAGGCTTTAGCCCAGCGTATGGTTAACGGTGATGTCCCGGAATCTTTGAAAAATCGCCAGTTGATTTCTTTAGATATTGGTAGTTTGATTGCTGGGGCTAAATTACGAGGGGAGTTTGAAGAACGCCTAAAAGCAGTTCTCCGGGAAGTGACAGAATCTAACGGTCAAATTGTCTTATTTATTGATGAACTGCACACTGTTGTTGGTACTGGTTCTAATCAACAAGGGGCTATGGATGCAGGGAATTTACTCAAACCCATGCTAGCCCGCGGAGAATTGCGCTGTATTGGCGCGACTACATTGGATGAATATAGGAAATTTATTGAAAAAGACGCAGCCCTAGAACGTCGTTTTCAGCAAGTCTTGGTGGGTGAACCAAGTGTGGAAAATACTATTTCTATCCTCCGGGGGTTAAAAGAACGCTATGAGGTTCACCATAATGTGAAAATTTCTGACTCGGCTTTAGTGGCGGCCGCCACTTTGTCAGCACGTTACATCAGCGATCGCTTTTTGCCAGATAAAGCCATAGACTTGGTAGATGAAGCAGCAGCCCAGTTGAAAATGGAAATTACTTCCAAACCGGCAGAACTGGAAGCCATTGACCGGCGGTTGATGCAGCTAGAAATGGAAAAGCTATCTTTAGCGGGAGAGGAAAAGGAAACTAGTGCAGCTAAGGAGCGTTTTCACCGCATTGAGCAAGAAATTGCTGCTTTAACCCTCAAACAGCAAAAATTTAATGAACAGTGGCAGGGTGAAAAACAGCTATTAGAAGCTATCAGCATCTTAAAAAAAGAAGAAGATGCCCTGCGGGTACAAATAGAACAAGCCGAACGGGCTTATGATTTGAACAAAGCGGCTCAATTAAAGTATGGCAAATTAGAAGGGGTGCAGCGCGATCGCGAAGCTAAGGAAGCCCAACTATTAGAGATTCAAAACCAAGGTTCTACCCTGCTGCGAGAACAAGTCACAGAGGCGGATATTGCCGAAATTGTGGCTAAATGGACTGGTATACCTGTTAATCGTCTTTTAGCATCGGAACGGCAAAAACTTCTGCAACTAGAAAATCATTTGCATCAACGAGTGATTGGACAACAGGAAGCAGTGGCTGCGGTCTCTGCTGCTATTCGTCGGGCTAGGGCGGGAATGAAAGATCCCAGCCGTCCCATAGGTTCATTTTTGTTCATGGGACCTACGGGAGTAGGTAAAACAGAATTAGCCCGCGCTTTAGCCCAGTTTCTCTTTGACTCTGATGATGCTTTGGTGCGGTTGGATATGTCTGAGTATATGGAAAAACACTCTGTATCTAGGTTGGTGGGCGCTCCTCCTGGATATGTGGGTTATGAGGAAGGCGGTCAACTTTCCGAAACTGTGCGCCGTCGTCCTTACTCAGTGGTGCTACTGGATGAGGTGGAAAAAGCACATCCAGATGTGTTTAATATTTTATTACAGGTGTTGGATGATGGCAGAATCACTGACTCCCAAGGAAGGGTGGTAGATTTTCGTAACACCGTCATAGTCATGACTAGCAACCTCGGCAGCGATTATATTTTAGATGTGTCTGGGGATGATAGTAAGTATGAAATGATGCAAACTAGGGTGACAAATGCCCTGCGATCGCACTTCCGCCCGGAATTTATCAACCGAGTAGATGATATCATCCTTTTCCACGCACTCAGCCGTTCAGAAATGCGCCATATTATCCGCATACAACTAAAACGGGTAGAAAAACTGCTGCAAGAGCAAAAAATATCTTTGGAAATATCTGCCGCAGCTTGTGACTATTTAGTAGAAGCTGGCTATGATCCAGTTTACGGCGCGCGACCCCTCAAGCGGGCAATTCAGCGACAAGTAGAAAACCCGCTGGCCACCAAGTTATTAGAAAACACTTTCATCTCTGGAGACACAATTTTCATTGACATAGGAGAACAGGGTTTAACTTTTAGTAAAACCATGCCGATAAAAGTTACTCTCTCATCATCCCCCGTTCAAGTATTAGAGTAAAAAATTTCGTAGTGAGGACTTTAGTCCTCCCAAAAAACACAATAAACTCTTCTAAGCTGTTACACATTGAATTTGTATCACCGTAGCCATGGTATACCGCCATTGCCTATGTTTAGGAAAGACAGATGATTGGATTTAGCAGCACAACAACTTACCACAAATATTATGAACTGGCTAGTAACTATTATCATTGTAAATTTGTGTGTAGCTCTGTATATTATGACCAGAGCAAAACTCAAAAACTGGGACAGTAGAGTAGTTGAGGGATGGGAGCAAGAAATTCAACCATTTGAAAACTATGCAGCAATAGATGCAAAAATTAAAACTACTTTTCTAAATGAGAATCAAACCCCATTTTTACGCTACAAAGCATTATTTGAATATTTTACTCTGGGTTTTATCAAATACCGTTCCCCTCATGGGGCGCTGATTTACTATCCAGGTGCGGTAAGTATTCACGGTCGAAAAGTCAACGCAATAGAAGGATTTGCCCGCTTTTTTCCTCTTGCTGCTGCCTGGATTGCTTCTGGACATGGCAATATTTTAGATATTAATAATGACAAAATTGATTTGATTCAACTTTTACATCAAGGTATAGTCGCCGGAACTGACGAACACAATGGCGAATACTGGGGTAAAATGAATAACAAAGACCAACGCATTGTAGAAGCTGGGGATATTGCCCTGGGACTTTGGATTAGTCGTGACCATCTTTGGAGTAATTTTTCTCCTCAAGAACGCCAACAAATTGTCACTTGGTTAGAGCAAGTAATGGAGAAAAAGTTACATAATAATAATTGGTGTCTTTTTCCGGTAATTATTCATAAATCTCTAGCTAGTTTGGGAGTAAGTAACCCAAAATATGATCAATTAGTTGAGGAATTATATCAAAACTACCAACAAGAACATTACATCGGTGATGGCTGGTTTGATGACCCCCCCACAGGGGTAGACTATTATAATGCTTGGGCTATCCATTATAGTCTTTTCTGGCTCAACCAAATAGACCCTGAGTTTGACAGTAATTTTATTCAAAAAACCCACGGGGAGTTTTTAAAGTTTTACCGCTATTTCTTCAGTGAAAATGGCTTCCCCGCTATGGGGAGAAGTATCTGTTACCGCATGGCTGCACCAGCACCATTATTAACTGGAACTATGTTAGCACCAGAACAAGTATCTCCGGGTTTGGCTTTCCGGTCCTTGGATGTGACTTGGCGTTTTTTTGTCCAACATAACTCACTACAACAAGGTACAGTTACACAAGGTTATTGCACTCCTGATTTAAGTATTCTGGATCCGTACTCAGGTACGGGTAGTTGCTTGTGGTCTTTGCGGTCTTTGATTGTGGCTTTTTATGTAGATCGGTTCATTCCTTTGTGGAATTCAACCCCCGAAAAGTTACCAATTGAAGTTGATGATTTTTCTGAAGTTAATCAAGCTATTGGATGGCGGATTAAGGGAAACAAATCTACACAAACTATAGAATTAGAACTGTTAAATAATCAAGGCAGGAAATCTGCTAAACTCAAACAATATGGCAGAATTAATCAAATAAAAGAGTCTATTACTAAACGTCCCTTTCGTCCTCAAAACTATGAGGCATTATATCGCCGTCCTTTATATTCCACTGCTGCGCCAGTATCCCAAGGAAAAAAAGCTAGTTCTTAAAATAGGTTAAGTAGGGATATCCGCATTGGTATTAGGGTGTAAACAAACCCAGACAAGGTAGGCGATCGCTATGATCATGCCTTTAAAATTCAAGATAGGCAAATTTTATTAGTCTCAAGTTATGCTAGAACAAGGTACTATCAGTATTCACACTGATAACATTTTCCCCATAATTAAGAAGTCTCTCTACTCAGATCATCAAATATTCTTGCGGGAACTGGTATCCAACGCTGTAGACGCAATTCAAAAGCTAAATATGGTATCCCGCGCCGGTGAATATGGCGGTAATATCGGTGACCCGGAAATTCAAATTACCATTGACAAAAATAAGAAAACTCTGGCCATTAGCGATAATGGCATTGGTATGACGGCTGAGGAAGTGAAAAAGTATATTAATCAAGTGGCTTTTTCCAGCGCCGAAGAATTTATTCACAAGTATGAGGGTAAATCAGACCAACCCATTATCGGTCACTTTGGTTTGGGTTTCTACTCCTCGTTTATGGTGGCGAAAAAAGTAGAAATTGACACCCTCTCATACAAAGATGGGGACCAGGCTGTCCACTTTTTTACCTCCAGTCCGGTGAGCAAGGTTTCACCATTATTGAATCCTTAATGGCAATAGTTGTGGTGGGGATTTTGCTAGTGGGACTTGCACCTGTTTTTTCCCTATCAGTGGCCACTCGTGTACAGTCTCGACGGGTAGAATTAGCCACCCAAGCCACCAGATCATACATTGATGCACTGAGGTCTGGGAAAATTGCCGAGCCACCTGCTACTGCTAGTAGTTTCACAGCAACTAGCGCCCCCACAGCTACGGGTACTCTCACTTGTACCGCCAACTCTCCATGCACAGTCCCAGTGGCCCCAACAGGAACATCTTTATACTGTGTAGATTTTGATAGTAGTGGCACTTGCGAAAAGAATAGTGTCACAGATATGATTGTGCAGGCTTTTCGTGATAACGCTAGTAGCAGTTATGCTCTGGGCATTAGGGTTTATAGAGCCGATGCTTTTAGTGAAAGCACTACTTTTTTACAGAATACTTCAACCACCAAAAACACTCAAAATACTTTTACCGGGGGTATCGGTCAACGCACAGCGCCTTTGTTGGAAATTACCACAGAAATGAATGATGCTGTACCTCAATATAGTGACCTTTGCGCGCGCCTGGGTGGTTGTAATTAAACGTCTCGACCAAGGTAAATCCGCCATATGATGTATCTACTTCAATTTATCCTGAGTATTCACCTTAAACGCGCCGGTAAACATGAAACTAGCGGCTTTACTTTAATTGAGTTGCTAGTGGCTATGGTGTTGTCAGTATTAATTATAACGCCTTTATTTGGAGTTGTGATTAGTATGTTGGACACCGATCGCCGAGAACAAGCCAAAGCAGCTACAGAGCAAGAAATTCAATCAGCATTAGATTACATAGCACAGGACTTGCAACAGGCTGTTTACATTTACGATGCTGATGGGTTAACCAGAAACCATGACAGCAATACCATTACCAATTCAGGAATTAAAGACCAAATACCACCGGTTAAATCTGCCGGTGATTGTACTTCTAGCCCAGAGACCAGTACAAGTGTTTGTACACCAATTCTGGTTTTTTGGAAGCGAGAGTTTATTAAAGATAGTGTCGGTATTAGTTCACCCACCGACACAGCAACTGATGATGGCTTTGCTTATTCATTAGTAGCCTACTATTTAATCACTAATCCCAACGGTTCCAACTCCACATGGTCGCCCACTGCGAGAATTGGTAGGTTTCAAATTCGTGGACCAGTCAACTCTGCTAATGCCAACACTATAGGTCTAGCTAGTGATCCTGGTTTCAATTCACCACCACTAGCCCATGATGTTAAGGGTGCTGACCTCAAGCAAAAAATGAACCAATGGCAAACCTCACTAACAGGAGGAAACACTTATAATCAACCTGTAACTTTAGTTGATTTTATCAGTACCAGTACTAGTGCGCCTGACTCCACCTGCTCCAGTGGACAACGTGTGGGAGAGGATTCTAATAATGACGTTCAGGGCTTTTACGCCTGTGTTGATGCAGCACAAATACTAGCACAAGTTTACATCCGGGGTAATGCCCTGGCGCGAATTGATAATCAAGATACTGCCTACACTGCTGATAACTCTGCTTATTTTCCTCACTCTAGCATTCGCACCCAAGGAAGGGGGTTTTTATTGCCTTAATTTAATCAGTTGTACAAATCCTTTAGCTAGTCAATACACATAAATTAATGATTAACAAACTTAACCAAAATCATCATGAAATTTTGCGGGCAATATTAAAGCGACCCAATTTAATCAACAGTTGTACATCTACTCAAAGCGATGCCGGATTTAGTTTATTAGAAGTTATAGTAGTAACTCTAATGGTTGGAATTTTAAGCGCGATTGTTGCTCCTGCATGGCTGGGTTTTGTCAATAGACAAACTGTAAATAAAGCTAATGATGTTATTTTAGCTGCTCTCCAGGAAGCACAACGAGAAGCAAAAAAAGACAAACGAAATTACAGCTTAAGTTTTAAAACTGTCAGCAATGTTCCCCAAATCGCAATTCATCCAGGGGGTACAACACCAAATAATTGGCGTAACTTAGGCCAAGATGTAGGAATTGAACCAGAGAAAATATTGCTTGCTTCAAATCTGACTAATGTCAATACCACCACCACTAATATTGCACTGAGCAATACTACAGAAAAAACTATTACTTTTGATTATATGGGTATTTTGGCAGCTAAGAGTGATGGTACTGCATCCGACATAGATTTAAAAATTGTCTTGGGTATACGCAACCCTAACAATTCCACGTCTTTGGGTAGCACTAAGCGATGTGTCATAGTCAAAACCCTGTTAGGTTCTATGATGACAGAGAAAGATAGTCAATGTGATTGAGTGAAATAGCTTTCTATAATCATAGCAGGCAAGATGCCGGCACTACAAAAATTTAAACTTAACTTGTTAACTATGTCTAATCAACTTGACTTTACGGTAGCCATACCTACTTACAACGGTGCAAGTCGTTTACCGGAACTATTGGAACGACTGCAAAATCAAATCAATACAGAAAACTTTTCTTGGGAAATTATTGTTATAGACAATAACAGCACAGACACCACGGCTCAAGTGATTAAAACTTATCAAAAAAATTGGCCATGCTCTTATCCTTTAAACTACAGCTTTGAAAATAAGCAGGGTGCAGCCTATGCTAGACAAAAAGCAGTAGAAGTAGCTACCGGTAAATTTATAGGTTTTTTGGATGATGACAACTACCCTTCCCCTACCTGGGTAGCAGCAGCTTATGGGTTTGGGGAACAACATCCCCTGGTGGGAGCTTATGGAGGCCAAGTTCATGGTAGTTTTGAAGTGGAACCACCAGAGAATTTTGCTGAAATAGCCTCTTTTTTAGCAATTACCGAAAGGGGTACACAACCCCAGCGCTATGAACCTCAAATGAAAATGCTACCACCAGGAGCAGGTTTAGTAGTTCGTAAACAAGCATGGGAACAAACTGTTCCTAAGAATTTAGTTTTAAATCACAAAGGTAAAGAAGCTGGTTTAGCTAGTGAAGATTTAGAAGTTGTACTACATATTCAATTAGGAGGTTGGGAAGTTTGGTACAATCCAGAAATGCACATTTACCATCAAATCCCTGCATGGCGGTTACAAAAAGAATACTTGATCAGCTTGTTTCGCTGCGTTGGTTTAAGTCGTTATCACCTACGTATGCTGAAAACTCCACCTTGGCAAAGACCTTTAGCAACCATGGCATATTTAGTCAATGATTTACGTAAAATCATAGTTCATTCATTTAAATATCGGGCTGCTGGGGAACAAGATATAATCGCTGTTTGTAAACATCAATTATTAGTTAGCAGTTTGATTAGTCCATTTTTCTTGTTGAAAACCAGATATTTAAAACTTGGGCTGGGCAAATAACAAAATATCATCAATATATAGCGGTTTTGGCTGCTTAGTGAGGTACATAATTACCAAGCAGGATGCTGGCGCTACAAGATGATCATTTACATTTGTATCTCACGTGTTTAGGAAGTGTTAGATAAAATATGGAAATTCAAACAAAAACAGCAGTGGAAAATACAGTTTTAGATTTTACCGTAGCTATCCCTACATATAATGGGGCCAAGCGTTTACCTCTAGTTTTAGACCGGCTTTCGCGTCAAACACAAGTAGAAAATATTAGATGGGAGATTATTATCATTGATAATAATAGCTCTGACCACACAGCAGAATTAATCCAAGACTACCAAAATAGCGGAAAATTTAATATAGATTTAAGATATTTTTGGGAGCCTAACCAAGGAATACCATTTGCACGTCAAAGGGCTGTTAAAGAAGCCCGTGGAGGGTTTATTGCATTTATAGATGATGACAACTTACCTGATCCTGTTTGGGTATCATCAGCCTATGATTTTGGTCAAAAACATCCCCAAGCTGGTGCTTGGAGTGGTGAAATTCATGGTGAATATGAAGTTGAACCACCTAAAAATTTTCACAAAATCCAATCTTTTTTAGCTATTCGAGAATATTATTCATTAACACATTCATTTGATCCAGATAATTTAAGATTACCTCCCGGTGCTGGGCTGGTGGTTCGTAAGCAAGCATGGTGTGAAGCAGTTCCACTGACCCCCAAACTGCATGGAAAATTACCAGGGGTATTTGTCCAGGGTGATGACTATGAAGCATTACTTTATTTACACAAAGCAGGCTGGCAAATTTTATATAATCCCGCCATGCACATTGATCATCAAATACCACATTGGCGATTAGAAAAGGATTACTTACTAACTTTAGCTCGTGGTTGCGGGTTGTGTGTTTTTCAACTACGTTTAATTAATGCTAATAATTGGCAAAAACCAATACTTGTGGTGAAAACAGTTTTGGGCAATTTCCGCCGCATTGTTAAACATTGGCTTACATATAAAAATCAAATCAAAGATGACATTATTCTACTGTTTGAAGTGGAATTTTACCGAGCTAGTATGATGAGTCCTTTTTATACATTTAAACGCTACTTACCAAAAGCCTTGAGCCAGAAGTCCAATTAAAACTTGAATATGAACAACTTAGTGCAAAATTACCCAAAAATATCGGTAATTATACCAGCTTATAATTGCGAAAAAACGATTAAATCAACCATTGAATCAGTTTTAAATCAAAGTTTCACTAATTTTGAGTTAATAGTTATTAATGACGGTTCACAAGATGCAACATTAGATATAGTTTCACAAATTGATGATGCCAGAATTAAAGTATTTTCCTATGCTAATGCTGGCGGAAATGTCAGTCGCAACCGTGGACTATACCATGCAGCGGGAGAGTTGGTCAGTTTTCTAGATGCTGATGATATTTGGACACCTGATAAGTTGCAAGCCCAGTTACAAGCTTTGGGAAATAATCTCGATGCTCAAGTTGCTTATAGCTGGACTGATTATATTAACGAAAATGGAGATATATTTCTTTCCGGTACACATATTACTGCTAATGGCGATGTTTATGAGCAGTTGTTAATCAATAATTTTTTAGAAAATGGTTCAAATCCTTTAATTGTTAAACAAGCCATACTAGAGTTAGGTGGATTTGATGAGTCTTTACCAGCTGCTCAAGATTGGGATATGTGGTTAAGATTAGCAGCACGATATTATTTTGTGGCTGTACCTTCAGTGCAAATATTATACAGAGTTAGTTCTAGTTCACTTTCATCTAATCTAGCCAAGCAGGAGAAATATTGTTTGCAAGTGTTTAAAAATGCTTATGCTGTCAGAGATTTAAAAAATAAGAATACAAATATTAAAAATTTGAGCTTGGCTAACCTGTATAAATATCTCACCTGCAAAGCTCTCCATCAGCCATATAGCCGAGGAAAAGGTATAGCTGCTGCTGGTTTTTTGTGGAAATATTTTATCAATGATCATTCAAGGCTGAAAAGAATAAGGTTTACGTTAAAATTATTGTTAAAAATTAGCATTATCATTTTTTTACCTGGTAATTTGTCTACTGAATTTTTGCAGAAGATCAAAAGGTGAATTTTTCATCTCACCCCCGGACTTTCTCTGTATATAGTATATAGTGGTTTTCGCTGCTTAGTGAGGTACATCATTAGCAAGTAGGATGCTTGGGTTACAGGTTTTCACTAATTAGAGTAGACATCCCAACTTTTTTTTAATAAGTAATCAAGCGAACATGATATGAAATCTCCAGACATCGCCCAACAACACTTAATTATTTTTACTCGCTACCCAGAACCAGGGAAAACCAAAACCCGACTTATACCCGCTTTGGGTGATGTGGGTGCTGCTAATTTACAACAACAGATGACGGAACATACCATATTTCGGGTTAAAGAACTGCAAAAAACCACTAGGATATCTTGGGAAGTGTGCTTTGCTGGTGGTAACTGTCAACTGATGCAAGATTGGTTAGGAGCAGATTTAGTTTACCGTCCCCAGGGTGAGGGAGACTTGGGGGGGCGGATGGCGCGATCGCTTGCTGAAGCCATACAATCTGGAGCAACACAAGTGATCATTATTGGCACAGACTGTCCGGGAATCAATTCTCACATTCTCAACCAAGCCTTTGAGCAGCTAAACACCCATGATCTCACTCTTGGTCCCGCCATTGATGGTGGCTACTACCTAATTGGTGTATCTGGACTTATTCCAGAATTATTCCTTGATATACCCTGGGGAACCCCTGAAGTTCTGCAACAAACTGTGAATATTGCCAAAAAGCTGAATATATCACTTGCCTACTTGCCTGTTTTAGCTGATGTAGACAATCCAGAGGATTTACCGATTTGGGAGCAAAATAAAATAAGTTTCATACAACTGTTATAGGAACAATATTCAAGTAACTTTAAATAAGATCATCATTGTGACACACCATAAACTTGAAAAACCATGACTACTAATCGTTTTGCTTCTGGTAACGCGGCTCTCAGCCTTAAGGTGGTGGGGATAATTTTAATTTTGTCCTTTTTACTAGATTTTTTCATTCTCATGTTACCCTTTCAACCAACTGATCGGGGCTGGCAAATCAGCCTGGCCACTGCATTAGTTGACCGGGGTATTGTACCTTTAGTGGGAATGGGAATGTTATTTGTGGGTTATTGGATTGATACTGTGGGTGATACCGATCGCCCAAAACCCTTAGATATCAGATTTCCCGTCCTCATATTCTCCAGTGTTCTCGGTTTGATGTTTTTGCTGATTTTTCCCTTACACCTAAATAATGTCCGACAAGCCAGTACTCAAGCTATCAATCAGCTGCGCCAAGATGCTGAACAAGCAGAAAACCAACTGCAAAATCAGTTATCCCAACTCCAAGCCCAACTGAACAACGAACAAGGAAAGGCTCAACTAGAACAGATACGAAACCAAGCCAAAAATCAGTTTACCGAACTACTCAAAAATGAAGAAACATACCAAAAAGCGCTGAATAACCCGGAAATTCCCCCAGCCCAAAAAGAATTACTCAAGAGATTCAAAGAAAATCCCCAAGAACTGGAAACTTTTATCACCCAGCAAACAGACCCCCAAGCACAGGCCAATCAAAGATTGACCCAAATTCGCCAACGTCGAGAAGATGCAGAAAAACAAGCCAAGGACGACGCTTGGAAGTCTGGACTGCGCATTGGGATGAGTAGTTTGCTATTATCCATCGGTTATATCATCATTGGCTGGACAGGTTTACGAAGTATGGGCGCTTTACAGAGTGGTAAACGTAAACCAGCAGCACGCTAGTTTACCACCAACACAAGAGTAGACGGCATTAATAGCCCGGTTTTTACTGCACTTTGGGCATTATTGCCTACCTACTGAGCAATTAGAAATTCCTGAAAAAACTGACAAATGTTTTCAATTTACATACTGACATACAACGAAGAACTAGATATTGCCCCTTGTATTGAGTCAGCAATGCTATGTGATGATATTATTGTTGTAGACTCATATAGCAGCGATCGCACCATAGAAATTGCTAATCTGTATCCTGTTCGTACCGTCCAACACCGTTTTGAAAGTCACGGACGGCAGCGCACTTGGATGTTAGAGTCTATTACACCTAAACATGAGTGGGTGTACATTCTAGAAGCCGATGAGCGCATGACACAAGAACTGTTTGCCGAGTGTGTAGAAGCCACTAGAAATCCCCAATATATTGGCTATTACGTCGCTGAACGTGTCATATTCATGAATCATTGGATTCGCTACAGCACCCAATACCCCCGCTATCAAATGCGTTTATTCCGCCACGGTCAAGTCTGGTTTACAGACTATGGTCATACTGAACGGGAAATATGTAACGGTGCTACCAGTTTTCTGAAAGCAACATATCCCCATTACACCTGTAGCAAAGGTTTAAGCCGTTGGATTGAGAAACATAACCGTTATTCCACAGATGAAGCCAAAGAAACCCTACATCAAATTGAACATGGAGACGTGAAATGGCCAGATTTATTCCTGGGTAAAACGGAAGTTGAAAGACGACGGGCTTTAAAAGATTTATCTTTACGTTTACCTTTTAGACCATTACTGCGCTTTCTGTATATGTACTTGATGTTAGGGGGTTGGCTAGACGGACGCGCCGGCGTAGCATGGTGTACATTACAAGCATTTTACGAGTATCTGATTTTGCTCAAAGTTTGGGAAATGAAAAATATGCCTACACCCAGTTTACAAATAGACTCTCAGGCAGAGAAGACAACTTAGAACAAGCAACAGGGAACAAGAAAAGAGCGGCGATCGCATGGCAACATCCCCTTTATGATAAATCTAAATTCTCATAAAAATAACTCGGACTTAGTGGCAAGTTAACAACCATATCAAACTCCTGCTTTAGTTGTATTGTAATACTTACAGAATTATCAGCAGCTTTTGATTAATCGCGATAGGATAAATAATATATCAGAAACTTGCAACAATTGTTTACAAGTCTGATCAACAAAAGTAACATCCTCAAATTCCATCAATTGTGGGTTTGAGTGCAATGTTATGGAAATTAAACAGTAACAAATATTACAATATATTCGTAATCTGACAAGTACTCTGGTATGAATACCAATAACAAAAGTTCCGGTAACCTGAAACAGGAGAATAGGGACTTGGGAATTAATCAGCTAAAACAGGACTTAAAGAATGACCTAATTGCTGGTTTGTTGGTGGTAATTCCGCTAGCAACAACAATTTGGCTCACCATTACCATCGCCAGTTGGGTAATCAACTTTCTCACCAAAATTCCTAAACAACTCAATCCCTTTGACGGTCTCCAACCTATAGTAGTAAATATACTGAATCTGGTGGTAGGACTAGCCGTTCCCCTATTAAGCATTTTGTTAATAGGGTTGATGGCTCGCAATATTGCCGGGCGTTGGTTATTGGATGTGGGTGAGCGGGTGTTGCAGGCAATTCCCTTTGCTGGGCAAGTATACAAAACCCTGAAACAGCTGTTATCAACTCTACTGGAAGATTCAAACAGTAAATTTCGCCGTGTGATTTTAGTAGAGTATCCCAGAAGAGGAATGTGGGCGATCGCCTTTGTCACTGGTAGCATGAGCCAGGATATCCAAGCCCATATGCCCAGTCCCATGCTAAGTGTTTTCATTCCCAGCACGCCAAATCCCACCACCGGATGGTATGCGGTCGTTCCAGAGGATGAGGTGATCAACCTATCTATGCCCATAGAAGATGCTTTTAAAGTAGTAATTTCTGGTGGGATAGTCGCTCAAAATACGCCCCTACCACCTCTAGTTTTGTCCAAAGACCGAAATAACCAAACTATTGACACTGCCCACTAGTAAGCTGAAAATCAATCCGGCAAAGTCACCGATAAACAGATAGTATGATTATCTGACTTTGCCACAACAGCCGACTAACAACCGCTAATTAATTTTTAGTGCTTAGGCACTTAACTGCCATGCAAGAACGAAAACCCCAACAAATTGCTCGTGAATTGGCGCTATTAAGTCTCAGCCAGTTGCCGATTAACCCCAAAAAGTTGACAGAAGAGCATCTGCCAAAATTAGTCCTAGCCACAGTCCGCACCTTGAGATCAGAAGTGCAAGATACCCTAGATAATGCCACCGGGGAACTGCAACGCAGTAATGAACGCCTGTTAACTAGCCAAACCCGTGCATCAGACCTCAATACTGCCAGAAACCTCCTGAAAGAAGCCATTGACTACACCCAAACGGCAATCAACCAATTAGGGGCTGCGGTGGAATTTCCAGAATTAATTCAACTGGCCAACCAAGACAAGGAAGTGGGTAGATACGCCATCCAACTCGTGAAAATAATCAGTGAACAGCGAGTAATTATTGATGAACACATTTCCTCAGCCTTAGTAGATTGGCAAGTCACTCGCCTAGCTCAAATAGACCGAGATATTTTGCGAATCGCCATAGCAGAAATGATGTTTTTTAATCTGCCAGACAGAGTAGCCGTCAACGAAGCCGTAGAGTTAGCCAAACGCTACAGTGGAGATGAAGGACACCGGTTTATTAATGGTGTCCTACGCCGATTTATTCAACAAAAAACAGCCGTGTAGTATGTCATCCTGAGTTGATCACCATTGTGAGGAGTGGCCAGTGGTTAATAAAGTTTCGCCCCGCCATGGGGCAAACTGGCTGAAACAGGTGAGGATCTTGGGGAGGTTTTCACCCCAATTAAAAGTTGCGGTTCTACTACACTCATAACTAATAACTAATAAATCAAACTTACAACTAACACCTATAGCTACAATGGTTTTTAATTGGTTCCGCCGTCAATATGACGACTCCTCTGACACCCCATCTGAACAAAAACAACCGGAAACTTCTCCAGTCACACCAAGCCCATCAGAGCCAGAGGTGACCTCAAGCCCAACGGTAGACAATCCACAAGACTCAACGGCAGATTTATTAGCCTTTGCTAAATCTGCCTATAAGAACATCCAGCAAAAACAACAAGTTTTAGAAGTAGCAACTGCTCCTGAAGTGGCTGAACCACCGGAAAAGGCAGAAACCCAGCCACCTACACCAGAGCCAACAGCACCAGGTGGTTTATCCCTTTTAGAACGGGCTGCGGCAGAACGCCAAGCCAAACAAGAACGACTCATAGCCAACGCCATTGAAGTACCTGAGCCGGAAGTATTACCACCACAAGCCACCATCCCAGAAACAGCCCAAGAGGTGGGGGGATTAGCATTTGATGAAGGTTTTGTCTGGTCAGCAGAGGTATTGGCTGCCCAAGGTAGACGACCAGAAGATATTTCCATAGAGGAAATCACCTGGCTGAAAAAGCTGCGCCGGGGTTTAGATAAAACCCGTCGTAACATCCTTAACCAACTCAAGGCAATTGTTGGACAAGGCCCACTCAATCAAGCTGCGGTGGCGGAAATAGAATCGGCACTTTTGCAAGCTGATGTGGGGGTAGAAGCCACTGATTACATTATCAGTACCCTACAGAAAAAACTATTAGCAGAAGCTACCCCCCCAGAAGAAGCGATCGCTTACCTAAAACAAATCCTGCGGGATATGTTAGATGCACCCCTGCAAAAAGCCCACAATGCCAGCTTTACCCCAGAAAAAGAAACCTTAAATATTTGGTTAATCACTGGGGTAAATGGTGCTGGTAAAACCACAACTATTGGTAAAATATCTCACCTAGCTAAAAAATCTGGTTATAAATGTTTAATTGGCGCTGCTGATACTTTCCGGGCGGCTGCTGTGGAACAGGTGAAGGTGTGGGGTAATCGTAGCGGCGTAGAAGTCATTGCCAACCCAGGGAAAAATACTGACCCTGCTGCTGTGGTCTTTGATGCCATCGCTGCCGCCCAAGCACGAGAAACTGAATTACTGTTAGTAGATACGGCCGGGCGGCTGCAAAACAAGAAAAACTTAATGGATGAACTGGCTAAAATCCGCCGGATTATTGACAAAAAAGCCCCTAATGCCAAAATAGAATCCCTGTTGGTGTTAGATGCCACTTTAGGTCAGAATGGATTGCGGCAAGCTGAAGTTTTTTCCCAAGCCGCTCAACTCAGTGGGGTAGTCTTAACCAAGTTAGATGGTACAGCTAAGGGGGGTGTTGCCCTAGCAGTGGTAAAGCAGCTAGGTTTACCCATTCGCTTTATTGGTGCTGGGGAAGGTATGGAGGATTTGCGTCCTTTTTCTAGCTACGAGTTTATCGAAGCCCTATTAAGTGGCTAGTTGCCATTTTTTTAGTTAAGATTTCTTCTGGACTTGCCTGAGCCTCTTGATCCTCGTCAAAGTAGATGCCAAATTTCAACCAAATTTCAACCAAATTTCAATTTACTTTACCCAGCTGGGTTTGAATTGGCCATTTTTCCCAACCCGAGCCAGCAAAAACACCAACTAGACCCTTGAGGCTGAACGGTTCCAGAAGAAAAGGAAAAAAAAGTCCAAAATTATTTGGTTAACAGGGTTTTTTTGAATTTAAAGATGTATGATTTGTTCATTAAGTTATACAACAACTCACACCTTAATCATGTATAAGCAAATTTGCTGATGAACTCATAACTCCTGTCCCAAGATAATTTAGCAGTTCCCCAAAAACTTATTTTATTTTAAAGTCATCTTAACTGTATCTATATCAAGTGCAATAATACATTTACCTGTGTCTCAATCCCCCTCTCAACCCACTGATAATAATATTAGTCCTAGCCCCGATGTTACCCCAGTGGTGACACCCAAGGAAGTCGAGGACAGACTAAAGCGAGAACAGAATAAAATCCAAGATTTACTCAGTTCTTTAGGATTTGCCCTGAGAAGCTTTAATAATTTAAACCAGTTTTTGGAGCTGATCCCGCTCATGGCAACAAAAGTAACAGATGCAGATGGTAGTGCTTTGTTTCTGTATAAACCCAATGGTCAAATTAGCTTAGAACAACTACACTGGAAGGATAGCCGCCAGCGTAAAAACATTCGCAAAGCCCTTGAAACTGCTAGTAGTCAAATTACTCTTTTGTCTAAGACCAGCCCTTTAGCAAATGCAACGGGAATTTTAGATGACCAAATGCACCGCTACTTGGGTTCTGATGTGCAAATTTTTGGTACAGCAATTTTAGTCAAGCATACAGAACGGGGCTGGCTCTACGTCCTCAGCCGTGATCCTGAATATAGCTGGACGGAAACTAGACAAAAGTTAGTCAGACTAGTGGCGGATCAAACATCTGTGGCCATTAAAAATGAGGAACTGGCTGTAGAATTGAGGAAAAAAGAGCGCCTAGATCAAGAACTAGAAATTGGCGCAGAAATTCAACGGCGACTTCTACCACGTCAATGTCCCCTTATTCCTGGTGCAACTTTGGCTGCACGCTGTAAACCCGCTAATCGTGTGGGTGGGGATTACTACGATTTTATCCCCACTCATGGGAAAAACTCCCAGGAAAGTCAGCGCTGGGGTTTGGTAATTGGGGATGTTATGGGTAAAGGTGTCCCGGCGGGACTAATTATGACCATGATGCGGGGAATGCTGCGGGGAGAGGTATTACATGGTAATTCACCGTGTATAATTCTGCAAAATTTGAATCGAGTTATGTATGCGGATCTAGAAAATTCTCACCGCTTTGTTACCCTGTTTTACTCAGAGTATAATCCCACTAATCGAGTTTTATCTTATAGTAATGCGGCGCACAATCCCCCCTTGTGGTGGCACGCAGCAACTAAAAGCATTAGCCGTTTGGATACTTTGGGAATGCTGATTGGTTTAGATGCCAATAGCCAATATGAAAATGCCCAGGTGCAGTTACAACCTGGGGACATAGTAATTTACTATACAGATGGCTTAACGGACGCTGCGGCTGCTAGTGGCGATCGCTTTGATGAAGAAAATTTCATTGCTGCTTTTACAGCAGCTTGTAGGTATTGCAGCAACCCCCAGGAAATAGTAGATTACCTATTTGACAAAGTGTTGCAGTTTATCGGACCTCATCAGCAAAACACTGACGATATGACGTTAGTTGTCTTAAAAATTCAATGAACTGTGGTTATTTCCGGTTCTGTGCTGAGGAGAGTACCAAAAAAGTCGTAGCGATCTAGTGCTTCCAAGATTCCCCAGGCATAATGTCCTTGGGCAAAGTAAATTTGTGGATAGCCATGCAGCTTTTTTAGTTCAGGGCTGTAGTTCCCTACTACTACACCCAAGGTGTTTCCAGACAACATTGACTCGTCATTACCAGATGCACCTGCTACCAAAAATTGTTGAATTGGTAGTCCCCACTTTAAAGCACAATAGCGGATGGCATCTCCTTTAGAAGCCCGGATGGGTAACAAGTCAAGATACATATTATGGCTGTAAATTCCTTTAACATGGAGTCCACACCGCCGCAAATGACGCATGATTTCCTTAAAGCTTAAGGATTTGGTTTCATTAATAAAGTAGCTGACCTTAAATTTACCTTGAGTTTCTGGAGGCTGTAAATTGACTCCGGGTAGTTCTTCCATTGCTTGACGCACAGCCTCAGCGTCCCAATGATAACTAATGTGTCTTTGCCAGTTGGTATCTGGTACTACCTGGGGACCGTAATAGATTTCACTACCAGTGGCTACAATCAGCAGGTCTGGTCTAGGGAAATTCCACTCTTCTAACATTTCTAAGGAACTGCTGAGGTTGCGCCCAGTGGCAATTCCCACACCTGTTGAGTGTCCTTCGTTACGTAGGCGTTCAATGAGTTTGTGTAGGGCTTCTTGGTCGCCTAACAGAGTGTTATCAATTTCGCAAACCAGAAAGCGATCTGCAGTTGGTAAGCGATTTTGGTCGGGGAAGTTTCCATGAGATAGATCAGGTGCTAAGGCTTTTGATAAGGGACTCAGCAGAGATTGTACTGGTCGTTGGGGTAACTGGTGTAAGTGTTCCAGATAACGTTCTACGTGACTACCCCAAGAGAAATGATCGCGAACTTTATCTAGTCCATTTTTCGCCCAACCTTCCCACTGTTTTTTATCTGTCAGGGCTGTTACTAAAGCATCCTGAATTTGTTTAATATCTAAAGGATCAATTAACATCCCATTATTGCACACAGCCAGGATATCTCGCGGACCACCATCTGATGTGGCAATAATTGGCACACCGCAGGCTGTAGCTTCAATTAATGTTAGACCAAACGGCTCTGTTAATGCTGGATTGATAAAAACTCCCTTTGTTTTTGCCAACAAGCGATATAATTCCGGTACGTCATCAGATGAATGGTGTTTAGGATAGGCCACATATCCGTATAGGTCGTAGCGATCAATCAACTGGAAAACTTCCGTAAGTACATGGCGTGGGTCTGATTCCATGGTGGTGATGTCATCCCGGTTGCCTAAAATCAAGACTAAATTGGCTAAATGGCGCAGTTTTGGATGTTCACCATAGGCTTTAACCAGTGAGCCGACATTTTTGCGAATTGCTGGACGGGAAAGCGCCATAATCATGGGCTGATCCGGATGGGTGAGAAATCGCTTTAAATCATTGTAAATTCCTGGTTCTTGCCAATTCTCCGGCGGTGGGTAAAAATCTCTGAGTGCTACCCCTGGAGGAATTACTACCATTCTATTTGGTTGATAGTGGTCATAAATTCCGTATTGATCGGTGACTTCTTGATGGGTACTGGCGATGACTAATGCTGCACTGGCTAGGGTTGTTTCTTCGGCTTCAATTCTTGTACTAATGTGATAGGTGCTTTCTATGGTTTCTTTTTTAGTACCATGATCTAATAGTCGTTGTTGTTTTACCCTACCCAGGGAGTGTCCGGTATGTACCAGTGGTACACCTAACCAACCCGCAACCCGACAACCCACATATCCAGCGTCGGCGTAATGACTATGAATCACATGGGGTAATTTTCCGACTTGGCGCAGGTGCTTGAGTAGTTCATCTGCAAAATTATCTAAATGCGGCCAAAGAACTTCTTTACGGAGATAGCGACGCGGCCCGCAGTTAAGACGAATGATTTGGGCTTTATTATTGAGTACTTCTATGGGTTGAGCATAATCTGTACTAACTTTGGGATCATTGACTAAACGAGTTACCAGGTCTACACGTTCTACTTGTGGGTTTGCTGCTAAGGCTTGAGTGAGTTCTAAAACATATTTAATTTGTCCGCCCGTGTCTGCATCTCGGCCTAATTCTAAATTTTTACCACGAATTAAGCCGTGAACACTGACTAGTAGAATATATAATCCTGGGCTATTTGACATTTTACATCCCTCTATATTTACTGTACTAAAGCCCCTGAACAGCTTCTTATGCCGGCTTAGACCGCTACAGATGAGTAAAAAATAACATTATGCTAATGTTTACAAATTATAAAGCAAATGTGCAGATTTATGACCGATATGTCAAGAAAAGAAGACATTGAATTAGTTGCGCCATCGCATTATACTTGATTTTAGTATAAATTATGAATGATCATCTAATTGCGGATAAATTGTAGTTTAGAATACTTTATTTTTTCAGTATAAAGTCATCGCATTATTTTTGATTGAAGATAAACTTATGGCGCTGATAGTTCAAAAATACGGTGGTACATCTGTTGGCTCAGTAGAACGTATTCAGGCTGTGGCACAGCGTGTTTACCAAACTGTTGCTGGGGGCAATTCTGTAGTTGTGGTGGTTTCGGCTATGGGCAAAACCACTGATGGACTGGTGAGAATGGCTGAGGAAATTTCTCGCCATCCTAACCGCAGGGAAATGGATATGCTGCTTTCCACAGGGGAGCAAGTGACTATTGCTTTGGTCAGTATGGCACTGCAAGAAATCGGACAGCCGGCCATTTCCATGACTGGCGCTCAAGTAGGAATTGTTACGGAAGCTGAACATACCCGCGCCAGGATTTTACATATTGAAACAGAACGGCTAAATCATCATCTCACTCAAGGTAAAGTGGTGGTGGTAGCTGGGTTTCAAGGCATATCTAGCATGGGAGATATGGAAATTACCACTTTGGGGCGTGGCGGTTCTGATACTTCAGCAGTGGCTATAGCTGCGGCTATAGGGGCAAATTGTTGTGAAATTTATACAGATGTTCCAGGGATTTTGACTACAGATCCCCGCCTGGTTGCTGAAGCCCAGTTAATGGATGAGATTACTTGTAATGAAATGCTGGAACTGGCAAGTTTAGGGGCAAAGGTGTTACATCCGCGGGCGGTGGAAATTGCCCGGAATTATGGTGTTCCCCTGGTGGTAAAATCTAGTTGGACTGATGACCCGGGTACTTGGGTTAAGTCTCCTCAACCCCAAGGGCGATCGCTAGTTAACTTAGAAATTGCCCGCCCTGTGGATAATGTAGAATTTGACACAGACCAAGCTAAGGTGGCACTGTTGCGCGTACCCGATAAACCAGGGGTAGCAGCTAAATTATTTGGGGAAATATCCCGGCAAAGTGTAGACGTAGATTTAATTATTCAATCCATACATGAAGGTAATAGTAATGATATTGCCTTTACCGTCACAGCACCAATATTAAAACGGGCTGAAGCAGTAGCAGCAGCCATCGCCCCGGCATTAAGGAGTCAATCTCAACCCAACAGTGATGAGGCTGAAGTCATAGTAGAAGAAAATATTGCTAAGGTGAGCATTGTGGGCGCAGGAATGATTGGCCGTCCTGGGGTAGCAGCCAAAATGTTCGCCACTTTGGCCGGGGCTGGAGTCAATATCCAGATGATTTCTACCAGTGAAGTAAAAGTTAGTTGTGTGGTGGATGGGGATCAATGCCATCGGGCTGTGGCCGCACTTCGTCAGGCTTTTGAGATAGAAGAACACCAGGAACAAAAGCCATTAGCAGAAATTGTGGGTTCATCTTCCCCCATTCCCCCGGTGCGTGGTGTGGCTTTGGATGTTAAGCAAGCACGTTTGGCAATTCGTCAAGTCCCAGACCGTCCGGGAATGGCAGCAAAATTGTTTGGACTTTTAGCACAACACAACATCAGTGTTGATATGATTATTCAATCACAGCGCTGTCGAATAGTTGACGGTATTCCCAGACGAGATATAGCTTTTACAGTACCACGGCATGATGGCGAAAATACACAGCAAATACTCACTCAAGCAGCGGAAGAGTTGGGATGGGGTGAAGTTGTGTTAGATAATGCGATCGCTAAGGTAAGCATTGTTGGGGCTGGAATGGTGGGACAACCAGGTATTGCTGCCAAAATGTTTGCAGCCCTGGCCCAACACCAAATCAACATTCAAATGATCGCCACCTCAGAAATTAAAATCAGCTGTGTTGTAGCACAGGAACAAGGTGTACAAGCTTTGCAAGTTATTCACGCAGCCTTTGAGTTGACTGGTCACGACAAATTTGTAATGCCAGTTTAATTGTTATTGGCAATTACAAGGCAATTACAATAATGTTAATGTTGTAGTGCGAGCATCTTGCTCGCTACTTTTAAAAAATGCCCCTACCGCTAATTAAAAATCAATCAAACCATAACCTACAGATGGATTTAAGAATTTGCAGTAACTCAATTGCAGATTCCTGGCGAGTTATATCTAATTTTGGCAATATTTGATAAATTGGGGGGCTACCTTGCTGTATATAAATAAATTGGTAGTCCATACCGTTAGTAGTCAAACCCCAAACGGATGTTTGATTTTCTAAACTTCTATAAGCATAACTGATTAATTGTGGTAAACCTTCCCAAGCATTAACACTGCTGTTTTTAGACTCAATTAGCAATAGCCAAAAAAGTTTATTTCTTGTTTCTCCACCAGATTTATTAACAGCTAAAATATCCATCCGCCCTTTGATATTTGTGTTTTCATCTTCAATAGCAATTTCTGCAATATTTTCTTCTAAAGTAATCTGAATATTGGCTTGATAAAAGCCTGCTAAATTCATCAAGGGGGCAATAAAAAGAAATTTTATTTGTCCTTCTGCAATTTTACCAGCCGCGTAATAACTGCGAAATAAATCACGGATTTTCCACAGTTCTTGTTGTTCAAACTCGGTGAGGGACTCTAGAGGTAGCAATGATGTAATTGAATCATTAAACTGTTCTTTCAATTTAAAATAGCGGTTAACATCTTGTAAAGTGAGGTTTCTGGCATCTAAAGTAGTAGTCATGGGTTTATTTTTGATGTAAAAGCTAAAGTATACAATTCACCAGATTTTTTGTAACCAGATTTTTTGTAAATTGATTACAAATCCAGGTAAAACATTTTCACCAGTTAGACTTGCAGGTAATTTTAAAACTTCTACTAACTGCTCTGGACGGTAAATTTCTACTTCCTCTTTTTTGCGGTTAATCAACCAACCTAATCGACATCCATTAGACCGATATTCATTCATTTTCTCTTGAATTTTGAGCAAATTATCAGATGGTGACATGATTTCAATCACAAAATCTGGGCATAAAGGTAAAAACTTCTCTCTTTGTTGTTTGGTCAAAGCTTGCCAACGAGATTTTTCCAACCAGGACACATCAGGAGAACGGTCAGCACCATTTGGTAAGGTGAAACCAGTAGATGAATCAAAAACTTCCCCCAGTTGAATTTGTTCATTCCATAATGCTATTTGCACAATTAAATTAACATTACATCTACCTGTTTCCCCTCCTGTTGGTGGCATGATAATTAATTCCCCCTGGGCGTTGCGTTCTAATTTTAAATCAGGGTTGTCTAGACACAATTGATAAAACTGCTCTGGTGTTAGTTTAATTAAAGAATTAAGATTTAATGTCAGAGATGTCATAAGGCTCATACCTTCCTAAGTATCGTTCATCCTCACTCTAAATCGGGTTCTACACCTAAAGCCCGTAATTGTTCAATTAATCGTTCTTTTTGTCGTCTTTCTTGTGCTGTGCGTTCTCTTTCTGCTTCTGTGGGAGTTAACACCCAATTACCACTGCTATCATACCAACGTAACCAAGGTTGGTTAATATTATAATAGTTTCCTTGCCAAACACCTAAACCTAATTCTATTTCTGGAATCCAAAACTGAGAGTCTGATAAACTAACTTCTGCATAACGACCGCCATTTAATTTAAACATTTTAAATTTGTATTGGTAACGGTCAAAAATGGCATAATAGGGAACTCTTAATATCTGTTCGTAAACTGTCCACTTGGTGGGGGGGTTGGTTACATCCCGCAAGGTTTGCCCCAGGTCTTCTTTTTCTGTTCCTGGTGAGAGCAACTCTACTATAATAAATGGACTGATGCCTTCTTGCCAAACTACGTAACTGAGGCGTAAATCTCTGTTGTCATACAGGGGAGAAACATCTAGAGCCACAAACCAGTCAGGTCTTTTGTACCATGTGGGATGATGGGGGTGATAATAAAGATTCATGTCACTAGCGGTAAATATTTTGTCGCTAGGATAAATAGGAGAGTCAAAGGTTTCGTCTAATAACCGGGGTTGTAATAAATGAAATTGATCAGGCAAACCAGGTTCCTTTGGGTCTTCACTTATCAAATCATACATGGTGGGTAAAACTTCTTGAGGAGAAGGAGGTGGATCTGTTTGATACATGGGAAAATAATCCTGTAGAAGTCCTGCCTCTATTATCAACTCTCTATGTTCTCTGCGCCTCTGCGGTAGAATATTTTTTTGATACAGTTCTACTTAATTTAGCGTTAGCTCACTATTACAGCGCCTATGGTACACGTCAAGCGCGTGGAACTTACTAATTTTAAGTCCTTTGGTGGTACTACCTCGGTCCCTCTCTTACCCGGTTTTACGGTGATCTCTGGACCTAATGGTTCTGGTAAATCTAATATTCTTGATGCACTGCTGTTTTGCTTGGGGCTGTCTAGTTCTAAGGGTATGCGAGCCGATAGATTACCAGATTTGGTGAATAATAACCAAACTTGCAAGGGACGGGGTTCTATTGAAGCCAGTGTGACGGTGACTTTTGATTTGTCTGGAGAGGTTTTACCCAAGGGAGCAGGGGCGCAGGGTAAGGAAGATGAGACAATGTCTGAGTTACCCAGTGAGTGGAGTGTGACTCGGCGTTTGCGGGTGAATCACCAGGGGGGTTATACCTCTAGTTATTATATTAATGGTGTGGCTTGTACTTTGGCAGAGTTGCATGACCAGTTAAATAATCTCCGCATTTATCCTGAAGGGTATAATGTGGTGTTACAAGGGGATGTTACTAGCATTATCTCTATGAATGCTAGGGAACGTCGGGAAATTATTGATGAGTTGGCTGGGGTTTCGGCTTACGATCGCAAAATTACCCAAGCGAAAAAAACCCTAGATGAGGTGAAAGACAAGGAAGATAGTTGTAGGATTATTGAGAGAGAGTTAACCCATCAGCGCGATCGCTTGTCTCAAGACCGAGGGAAGGCGGAAAAGTATCAACGCCTCCGGACGGAGTTTTTACAAAAGCAATCTTGGCAAGGGGTTTTATCTTGGCGGGGGCTGCAAGCCCAGTTAGAAGGGTTAATTAAGACAATTGAACAGGGAGATATCTGTGGGGTAGAATTAAGTGGTCAACTTACTACCCTGAATAAATCTATTGCTGACCAAAGTGCTGAATTAGAAGCACTCAATGCTCATGTTAAGGCTTTGGGTGAGGATGAACTTTTGGCAGTGCAATCTACTCTAGCAACTCAAGCAGCAGAACACAAGCAACTACAACGACAACAAACTGAGTTAACTAAAGCCATTGCAGAAAATGTGGAGCAATTAAGGCAAACTCAGCGGGAAATTGAGCAATACCAAGGTTCTATTCAGGAAATCGCGGCGGATGAACTTGTAGCACAGCAATCTATCATTCACCGTCTGCAAGAACGAGATCAAGCCCAACAAGTTTTAGATGCTTCCCGCACCGCAGCTGCGGAAGTCGCTTCAGCTTCTGAGGCTTGGGTGCAGCAACAAACAGCTTTTAACTTTGAAATAGAATCTTTGCTGCAAACTCTGGAACCCCAGCGCACGGAACAGGCCCAACTCAGGGAACGGAATGATCAATTACAGCTGCTAATTAGGGAACAAACTCAGTTAATTGCTAGGTTAGAACCAGAATTAGCAGGCAAACAAACTGAATATACCAGCCTAGAAACTGAATTTAACGCGTCTAGTCAACCTATCCAAACTTTAGCAGAAAATCTCTCGGCTACAGAACAAGAATTACAAATCCAACAAGAAACCCAAAGGCGACTTTTACAAGAACAACGAGAAAAACAACGCCAGTTAGATAAAATCGAAGCCCAAGCCCAAGCCCAACAGGAAGTACAGGGAACCCAAGCTAGTAAAGTCATTTTACAATCGGGACTGCCGGGGCTGTGCGGTTTAGTGGTACAGTTAGCCAAAGTGGATCCACTCTATCAGTTAGCTTTAGAAATTGCTGCTGGTGGGCGTTTGGGTCATATTGTGGTGGAAGATGACAGCGTAGCTGCAGCAGGAATAGAATTACTCAAACAAAAACGGGCTGGGAGGGCGACTTTTTTACCCTTAACAAAAATTCGTACTAGTAAGTTAGTTCAAGATGTGACGTTACGTTATGTTAACGGCTTTGTAGATTATGCTGTTAATTTAATTGAGTGCGATGGCCGTTATCAAGATGTTTTTAATTATGTCTTCGGTAACACGGTGGTATTTACCAATATCCAAGCGGCCCGGTCCAATATGGGACTATACCGCATTGTCACTTTAGATGGGGAATTGTTGGAAACTAGCGGCGCAATGACTGGGGGTAGTGTTAATCAGCGTTCAACCTTAAAATTTGCTACAGGAGATGGGGGAGAGTCTCAGGAGGTGACGGCTTTAAAAAGTCGTTTAGGGGATATTGACCGAATTATAGAACGTTGTACCGCTGCCATGGCTGCTTTATCAGCCCAAACCAAACAAGACACCCAATTACTCACCGCAGCGAGACAAACCCGACGGGAACAACAGCTGCAATTAGAACACTTGCAAAAAGAGATTAACAATATAGTAGGGCAAATGCACAGCACACGCTCCCAACTACAGCAAAACCAAGCCAAAATCACCACAGCCCAATGTCGGTTATCAATTTTAGACCGGGAATTACCAGGACAAGAAAAACAATTACAACAATTAAGACAAGCTCTAGCAGAGTTAGAACAATCTCAAACCCCTAGTGAATGGCAAAAAATCCAAGTAACTATTAAAGAACAAGAGCAACAATTAAAACAAACAGAAACAGAATTAAGAAACGCCGAGGAAAAATTAACTAAGCTGCAAATTCAGCAACAGCGATCGCAAGAAAAAATCCAAGCAGCCCAAGAGAAAATTTACCAATACCATGATCAGCAAGAACGGCAACAAAATCAACTCAACGCCCTGAGCCAGCAAGAAGCAGCACTGAATAGTCAAATAAGCACCACCAAGGAGAAATTCAGTCAAATTGAACAAAATTTAGGGGCAGAGAAACAAAAACGGGACATGATAGAGGAAGAATTGCGATCGCAGCTTTTACGCCAGCAACAAATACAATGGGAAATAGAAAAACTCCAACAAAGCCAAGCAAGGCGACGGGAAGAGTTAACAACATTGCAAAACCAAATCAGAGAAGCCAGTACAGAATTACCCGATCCTTTGCCAGAAGTACCGGATCAAGTAGATTTAGAGGAATTAGAAAAAGAACTGCGAACCCTGGGCAAACGCCTACAGTCCATGGAGCCAGTGAATATGTTAGCCTTAGAAGAATATGAACGCACCCAGAACCGCCTCCAGGAACTAACGGAAAAATTGCAAACCCTAGCAGCAGAGCGTACCGAACTACTGTTACGCATTGAAAACTTTACCACATTGCGGCAACTAGCTTTTAAAGAAGCCTTTGATGCTGTCAATCAAAACTTTCAATCTATTTTTGCCATACTTTCTGAAGGTGACGGCCACTTGCAACTGGAAAACCCCGAGGATATATTTAACAGTGGACTAAATTTAGTCGCCCATCCCAAAGGGAAACCAGTACAGCGTTTAGCCTCCATGTCTGGGGGAGAAAAATCACTCACAGCCTTGAGTTTTATCTTTGCCCTACAACGTTATCGCCCCTCGCCATTTTATGCCTTTGATGAAGTAGATATGTTTTTAGATGGGGCAAATGTGGAAAGATTAGCTAAAATGATTAAACAACAAGCCCAACAAGCACAATTTATAGTTGTGAGTTTGCGTCGTCCAATGATAGAATCGGCCGAACGCACCATTGGTGTTACTCAAGCACGAGGGGCTTACACTCAAGTTTTGGGTATTAAATTACCATCACCCAATACATCTGCTTGAGATTTTGTTAATAATAGTGTATGGATAAACAGATAAACCGGATTCGAGATCAGGACTCGGTATAGAATGACCTCTGAACAGATAATTAGGCGTTCCGACATATTAAACACCCAGGTAATTACTCGCGACAACGGCAAACGACTCGGTGTCGTCAGTCAACTTTGGGTTGATATTGATCAAAGGGAGGTTGTGGCTCTTGGTTTACGAGACAGCCTGATCTCTATTTCCAGTCTGCCACGCTATATGTACCTTAGCACCATCAACCAAATTGGTGATGTAATTCTAGTTGACAACGAAGATGCCATCGAGGATATTGACGTTGAAACTTTAAGTAACCTGATTAACTGGGAAGTAATTACAGAAACAGGTGAAGTATTAGGCAGGGTGCGGGGCTTCAAGTTCAATGCCGAAAGCGGTAAAATTCTTTCTATAGTTATCGCTTCTATCGGACTACCCCAAATTCCCGACCAAGTTGTTAGTACCTATGAGTTATCAGTAGATGAAATCGTCAGCACTGGCCCTAGCAGATTAATAGTATTTGAGGGAGCAGAAGAACGAGTTAATCAGTTAACAGTTGGTTTACTAGAACGCTTAGGTATTGGTAAAGCACCGTGGGAACGAGGAGCAGAAGAAGAATATGGCTATACTCCCCGTACAGTGGCACCAGCAAATCAGCTACCCAGTGGCGTACCATTACAACCTCCTCAAGCTAAAGTTCGCGCCCCTCAACCTGTGGTAGAGGAGGAATGGACAGAAGACTACGTAGAGGAAGAAATACCACAGCGTCAAGTTATGCAGGCGCGACAGTATGAATCAATTCAATACGAAGAAGATGAAGAGGATAACTGGAGCGAGGCCACAGGACGGGATAGATATTCAGAACCACCTAGATATGAACGCCAGCCTTACATTAACCAATACGACGACTATGACGACATAGAAGGCGACGCTTGGGATGACACACCAAAGCCAGTAAATATTCCCAAAAAAATCAAAGAAAGACAGCCAGAGTATGAAGAGGAAGGCGGATATTAAAGTAATTAATTACTCAATAATTCCTCGTTTCTAATTCGTAAATCAGGATATAGATCCCCGACCTAGTTGGGGATCTGTTTGTTTAGGGAACAGGGAACTGCGATCAAGCGGTGATAAGTGCCATGATTACTAAAATCATATTTCTCAACTCTCCATGGTGTTGTAACACAAGCATCCTGCTTGTTTTTATTTGATTTGTTGATCAGGCGATTGGCTCCGCCAGTACCGTAGGCAATCGCATTGCTTGTGAGCTGCAATTCTAAATTCTAAATTCTAAATTCTAAATTCTAAATTCTTTGTTAGCCGATATTCAAAAATCACGACAGATATGTAAACCAAATTCAGTCTGTTTCTAACCGACTTTAGCTTTCAGGCGGGGAATTCATTCCCCGACAAGCAAGATGCTTGTGTTACAGGGTAGCACCGGCTTCTAGCCGGTATTTAGACAAGCATCTTGCTTGTGTTACAGGCGCTCGCGCATTCCGTAAAAATTCTAAATTCTCAATTCTAAATTCTCAAAAGCTAGAGTAGTTCATTTAAGCATTTTTGCTTCTGGTTCCCGAATAATCCTATCTGGATGGTGTTGTGGTGAATGTTTAGGCGATGGCGGTTTACCTGTGACGATGGCGTATTTAATCACCAAGAGGCGGAACCACAAAGCGGGAAAACGGGTTTCTAGCCAAGATTGGTTTTCCACTAAAAAGCGCGGGAACCATTTTTGCAGCAAAGCACTGACGAGGGAATGAAGACCAAAATTCAGATAATTACCCAGCCACCGCACTAAATCTTTGAATCCAGCCAGATCCCAGATCCATAAAATTAGGGCTGGGTTTCGGCGGGCTGCTTTGAGTGCAAGGCGGTTAAAGGTTAACCAGTCACTTCTATCTTTGATGAAATTATCTGCTACTTCTAGTGGTTCATCTGCTAACAAGCCAAAGAAGGTGTTAAGCATAGAGTTGATGCGTTGGGGGGGTAAAAATTTTCCAGTGGGAACCATCATACCCTTAGAAAATAGCCAAGTTACCGCAACGTTGCTCTGGTAAGCGCGAATCTTGTTTAAATTGCCGAAGTTTAACAAGTCATGTTTCAGGGCTGTATTTAAGAGTGTTGTTAAACGCTCTAAATTACGAACTAGAGAACCAAAGCCAGTAAATACCAGAGGAGACTGGAGGGATGCTGCATCACCAATGGCAATTAATCTATCAAAAGCAACAGTGCGATCGCTACTTCCCACACTAAAATGTCCTGGTATGTAGCCAAATGTAGGCTTTTTCCACACCAGTTTATCTAAGTCACAGCGTCGATACTCTGGCAAGATAGTAAAAAAGTCTTCATACATTTCTAGTAGAGAACCCGGGTTTTCTGGGTTGACTTGGTGATAATGAAATAAATAAATAGTCAGTTCCTCACCAAATCCCGGAAATAATTCCCAAATCAATTGCCTACCCCTGGAAATATCGCCGTGACTGTTGAGTACATCGCCATACTGAGAATCCCAAACCCCAGGCTCAAATCCTCCTGCAACCACTGCTCCCACCGTGGGGCATACACTGTCAAAAGCACGACCACCATTTAATTGCCAGGCGATGGGGGAGGCGGTTCCCATAGCATCAACTAACAGTCGCCCGCTAACGCGCTGCTCGTTTCCATCCTGGTAACGCTTGACTGTAATTACTACTTGTGTTTTGTGAATGTCGGCTTGTAGAAATTCTGTTTCATCCCAGATTTCACCACCTGCTGCTTGCAGCTTTTCACCGCACATTCTCAGCCATTTTTCTGAGTCTAAGGCAATATTTAATACAGTTGGAGTGTGCAATACAGGCGATCGCAGTTGAGGGGGATTATTACCATCAAAGAACTTATTGAATCCGTCCTTATACTCCCTGACAATGACGTTTTCCAACTCACAAGCGGTTACCAAACCGAGGTTAATTAAGCTTTGAAGTTCATCACGAGAAATATTCCATTCTCGATTCATCCGGCCAAAGGGCAAACGCTCTACTAGTAAGACCTTATAACCCAGTTTAGCCATAACAGCTGCATGAATTACCCCCAATGCGCCACCGACATAGATCAAATCATAAGTGGCATCTGAAAGAGACCTTATATCACTTTCTTTTTGACTGTGAGAAAAAATTACTTGACGGGGCTGGCGGGGGTTACGTACTCCCTCACGCCACCTTTGTTCCCACCAGTAGACTCGGTTGAGGTCATATTCCCCATTAGGCATTTGCTGAAAATATTTAACCGTGAGGGGGTAAGCAGGGGCTAATTGCTCAAAAATCGACTTTTGAGAATCAATAGCTGGAGGTTCAGGGTAGCTATGAGGAAACTGCTTTCTGATTTGACTATTCAGACGTTGCAAGATTTGTGCTTCTTCTGAAACAAGCCGCTCTTCTCCCCAGCGAAACACTTTTAGATAGGTAGTGCGCTGTACAGACCAAAGGAACACAGAAAGTTCATTGGGTAATTTTCCTGTAATGTCCGCCTCACGATTTTTAGTTGTGGGAATTTTGAGCCGAAAACCATCTGGTGTAAGTAACTTTTCCCCGGTTCCTGGTTTAAACTCTGTTTGTAGCCAAGTGAGTACAGCCGCCTTGTCTGGTGTGGGAATTTCTAGATAAAGTATTTCTTTCATCATTTTTTGCTGACCAGAACATCTTTCTTAGAAGATTGAGTAAAGAATTTTGAATTTTTAATAGTTTTTCAAAGTCTACGCTTTATTTTATATTTTTTTCTGCCCAGGCTATGAATTTTCCTTCAACCAGAAATTTTTAAAGCTGCTTGGTGCTGGAGAATGTAGCAACAAACCATATTCCAGCCCTTCTACCACTGCTTGATAGGAAGCTGCCAAAATATTAGGGGAAACCCCTATAGTCGTCCAGCGTTGATAACCCGTGCCGGATTCCACTAATACACGAGTTTTAGCTGCTGTACCTCTGTGTCCGTTGAGAATCCGGACTTTGTAATCTGTTAATTCAAAAGTGGCAACTTGGGGATAAAATTTGACTAAAGCTTTGCGTAATGCCGCATCTAAGGCAGCAACTGGTCCATTTCCTTCGGCTGCTTCCAGGATATCTTGGCTTTTGACCGTTATTTTTACAGTGGCTAGGGCATTGTTAGTTTCTTTACCTTCCACTAAATCACAATGTACCTGAAAGCCTTTGATTTCAAATAACTGCTGACGAGTACCCAAAGCCTCATACATCAACAGGGCAAAACTGGCCTCTGCTGCTTCAAATTGATATCCTTGGCTTTCTAATTCCTTGAGGCGTTGGAGGATTTGTCGGGCTGCTGGTTGGTGTTTATCTAATTCAATGCCAAAAGTGCGGGCTTTGGCTAAAACATTACTAAGTCCTGATTGTTCAGAAATGACTATGCGGCGAGAGTTACCAACTTCTTCTGGTTGAATGTGTTCGTAAGTTACGGGATTTCGTTGTACTGCTGAGACATGGATACCACCTTTGTGGGCAAAAGCCGACCGTCCTACAAAGGGGGCGTGTTCATCAGGGGCGAGGTTCACCACTTCACTGATAAACCGACTAGCTTCTGTGAGTTGATTAAGCTGGTGTTGTGCGATACAGCTATAACCAAGCTTTAGTTGTAGATTGGGAATTAATGAACAAAGATTAGCATTACCACAACGTTCACCGTAGCCGTTGATTGTTCCTTGTACCATTTTTGCCCCTGCCATTACCGCTGCTAAAGCATTGGCCACTGCTGTGTCGGAATCATTGTGAGTATGAATACCAATCTGGGGTTTTAATTGTGTATTAATATTTTCTGATAAATTACTGATGACTGATGCCACGATTTGACTTACTTCATGGGGTAGAGTGCCACCGTTGGTATCACATAAAACTATCCACTCAGCACCTGCTGCCATGGCAGTTTCTAAGGTTTGTAAAGCATATTCTCGATTTTGCTTATAGCCATCAAACCAGTGTTCAGCATCATAAATTACTCGTCGTCCTTGAGCAGCAAGATACTCGATAGTATCACGAATCATGGCTAAATTTTCTGCTAAGGTGGTTTGGAGACCTGCTGTCACCTGTAAGTCCCAAGATTTACCAAAAACCGTCACCCAACGAGTACCCGCGGCTAAAATGGCTTGCAGCATGGCTTCAGAGTCAGCAGTGGTGTTAGGCCGACGTGTGGAACAAAAAGCCACAATTTCTGCTTGTTTGAGCGGATCTTCTTGCAATTGCCAGAAGAACTGAACATCCTTGGGATTAGCACCAGGCCAACCACCTTCAATAAAAGGAAATCCTAGCTGGTCCAGTCTGCGAGCAATGCGTAATTTATCTTCTATGGAAACTGATAAACCTTCGCGCTGAGTCCCATCCCGTAGGGTGGTGTCATAGAGCCAAATTTGAGGTGGAGTGTTTGTGGTCATGGTCATGTTATAAATCAAGACTTGCAAGACAACTGGTAAGGCATATCCCATAAAACCAACCGGTATATGCTCCAAGTGTTAACTGGGTTGGGAAAACTGGAAAACTAAAATTAGGTGGAATTTGGCGGCACAATGGTTAAGACCCTATAATGGCAGTGCTAGGCGATCGCTTTGGCTTCCTATTTATTTTCCTACAACAGAACTGCCACCAGGAGATGTAAAATTCACAAAAATCAATGGATTTTGGCAGGTGATCTCATATCATAGACACCAGAAGGTTAGGTTAAAAAAGGAGAAAAGGATAAGATGGGTAGATGGACTCCACTAATTCTCATGACCGGAGGCTTGGCGATTTTACTCGGTACATTATTGGGGATTAACTTTCCCATAGGTGGAGAACAAACCGCCAGTAATGATGATCCTGAAAGCAGAACATCTAAAGTGCTTCCAGCTAACATTAATGTTAATAGCGCTTCTTCTAGCAGTAGTAGCAACAATCAAACACCCCCTGACAACAGCAGCAGCGTCGCTCAGGAGAGTTTTTCTCCCCCTGACAACAGCAGCAGCGTCGCCCAGGAGAGTTTTTCTCCCCCTGACAACAGCAGCAGCGTCGCTCAAAGTAACAATTCCCCTTCAAACTCTAATAGTAGATCACGTGTGAGAAATACAACAGTTCAGTCAAGCAATGCGTCAACTAGCACTGCCGGCACAGCAACAAGTCAGGCTAAAACACCAATTCGAGCTTTGTGGTAAACCTGGTTAGTTATAGCATTTCTTAAACACGTGAGATACAAATGTAAATGTCGTCTTGTGGCGCTCAGTACAAGTACAAGTCCTGCTTGCTAAGAATGTACCTCACCTGGGCAAAATTCGCTATAACTAATGAGTAGTAACATTTTAATTATTGGTGGCGGTGTAGTTGGTTTGTCCATCGCCGTTGAGTTGAGATGGCGCGGTGCTATGGTCACCGTGCTTTGTGGTGACTTTCAGGCAGCTACCAGCCACGCTGCCGCAGGGATGTTAGCGCCAGATGCGGAAAACATCACCAATCCAGCCATGGGTTCTTTGTGCAGGCGATCGCGTGCCTTATATCCAGAGTGGACCCGCAAACTGGAAGATTTAACCGGTTTAAATACTGGTTATTGGCCTTGTGGCATATTAGCACCAGTTTATCAAAGAAAAAGCAACAAAGTAGATGCTTCTGCCACTGCCCAGTCTTCATACTGGTTAGACCAAGTGACAATTCATCAATATCAGCCTGGATTAGGAGCGGAAGTAGTTGGGGGCTGGTGGTATCCTGAAGACGCACAAGTTGATAATCGTGCCTTGCTGAATGTACTGCGCACAGCAGCCGAGTCCCTTGGGGTTGAATTAAAAGACCGGGTGAAAGCAGAAGGATTTTTACAGCAGCGGGGAGAGATACTCGGCGTACAAACCAACACGGGGCTGATTCATGCTGACCATTATGTTTTAGCTACAGGGGCTTGGTCATCTCAATTATTACCATTACCAGTAGTTCCTCGCAAAGGGCAAATGCTGAGTGTGGGAGTACCAGAATTTACGCCAGAATTACCTCTAACGCGGGTTTTGTTTGGAGAACACATTTACATCGTCCCCAGGCGGAACCGTTCTATTATTATTGGGGCAACGAGCGAAAATGTCGGCTTTACCCCCCACAACACCCCTGCTGGTATTCAAAGCTTACTGCAACAAGCCATTAATCTATATCCTCAATTACAGGATTACCCCATTGAGCAATTCTGGTGGGGATTTCGCCCTGCTACACCCGATGAGTTACCCATTTTCGGCACTAGCCATTGTGAAAATTTAACTTTAGCTACAGGTCATTATCGTAATGGCATATTACTTGCGCCCATAACAGGATCACTAATTGCCGATTTGATTTGGGAACAGAAAATTGATCCTATATTGTCTCATTTCCAATATTCACGCTTTCATAGCCAGTTATCCATCCCTACTCCCATGCTAACCCACTCTGCTAACTTCTCTTGTGGAAATCATTCTGCCAAACTCGCCACGGAAGATGCAAGCAATAACCTTTCTATAGATTCACCACTAGTCATTGCTGGTAAAACTTTTCAGTCCCGCTTGATGACAGGAACCGGCAAATATCGCAGCATTGAGGAAATGCAGCAAAGTGTTAGGGCGAGTGGTTGTCAAATTGTCACTGTGGCGGTTAGACGGGTACAAACTAAAGCAGCAGGACATGAAGGTTTAGCAGAAGCCCTGGATTGGGGGAAAATCTGGATGTTGCCCAATACAGCCGGCTGTGAAACCGCAGAAGATGCCATTCGGGTGGCTCGTTTAGGGCGAGAAATGGCCAAACTATTAGGACAGGAAGATAACAATTTTGTTAAGTTAGAGGTCATACCTGATCCTAAATATTTACTTCCTGATCCCATAGGTACACTAAAAGCTGCTGAACAGCTGGTTAAAGAAGGTTTTGCAGTTTTACCCTATATTAATGCTGACCCCATGTTAGCCAAGCGCCTGGAAGATGTGGGCTGTGCCACAGTTATGCCGTTAGCGTCGCCCATTGGTTCGGGACAAGGGCTAAAAACAACCGCCAATATTCAAATTATCATTGAGAATGCTAATATACCCGTGGTGGTAGATGCCGGAATTGGCGCACCGTCAGAAGCAGCCCAAGCCATGGAATTGGGTGCAGATGCTTTGTTAATTAATAGTGCGATCGCTCTGGCCCAAAATCCTCCGGCTATGGCCCAAGCCATGAATTTAGCCGCAGTAGCTGGTCGTTTAGCATATCTGGCTGGCAGAATGCCTTTAAAAACCTATGCTAGTGCGAGTTCACCCCTTGAAGGAACAATTAGTAATTACTCATGAGTAATTGACATCGAAATTTTTTTACAAAACTTTATATTTTGGTTTTCAAGGTTTCCATGCTATAGGAACCTTGTTTTTTATTTTTATTTTTTTTGTTAGAATGTTATAGGGAAGTAAGTATAAATAAATACTGTTAACTTTACCAAATGTAAAAAACTTGATGGATATTCAGCAGATTAATTTTCTTGATCTGCTCTCATGTATCTTGTCAAATCTATGTTTACCATGTTTTGGCTCTTTAGCCGCCATGAGCGTGAATGACACCACACACACCAACAATTATACTTGGAATCGCAAAGTGTATCATCGTTTAAAACTTGCCCTAAGTCTTGGTTTAAGACAACAAGTTTTCCTAGCAGTTAGCGATAATTTACACTTACGAAATCAAGTAGCTGCTCGTTTGCATTCTACTTTAGCTTACCCAGTCAGGCAAGTGCTATATAAACCTGTAAATAGTGATGGAACCTGCACTCCAGCCTATCCGCGATTAGTCACATTAAGGTTGAATTTAAGTGATCCCAATCCCATCGGTCATATAAATCAATGGTTGGCTAATTATCCACCACCAATTGTTGGTGCTTCCAAAGAAACGCCTGGAAAATCTCTACCGATACCAATATTTCAGATTGTAGGTGTAGAACAATTAACCAAGCAACCAGTATCAATACAGCGTTTATTTTTACACTATCTGCGCTTAAGTGATCAATATTTTTCTCATCAAGAGTCCAGTCAATTTCTAGAGTCCAGCCTGCTGTTGTGGGTATCCCGTCCTTGGTTGACGGCCATTCAGCAGTCAGCACCACAGTTTTGGCGTTGGCGTAGTGGTGTGTTTGTGTTTGCGGGAGAACCCACACCAATAACAGAAAATCAACGTTATTCAGAAAATGTTGAGCAACCTGTTGTTGATGAATCAGTGATTTCAGCAGAAATAAAAGCTGCTTCTAACGATAACCTGAAATTTGGGGATGACTTTGATTTTCCAGCACAATCACCAAAAAATGATCCCAGTGAAAAAGAAAAAGCCTTCCCGTTAACTACAGAATTACTAAAGACTACCAGGGAAGATCAAACTTTCTCCCCATTGTCATTGTCCCATATTAGCAAAGAGCTAACAGAGCTACTTATGGAAACAATGAACAATAACATTGGTGAAGATGGAGAGGATAACCAAGAAGCGCAGCAAATTCTGTTAGAAATTGAAGAATTACACTCACAACAAGCCTCTCAAGACTTACTAGCAGCAGCTTATCATCACCTAGGAAACTTATATCGCCTCCGCATTGAAAAAGGAAAGTCCAATCTAAAAAATTTAACGGTGGCAATTCTCGCCTATCAGGAAGCTATCGCCCATGATGAAACATCACCCCAAGTACCAGATATTTTAAATGACTTGGGTACACTTTATTGGATGCTCCACCGCGTCCCCCATGACCCTGGGGAAGGGAAAACTTACATAGAACAAGGAATTGAATTTTATCACTTAGCTTTAAAACTCATATCCCCCCAAGAACAGTCAGAAACCTATGCACGGGTACAAAATAATCTAGGCACTGCTTATGGTGATTTGGCTCGTTTTGCTAACCCCAAGGAAAATTGGCAAAAAGCAGTATTAGCTTATAGTGAAGCCGTGCGCTATCGTAACGCCGAAGTGGAACCATTAAAGTATGCCGCGTGCCAAAATAACTTAGGTACTGCTTACTGGCATTTAGGGCAATACAGTCAACCGGTGGATAATTTAAAGAAAGCGGTCGCATCATATAGCAAAGCCTTAGCGCACTACAACCCGGAACAGGAACCTTTGAAATATGGCATGATTCAAAATAATATAGGTACTGCCCACTGGAACTTGGCACAATACGAAGAACAACCAGCAAAAAATTTGCAACTTGCCATTGATGTTTACCGCGAGGCTTTAAAATACCGTACTCCAGCCAATGTTCCCAGTGCTTGCGCCGCCACTCAAAATAATTTGGGTACTGCTTACTGGCATTTAGCAAACTTATCTCAAACAACTAAAGATTCACGGCAAAAGTTGTTACAATTGTCTATTAATGCTTATGATGAAGCTCTTGCCTTAGCCCACTCTTTGCAGGGTATATCTTTAAGTTTTGATTTGTTTGCTGCTCACAATAATTTTGGATTAGCTCATTATCAGCTAGTCACAGATAATTATTTTGATGATGACAAAGCCGCTAAGTCTAAACATCTAGAAGCAGCTTTAAATAATCATTTGCAAGCTTTAAATGGATTTCGCCAACAGCCAGAAGCCTATCAAACAACATTAACTTATGTGGTGAAAACAATTCGTACTTTTCACAGTGAATTGGGGATACAAGGACAAAATCTAGCTTTATCAAAAATTCCCGGTGATTTATTACCGGACATCTTGCCTAAGTTGTAAACGATGACCAAAAAACCCTCCGGTAGCTTGAAGCTACCGAGAGAGAGTTACTCAGGATTGAGTTAAAGCGCCGATGCTAGTGCTTTTAATGCAAAAATTTTTTGGATTATATCTGCCACCACTTTATCCGGTGTAGAAGCACCAGAGGTAACTCCTACAATAATTTTGCCGTGGGGTAGCCAGTTTTGCTCTGTGGCTAACTGCCCGTTTAACTGCCGATATTCAATAGCATTTGCTGATTTAATTCTTTCCACACAATCAATGTGATAAGAAGGAATTCCCTTTGCAGCCGCAATTTGTTGTAATTGAGCAGTATTGGATGAATTAAAGCCCCCAACTACTAGCATTAGGTCTAGGTCTTCTTGTACTAGTTCTAACATGGCATCTTGCCGTTCTTGAGTAGCATCACAGATGGTGTTAAAGCTTTGGAAATGCTGATTTAATTCAATGGTTCCGTACTTCTGCATCATTGTCCGCTCAAACAGCTTGCCAATTTGCTCAGTTTCACCTTTGAGCATGGTAGTTTGGTTAGCAATACCAACCCTTTCTAAGTCCTGATCAGGGTCAAATCCGGCTGAACAAGCTCGAGCAAATTTTTGCAGAAATTCTTGGCGATCGCCACCATTGAGAATATAATCTGCCACATATTGGGCTTCTTGTAAATTCAGTACAATTAAATATTTACCAGCAAAGGAGCTAGTAGCAATTGTTTCTTCATGCTTATATTTACCGTGAATAATTGAAGTAAAAGCAATTTTTTTGTGCTTTTCCACAGTATTCCAAACTTTAGAAACCCAGGGACAAGTTGTATCCACAATTTGGCAACCCTGGTCATGCAAAATTTGCATTTCTTGAACGCTGGCTCCAAAGGCCGGTAAAATCACCACGTCACCAGTTTCCACCACGGAAAAATCTTTTTTACCTGCCTCCACCGGGATAAATTGGATATTCATGTCCTGCATCCGTTGATTTACAGAAGGATTGTGAATAATCTCGTTAGTAATCCAGATGCGTTGATTAGGGAAATGCTGGCGGGTTTCATAGGCCATTGCTACTGCGCGTTCAACACCCCAGCAAAAACCAAAGGCTTGGGCTAGGCGGATAGTAACATCACCTGTTGTAAAAATGTAGTTGCGATCGCGAATTTCTTGAATCAAGCTGCTTTGATACTCAGATTGCAACTGAGTAGTAGCTTCTGCTTGATGACCAAATCCCTTCCGGTTGTAATTTTCTGAATGTTGGAGCGATCGTTTAAAAGCTTTTGTATCCATTGTTTTTGCCACTTAAATCACTATTTCTTATTGTGTCGTGCTAGGAGGCCATTGCAGAAGAAATGGGAAAAGACATTCACGGCTAAATTTTTCCTATTCCCTACTAGCCATATTCATATTGCTATACATTTGTAGCGCAGTACGCCAAACCAAGTAACCTGTGGGATTCAGATGTAAACCATCAGTGGTAAATTCACTGCGGAGATTACCCTGCTTATTGGTAAATAAAGGATATAAGTCCAGATATTTAACACCCACTTGAGCAGCTGCGCTTTGCAGTTTTTCATTTAACTGGCGAATTCGACTGTTGGGAATACTCAGCAATTTTTCTTTTCCCTCCCAGGTAGCTTCCTTATCCCCATGTGGCAAAATCGACTGGATCACAATTTGCGCTTGAGGATGCTTTTTAAGGAGGTAAGTCATAATTTGGCGTTGATTATCTAAAATAACTTGCTCACTGACCCCTCGAATCAAATCGTTAATGCCAATCATGATAAAAATCACCTCTGGCTGGGTACTATCAAATAGGTCTAATCTTTTTAATAGTCCATGGCTAGATTCTCCTGAAATTCCCTGATTAAGCCAATTTCTGTCCTGTGGTAACAACTCAGGAGGAAACCATAAAGTGAGAGAATCTCCTATCAGAATGCTTAAACGCTGGGGAGGTCGGTTAGAGGCCACTTTGGCCTCTTGCTTGAGAATATCCACCCACTGTTGATAAGTGAGTTGATGACGGGGGCCTAAGTCTGGTGTGTTGGCTTGGGTTTGATCAACTTGCTCTGGGGAAAGTGGATTGCCAAAAACAGCCGTTAATCGCTGCTGTTGCCATACGAGCAAGATTACCACCAACATTAGTATGCTGTTGGTTACCAGCAGGAAAAATCCCCAAATCGGAAAAGTTTTTGCAGAAGTGGACACAAATAGCAAAATATACCAATGATTTGAATCAGATTTTAAATCGCTAAAGTCAATATGTCACACTAAAGAAAATTTGGCATCAAAAAACCCGCCACTTGAATCAAGTCAAAGGTATCATGGGCGGGTATTGATCAGCAATCAAACATGATCATTTATCTGGTGATATTCCGGCTGAACCATAGGCTTCAGATCCTCTAGAGCTAGTTTCTTGGAGGAATCCAGTGTAGGCTTCCATACCGTGTTCGCTGATATCCAAGCCTTCTAACTCCTCTTCTCTGGATACCCGGATACCTAAAGTAGCCTTGAGGATAAGCCAGAAGATGCTGCTGAGAAGAACTGTCATCCCACCTACAGTAAGAACGCCAACCAATTGAATAAATAACTGTCCCAGTCCACCACCGGCAAATAAACCTGCACCAGGACCTGCACCAGGACCGTACCAGGAATAAACACCAGGACCAACAGACCACAGACCAACTGCCAAAGTTCCCCAGATACCGCAAACCAAGTGAACTGAGGTTGCGCCCACCGGGTCATCAATCTGGATTTTGTCAAAGAGTGTGACTGGGAAAACAACAATCACTCCGCCAATGAAGCCGATGAGTAAAGCCGCAGGAATAGTCACGTAAGCACAAGAGGCTGTAATGGCTACTAAGCCGGCCAAAACCCCGTTGATAATCATAGATAAATCTGGCTTACCTAAGTAAATCCAAGCTGTACCTGTAGCGCCAACCGCACCGGCAGCAGCGGCCATGTTAGTTATAACAGCTATGTGGGCAATGGCGCTACCATCAGCAGCCATTGTGGAACCGGGGTTAAAACCAAACCAGCCTAACCAGAGAATTAAACAACCCAAGGTAGCAATACTCATGTTGTGACCCGGTAAAGCCACAATTTGCTGATTTTGATATTTGCCCAGGCGTGGTCCTAGAAATGCAGCTCCCATTAAAGCAGCCCAGCCACCCACCGAGTGAATAGCGGTGGAACCGGCAAAATCCCAGAATCCAAAGCCACTTAACCAACCACCACCCCAAATCCAATGTCCGGTGATGGGGTAGGCAATACCTACAAGTAAGAGGCTGAAGATTAAGAAATCAACAAATTTAATCCGTTCTGCTACAGCACCAGAAACAATTGTGGCCGCAGTTCCCGCAAAGGCCAGTTGAAATAAAAACTTGGCTGCTAAAGGCACACCTGCCCAACTCAAAGAACTGAAGACTCCTTGATAAGCATCGCCTGTTACAGGACTGTTATCTGCCCCTGAAAGGAAAAACCCAGAGGTTCCCAAGAAACTGTTGCCATTACCAAACATGATCCCAAAACCAATTGCCCAAAAGGCAATACTAGCCAGAGCAAATACAATTAGGTTTTTTGCGAGAATATTTACAGCATTTTTCTGGCGACAAAAGCCGGTTTCTAACATTCCAAAACCAGCATTCATAAAGAATACTAAAAAAGCTGCAACCGCTACCCAAAGAGTATCCAGAGCAATTTTTAGTTCTGCTGTGGTGGGTCCCCCATCTGGTGTTTGGGCAACTGCTACATAACCCCAGCCTAAAACAATCAAACAAGCTAAGGGTAAACAGGCTCGCCAACTGGGAGAAAGCTGCTTAATTGCTAGGTTTAGTCCCTTTAATTGTGAGTTTAATTGTTTCTTCTGAGCCGAGGTTCTCCGGGAGAATCGACTATTTTTGATTTTGTACTTCTGCTTGTACATGAGTTTAATTTACATCCTCCCATGAATCAAAAAAACAAGTTTAGCCAACAACAAACAACCCCTAAAGTGACTTTAGTGGTGCTTGATGCCATTGGTTAACCAACTGTGAAATTCAGTTTAGGCAACTATTAGTAAATTTGTAAACCTTTTTTTGTGATTTGTTTAAGAAAAGGTTAACAGAAGGTTAACAAAAGGTTATGTAATACAACATAATAACCTCCTTCACTTGATGTTTACTTGATGTTTACTTGTAGTTAGTGATGCTTGGAAAAGAGGCATCACCAATATGACCATTTTTAGATAAAAACGGCAAATTTTAGTGCTTAATTATTCGGCTAAAACAGCCAATAATTAAGTATGTTTAATGACTTCATCGGCATGGTGCCAGTCTGTAATAATGTAATAAATTTTGTTAATCTTCTATTTACTAGAATTACAATTCTGTCATGTCAGATACTATTTTTTTATTTCACTCCTCTACTAGCCCGGAATTTTTTCCCAACAGGAAGGTACATCCTTTGCATTGTCAGCATTCTCTGACTTGCGCCAGAAACATGAATAATATTGTTAAGTTTTGTAAACAAGTCGCAAAAGTCAACAAATACTTGTGGCTCTCATGCTACGGCTCTTGTTGCAAATGTTGCAAATACTGTTCATAGCCGAGTTCTTGGAGTTTGATTTGCTTGGCTATGACGGATTCTGAGAGGGTTTGACGGTATTTTTGGACTTTTTCCAATAATTCTGGTTGGTGTGTAGCCATAATTTGCACAGCCAACAGCCCAGCATTCTTAGCGTTACCTATTGCTACTGTTGCCACTGGGATACCTCCAGGCATCTGTACAATGGAATATAAAGAATCAACCCCTTGTAGGTTCCGAGTGGGTACAGGAACGCCAATTACCGGGAGCGGAGTTAAAGATGCTACCATTCCGGGAAGATGAGCAGCCCCACCCGCACCGGCGATAATCACCTTTAAGCCTCGTTGATGCGCTTGTTGGGCATACTGTACCATCCGTTCTGGAGTGCGATGGGCAGAAACAATGGCTACTTCATGTTCTACGCCAAATTGTTCACAAACTGCGATCGCATCTTTCATGGTGGGCAGATCGGAATCGCTGCCCATGATAATACCGATAAGAGGAGCCATATTAATTTGAGATTAGCAATACAAAACCCTGTTGATATTATTAATGCGCGAGTACCTGGTTATCAAGATTTCCAAAGAATCTCAGTTAACCATGAGGGGATAATTCAGCAAATCCTCCCCATGGGTAGGGAAATTCCTATTTGTGAATCTTTATTAGATGTGGCTGGTGATTGGATTTCCAATGGTGGTGTTGATTTACAAATTAACGGGGCGTTGGGTTGGGCGTTTACTGACTTAAAAACTGAAAATGCCGATATTTTACCCAAAATATGCCAATTTCTCTGGGATGTTGGCATAGATGGATTTTTACCAACTCTAGTGACAACTTCAATAGAAAATATACAGCGATCGCTCGCCATAATTGCTAATTATCTCCCCACCGAACAAGTAGGTGCAAAAATTCTGGGGGTACATCTAGAAGGACCATTTTTAAATTACCACAAGCGGGGCGCACACCCAGCCCAATATTTATTACCCTTGACCATTGACCAGGTAAACAGAATCTTGGGGGATTATGCCCATATAGTCAAAGTTATTACCCTAGCCCCAGAATTAGACCCCACCGGCCAAGTAATACCATATTTGTCTGAGTTAGGCATAACTGTGAGTTTAGGGCATTCCCAAGCCACAGCCGCCCAAGCACAAACGGCTTTTCAACTGGGGGCAAAAATGGTAACCCATGCTTTCAACGCCATGTCTCCATTACATCACCGCGAACCAGGATTATTAGGTGCTGCAATTACCGATCCAGATGTGATGTGTGGTTTTATTGCCGATGGAGAACACGTTACGCCTACAATGCTGCAAATCTTACTCCAGGCCAGCAACCAAGCCCAAGGGTTGTTTCTAGTGAGTGATGCTTTAGCACCCCTGGGGCTACCGGATGGGGTGTATCCCTGGGACAGTAGAGAAATTACCGTCATTAACGGCACAGCGAGATTAACAGATGGTACTTTATCCGGTACAACTTTACCTTTATTGGTGGGAGTGCAAAACTTAGTCAAGTGGGGAATTTGTGATGTAGAAACTGCCATCGCCTTGGCTACCAATGCACCCAGACAAGCGATGAATTTACCAGGAATTATCTCCAGTCCAGCCGCCAACTTATTACGCTGGCATAAAGATGACAATAACCAAACATTAACTTGGCAGAGATTTTTTTAAAGATGTGCTTCTCCCAACAAAACAATAGAACCGGTTAACCCCTCAATCACTTGAGTTGTCACTTGACTTACGGCTAACCCCCCTGTGGTACGATAACGCACAGAACGTAACACGGCTAAATCAAACCCTTGAGCTTCCCGAACTATTGCCCCTGCCACATCATCATCTATGATAATTTGGATGTTGGTATTTACTTGTAACTGACTTTTAGCGACAATATCAGATAGTTGATTGGTAAATTGTTCTACCAAATGAGCAGGAGTTTTGCTATTAGACACGTGTAGTAGTACAACCTCCGCTTTGTTCACGTCGGCTAAAATTTCCGCAAATCGCCAGGCGCTAATAGTTTGGGGTCTTAAGTCTCCAATGGGTACAATAATCCTAGCGATCGTTTTGGGACTACTGACCAGGCGTGTTACTGCCACTGGACAGTGAGAAGACCAAAAAACGCTATCAATCACATTACCAAATAAGCGAGCGCGTAAACCTGTGGTGCGAGACCACCCCATTACTACTAAATTAGCATTTTGTTCTCGACTGGTGCGGCTAATTGCCAAAGCTATATCATCATCAATGCGAATTGCTGTTGAAACTTGTACATTAAATTCTTGACTAATTTCTTCAGCCATTTTTAATCTTTGCTGACTTTGTTCTAGTGATATTTCTAATTGTGGATCATCCATGTGAACGTGAGCCTTAGCAATAGCTAATGGCAAAATTCGCCCAGATTCGTGCTGCGCTATTAAGGCAGCCATTTCTATTAAATAACGCTGGGTTTGGGGGTTGTATACTGGCACTGCTACAGTGAAGGATTGCCGATTTTTTTCTGCTCGCTGACTATCAGAAGTTTCCCACCAAGTTGTGGGAACATTCTCTGTTTCTAAATTTGTTTCGGTGACTTGTAATAACACCGCAAATCTGGATGTGATTAATGGTCCCATGATGGAAGTAACTAGCATGAGGACAATTACACTATTTAAGACATTCTCACCAATTAATCTTTCACCAGCGGAATTTAAGGTTTGATAACCAACCAAGGTGGCTGCTAATGTGGCGGCTACTTGTGGTAATGACAAAGACCACATTGTCAGCAGTTCCGCATTATTGTACCGGTAAATAAGCTTGACTAAAAATGCAGCCACAAATTTACTGGTAATCAAAGCTATGACAATTACCACTGTTAGCCAAATTGAACCAAGAGTTTTGATAAATGCCGGAATATTAATTAGCAGTCCCATATCTACGAAGAAACAGGGGATAAATAAAACACTGCCAATAAACTCAATTTTTTCTTTAACGGGGCTACGTCCCACAACATCATTAACTGCTAAACCTGCCAAAAATGCACCGACAATTTTTTCAACTCCAATTATCTGCGCTCCTACTGATGCCAAAAATAAAGCTAGTAAAATAAATAAAAATTGGTTACTTTGTTCATCTCCTGACCGACGAAAAAATTCTTTACCCGCCCAGTCAAAGCCAAATAGTACAATTGCGGAGTAAATTGCTAACCCAACTAGCAAACTTACTAAACTCAGGGCTGAAAATTCGCCGCCATGAATTCCCACACAAATTGCCAATACTAACAAAGCACCTGTATCCGTAAAAATTGTTGCCCCTACTGTCACTGTCACAGCTTCATTCATGACAACTCCCAGACGACTAACAATGGGATAGGCTAAGAGGGTATGGGATGCCAGTAAAGAACCAATCAAAACCGAAGCATTCCAGCTAAAATTGAATAATTTACCGACACCTATCCCAGCAAGTAATGGCACTATAAATGTGAGGATTCCAAATATAATGGAGCGGTTTTTAGTTTTGCGAAACTGTGTTAAATCAATTTCTAAACCCGCAACAAACATTAAATAAACTTTGCCAATATCCGAAAGCAGACTTACAGTTTCTGAATCTGAGTCTAAAAGTTTTAGTCCATTTTGTCCTAGCACCATACCTGCTACCAACAAACCTACTAATCCCGGTAGTCGCAGGCGCTCAAATATAGGAGGTATGCTAAAAATTACTGTCAGAAGAATTGTAAATTGAATGATAGGACTGTCAGTTAGTAAGTTTGATGTCATTGGTATTTATTAAAGCTATGTTAGCAAATTAACTATATGTATATAGTATACATATATTATTTATTAATTCCTAATCAATACAATATTTTGAGCCTAACTGTGCCATGGTACTTTATGATTATATTTTAATCATAAAAGGTAAAAAAGTAAACCCCCCAGCTAAATGAATGTTAATTCCGCTAATTCCGCTAATATACATGGAAATAACCAGTAAATCTTCAGTTTGTTCTGAAAATCAGTACTTAGTATACATAGTATATCTAACAATGGCAACCATGAAAGGATAAAAAAAGAGAATAATTTGCTAAAAAATCTGTCAGATTACTCTTGACGGTTGCTATTAATGATAATTTTAGGAGTAGGGAACATTTAAAAATTTCAGTTTATGAACGTAGCTGACGATAAAACGATTGTTCAGGAATATTTTAACTCCACAGGCTTTGACCGATGGCGACGAATTTACGGCGATGGGGAAGTCAACAAAGTCCAGTTAGATATCCGCAATGGACACCAACGCACTGTAGATACAGTTATTGACTGGTTAAAAAAAGATGGCAATTTACCAGAATTATCAATCTGTGACGCTGGTTGTGGTGTGGGTAGTCTGAGTATACCCTTAGCGGCGGATGGCGCTCAAGTCTACGCCAGCGATATTTCTGAGAAAATGGTAACAGAAGCCAAGGAGAGGGCTTTGCAAACTCTGGGAAATTCTGAAAAAGCCATTTTCACTGTCCAGGATTTAGAAGCTTTGAGTGGTAGCTACCACACTGTTATTTGTTTGGATGTCCTCATTCACTACCCCCAAGCAAAAGCCGATGAAATGATTGCTCATCTTTGTTCTTTAGCCCAGTCAAGGATAATTATGAGTTTTGCGCCCAAAACTTGTGCTTTGAGTATACTCAAGAAAATTGGTAGTTTTTTTCCTGGACCTAGTAAAGCAACTCGCGCCTATCTACACCGTGAGGCTGATGTGGTAAAAATCTTGGAAAATAACGGCTTTTTTGTACAACGTCAAGCCATGACTAAAACTCGTTTTTACTACTCTCGTTTACTGGAAGCTACACGCAAATAAGGTTACAATTGCAGCAAGGTAAGCTGTTACGCATTGAATTTGTACATTTGTATAACAGTAGGGAAGATACCCGCACTACCTGTATTGATGAAATACAGATTGTTGAATTTAGCTGCTTAACAGCTTACCGTTTGAGAAAACCTACTTATATTTTTCATGGAAAGTTTTGCCAAGTAAAGTTAAAATCGCAAGCAAAAGTTTAAAATCTGATATACAACTATGAAGACTGCTGAAAAATTGGCTGCGGGTTGGCTATTAACACTAGGATTCATGTTTCTGACACTATCAGTTTCAGCCACACTTGAGAAAAAATCTATGCTTAAGCCGATTTCTACAAGTTACAAAGAGGCTGTAGGAGAAGAATTTATCAATCAACCTGCTTTTTATTACTTGAGTAATACTGCCACAAATGGTATTATTTTTGGCATACCTACCATACTATTGGGGGGGTGGATGAGTTTAGGGTTATATCGTCAAAGCCAGAATGAGAAAAAAGCATTACAGCAGCAAGTTAGCGATCGCTTACAATCTAACTTTTACAAAATCCTACAAGAAAATAATGGGCGTGTCACTGTTTTAGGTTTAGCGATGAATTGTCAGCTACCGGCTAGCCAAGCACAAGAATATTTAGATATGAAAGCTAAAGAATTTAATGCGGATTTTCAGGTCAACGACAAAGGCGGGATATCATATCATTTTGACATCTAAAATCAATCCTGATTAGGAATGGCAAATCATAATTTTTTTATCAGCGTAGCTGCGGTTTTGGGCGGTTTATCCGTCGCCGCCGGTGCTTTTGCTTCCCATGGCCTGCGAGAAAAAATTAGTGAGCGATCGCTGGAAATTTTCGATACTGGCGCTCGTTATCAAATGTACCATGCTTTGGCACTTTTGTTAGTCGCCTTGTTAATTAGTCGTACAACTTCACCCCAACCGATTTTAATAGCCAGTGGATGGTTATTTATCGTTGGCATTGCAATTTTTTCTGGTAGTTTGTACGCGCTGAGTCTAACTGGGTGGAAATATTTAGGTGCAATTACGCCCTTGGGAGGCGTGGCTTTTATTCTTGGTTGGGGGGCTTTGGCTTTTGCAGCTTGGGGTTTGGAGTGGTGAACTATAGGGGGGGAGATAATACCCCCCCCATGCTTATTCTGCGCCTTCAATGGGTGCAAAACCCTGGCGTTGAATGTTTTCTGTCACCGTTCGCGGTTCTAGAAATTGCAGAAGATAATCAGGTCCGCCGGCCTTGGAACCGACACCAGAAAGCTTGAAGCCCCCAAAAGGTTGTCTAGCGACAATAGCACCTGTTATGTTGCGGTTAATGTATAAATTCCCTACTTCAAAATCTGTCTGTGCTTGCTGAATGTGAGAAGGTGTGCGAGAGTAAAGTCCTCCAGTTAAGGCGTAACTAGTATTGTTAGCCACTGCTAAAGCTTCTGGAAAATCTTTGACTTTAATTACCGCCAATACAGGTCCAAAAATTTCTTGTTGGGCAATAGTGGTATCAGGTGCTACCTCACTAAAAATCACAGGACCGATATAATAGCCATGTTCCGGTGCAGTTAATTCCAGCGCCACTTTAGCTTCTGCCTTACCTTGTTTAATATACTCCAAGATGCGATCGCGTGCTTTAGCATCAATTACCGGTCCCACTTGGGTACTAGGTAACTCAGCTGGTCCAATATTTAAAGATTTGGTTGCTTCTACCAACCTTCGCACAAAAGTATCATATATGGGTTGCAATACAATCACCCTGGAACAAGCAGAACATTTTTGTCCACTGTAACCAAATGCCGATTGTACCACCCCCACCACCGCCTGATCCAGGTCAGCGCTTTCATCCACAATAATAGCATTTTTACCGCCCATTTCCGCAATTACCCGCTTCATGTGCTTTTGTCCAGGTTTTAGGGCTGCTGCTTCTGCATAAATGCGACAACCAACCTCCTGAGAACCAGTAAAAGCAATGATATGAGTATCAGCATGATTTACCAAATAAGCACCAACCCGGGAACCTTTACCTGGGACGTATTGAAATACACCTTTAGGTATACCAGCCTCCACTAAAATTTCCGTTAGTTTAGCAGTAATCACAGAAGATGGTTCCGCAGGCTTGAGTAAAGCACAATTACCAGCAACCAAAGCTGCAACAGTCATACCGCAGGCGATAGCCAAGGGGAAATTCCAAGGAGAAATCACCACTGCAATTCCTCGCGGTTGGTACAAATAACGATTGGTTTCACCTGCTACGTCATAGTTAACACCCTCATCCAGCCGTTCCATTTCCTGGGCGTAGTAGCGACAAAAATCTATGGCTTCAGAAACTTCTGCATCTGCTTCCTTAACTGGTTTACCCACCTCCAAAACCATCCAAGCTGCTAGTTCACACCGGCGTTCCTCCATCAAATTAGCCGCCTTCCGCAGAACCCCAGCACGTTGCTTCACAGGGGTTTTCTTCCAACCAGGAAACGCAGCCTTAGCAGCCTCCATGGCCTGTTCCCCTTGTTCCACACTCATTAAACCAACTTTACCCACCACCTCACCAAAATCAGAAGGATTTAGGGAATCCACAAATTCAATAGTATTTACATACTCCCCATTCACCAAAGGTAGATAAGTCCTACCCAATTGTTGACGAACCACAGCCAAAGCCTCAGCAGACTTCTTGGTTGCTTTCTCTTCTGCATAATCTGTATCCGCAGCACCCAAAAAGCCGGTTTTATCACTGGGCTTTTGGGGGTCTGGCTGAGACAAAGCCAAATTAGGCGGCGCTAACAACTCTTCAACCGGACGATTCTCTAAATTTTGCCGTAAAAAAGAACTATTAGCCGTGTTTTCTAACAATCTGCGAATCAGATAAGCCATCCCCGGTAGTAATTCACCATAAGGACAATAAACCCGGACTCGATGACCACGAGCAACTAAAGCTTTAGCCAGTTTATCCCCCATACCATACAACACCTGCATTTCAAAGTGACGACGGGGGACATTTAAGGCTTCAGCTATGGCAATTGCCCGGGCTTGCGATCGCACGTTATGGCTACCAATAGCAGCATACACATACTGGTGATTTTCTAACAATAACTGAGTAATGGTTTCAAAATTGGCATCTGTAGCTGCTTTATCATTATAAACCGGCTGCGGCCAATGTTTTTGCTCTGCTTTGATGGTTTCCTGATCCCAATATGCCCCTTTTACTAAACGAACAGTTAAAGGATAACCGCGCCGTTGCAACCAAGAAATCAAGTTTTTAGCATCCTCTTCACTATCACGTAAATATGCTTGGATTGTTACCCCCACATCTGTACGCTGTCTAAACTCATCTTCCATTAACAGCTTTTGCAGAATATTCAGAGTTAAATCTTTATAGGCGTACTGTTCCATGTCAAAATGCACAGATGCGCCTAAATCCTGGGCACGACGTAATAAAATGCGGATGCGATCGCTTACTTTTTCCTCACTACCCTGAGCATCTAAAGGGTCAAATTGAGAATAAAATGCTGTTAACTTAACAGAAACCTGAACCTTTGGTATATTTTCTCCATCTGCTTCATCAATAGCCGGAATCACAGCCCAACTCTGGGACGCTTCCACTAATTGCTGCATTAAATCCAGATACCGTTCTAAATAACTCTGAGCTTCTCCTTCAGTAATTACCGCCTCACCCAGTAGGTCAATAGTAAAAGCGGTCTTTTCTTTTCGCAGCCGTTCAACTGTTTTGATGACTTGTTTAATGTTTTCCCCAGAAATATATTTATGTGCCAAAGTTTCCACTGCTGTAGAAACAGTAGTAGCTGCAACCTGTCCCGGCATAGAATCAGGGTGAGCAAAATTGAGCATGGCTTTTAAAGCCGAGGGTAATTCTACAGACTCTTCCCCTAAATATTCTTGTAAATGTGCGGCAATTTCTGATTTATGCTGTAAAGCAGGCAGTGTGTCAATAAAACGAAATAGTTGCACCCGTAAACCAGGATTACTCATAGCCCAAGCTAGTAATTTATCATCCCAGCGCATCTGATCGCGTAGGGAACCTAAAAACGAGCGATTTTCTTGGGTAGCTGACAGAAGCTGTTGAGCAATTGCTTGAGTTTTAGCTTCGTAGGTACTGGCGTGTACTTGTAATACCACTGATAACTCCTTATTTAGGAACTGGGGCAATCAACTGTGATTATTGTAGATCAGGAATTTTAGATGACACTCTCATCTCGACTCTACATTTTTTGTTATCTTCCCTATTCCCTATTCCCTGTTCCCTGTTCCCTCCATTTGGCTTATGGTAGTTTAAAGTTAAACTCAGATACTTATGATCATAACTGGAGAACACCACCTTGGGAATAGAACTACGCAGTTTTGTATTTCTGGACAGCCTACAACCACAACACGCAGCCTACATGGGAACAGTCGCCCAAGGTTTCCTACCATTACCCGGAGATACATCACTGTGGGTTGAAATATCTCCAGGGATTGAAATTAATCGGATTACGGATGTAGCACTGAAATCTGCCTCTGTTCGTCCAGGGGTGCAGGTAGTAGAACGACTATATGGTTTATTAGAAATTCATTCTAGCTCTCAAGGGGAAACCAGGGCCGCTGGTGAAGCGATTTTAGCAACACTGGGAGTTAAAAAAGAAGAATGTCTGAAACCGCGTGTTGTTTCTAACCAAATTATCCGCAATATTGATGCTTATCAAACCCAACTAATCAATCGCACCCGCAGAGGTCAACTACTGTTAGCAGGGCAAACACTATATGTATTAGAAGTTCAGCCGGCTACTTACGCCGCACTAGCTGCCAATGAAGCGGAGAAAGCAGCAGCGATTAACATCCTAGAAGTACAAGCGGTGGGAAGTTTTGGACGATTGTATTTAGGTGGAACAGAACAGGACATTTTAGCAGGTGCAGCCGGAGCATTAGCAGCAATTGAGAATGTGGCCGGTCGGATAGATACCCAAGCAGGGCGACAAGAGTAGAGGAGAGAACATGGCAAATCGAGAGCATCTAGCTTTACTCAAAGCAGGTGCAATTCAATGGATGGAGTGGAGACAGCAAAATCCCCAAACGAAACTAGACATCAGCGCTGCTAACCTCAAAGGAGACAACCTCAGAGGGGCAAACCTCCAAGAAGTTAATTTAAACAAGGTAGATTTAAGTAACGCGATCCTAGTGCGAGCTAACCTCAGCAAAGCCGACCTGAGTGGTGCAAATCTCCACCAAGCCAAGCTGATAGAAGCTAATTTGAATGCAGCTAATTTGAGTATAGCTAATTTGAGTAATGCCACACTTACCCAGGCAAATTTGAGTTATGCCCATCTGATTGGTGCTGACTTGAGTCAGGCAAATCTTCAAAGCGCTATCATTGCCGCAGCTAACCTGATTGGAACTGATTTAAAAGACGCTAATTTAAAGGATGCGGACTTAGCTACAGCCAAGTTAATCAGGGCTAACCTTTGTTTTGCCAATTTGATTGCAGCTAACTTAATTGGTGCTGATTTAAGTGAGGCAAATTTGTACGAAGCAAATTTAATGGGGGCTTACTTTTATCAAGCTGACTTCTACAAGGCTAATTTGCACAAAGCTCACCTTAGCGGAGCCTATTTATATCAAGCCAACCTGAGTAAAGCTAACTTGAGTGGTGCTAACTTGGCATGGACTAACTTGACAAGGGCTAATCTCCAGGGTGCTAATCTCCAGGGCGCTAATTTGAGGGGTGCTAATTTGAGGGGTGCTAATCTTCGGGAAACAATTATGCCCGACTTGTATAAATGTGATTAATATAGCAAATTATGCCCAATTGAGGTACATCCTTAGCGAGCAAGACTTGTGCTGATCGCTTCGCACTGAGCGTAGTCTAATTATAGTTGAGGTATGCCCGCACTACAAGACGATCATTTACATTAGCAATTTTTTTCCAGGCCTGCTGTATTCCGTCGTTGTATGACCAATAACTAGATAATTACCTAGGAAATTATCACCAATCGGCTATAAAGTGTAGATAAAACACTCAGCAAATCAAGCAAAAATCTCTATGACCAACTACGAAGAAACCCTAATCAGTGATGAAATCAACATGGATACAGTGAATATCAACCATGTGGAAGTGATTGAAAATGTGATTGGTACTCTGGAAGAAGATGATAGTGCTATGGTTAGCCACACCCCAGGGAGTGGTTATCTGTGGAAGTTTAAGTATGGAAGTGTAGATGTGTTTGTCCAACTCACAGGACAAACTGATGAAGATACCATCACAGTTTGGTCTGCTGTGCTAAAGCTACCTGCTAAGGATGAACTAAAGTTAATGCGTCACCTTTTGCAAATGAACTGCACCACTACTTTAGAAGCCCGTTTTGGCGTGATTGAAAATCAGGTGGTTGTGATATCAACAAGGACTGTAGAAGATTTATCTCCTGCGGAGGTGTCACGGTTAATTACCATTGTGGCTACCATTGCCGATGATCATGATGAAATTCTACAAGCTGAGTTTGGTATTGCTTAATCATAAGTATTGTTTGTATTGTTGTCTTTGTGTTAAATCCAATTCAAAACTGTGATGGTAAGCAGGTTTGGCGGTTGATTCCTTTACTAGAGGCTCCCGGCCATGTGCAAATGGCCATTGACAAATGGTTGTTAGCACAGCACAAGTCTGGAAAGCATCCGCCAACTCTGCGATTTTATACCTGGTCACCCCCAGCCATTTCTCTCGGCTATCACCAACGCCAATACCCGGAATTTTGGCAAAATTTGCAGTGGAGGGGTGAAAAACTAGATTTGGTGCGTCGTCCCACCGGCGGTAGGGCTGTACTACATCAGGGCGACTTGACTTATGCTGTGATCACTTCTGGAATATCTGGTAGTCGTTTCCAGATATATGCAAAAATTTGTCAGTTTTTGATTCAAGGATGGCGATCGCTCGGTGTGGAATTACGCTACGGTACAGCTGGGCGGGGCTATATTCACAATCCTAACTGTTTTGCTACAGCTACAACTGCTGATTTAGTTTTACCAGATGGGTCTAAACTAATCGGTAGCGCCCAACTGCGAAGCGGTGAAGTGGTTTTGCAACATGGTTCTATCTGTTTACAGCCAAACGCTGATTTGTTTAGTCTGGTTTTTGGTGCAGAATCTTTTAGGAGTGTAGAATTACCTGGAAATTTGAGTTTAGAGAGCATAATTACAGCCCTAACTACCGCAGCTAGTGATTGTTTTGCTATGGAGATACAGGTACAACCCCTCTCCCCATCTGAATGGAAAGAAATTTCCCCCCACAGGGACTCAGCGCCGGGGGGTGAAATGTAAAATGTGGTTTTAGCTAAAAATCGCCGCAACTCATAGTGATTCCAGTTTAAGGATTAATGGTCTTATTTCCTCGACCAGTGCGGATGGTGTTGTTACCTCCCCCAGCGGTAATGGTATCATTGCCATCACCTGTAGTAATGCTGTCATTACCACTACCAGTAGTAATAGTTTGATTACCATTGCCAGTTCTAATGGTGTTATTGCCACCAGTAGTTGTAATGACATTATTCCCATGACCAGTGGTGATACTATCATTACCACTACCAGTAGTAATAGTTTGATGACCATTGCCGGTTCTAATGGTGTTATTGCCATTATTAGCATTAATAGTAATATTGTCAGCA
>NZ_JANQDH010000094.1 GCF_029891735.1 Chrysosporum bergii ANA360D
ACCGCACTGGCGAAGCCAATCGCTTGTAACACAAGAAGCCGGGGAATAAATTCCCCGTCTCAAAGCTCAAGTCCGTTTTAACGGACTCTTACGGAATGCGCGAGCGCCTGTAACACAAGCATCCTGCTTGTCACCAATACCTGCTAGAAGCCGGTGCTACTGATACCACATTACAACCCGATGCAATAACCGAGAATCAAAGTCCCCCTAGATTAATGCACTATTTTGTTATTCTGTCAATGCGTAACTCCTAGACTCTCCTTATTTTGCGCCTTAACCTAAATTTAAACTGGCCTTAACCTAAATTTAAACTGGCCTTAACCTTCTCTTAACTTACGTCTGATATGGTATATTCAGTACGATATTACTGAAAAAAAAGACACCATGACTGAGAACACATTTAATAATAGTCGGGACTATCCACTGCAACGGACTCCCGTGGCCATTATCGGTATGGCTTGTCTGTTTCCCCAAGCCAAGAACCTGCAAGAATATTGGCAGAATATTATTGGCAAGGTGGATTGTATTACTGATGTCCCTCCCTCTCACTGGAACATAGATGACTACTATGATCCAGACCCAAAGGCTCCGGATAAAACCTATTGCAAGCGGGGTGGCTTTCTACCAGATGTTGATTTCAACCCCATGGAGTTTGGATTACCTCCGAAGATTTTGGAGGTGACAGATGATTCACAAACACTTTCACTATTAGTGGCTAAACAAGCCATGATAGATGCGGGTTATGGTGAATGTAGCGACGCAGTTCGCCAGCGCACGGGTGTGATTTTGGGAGTGTCAGGACCGCTACAACTCGTTTCTACTATGACTGCTCGCTTAGAATATCCTGTGTGGGAGAAAGTGCTGAGGAGTAATGGAGTTTCTGAAGCAGACACTCAGGAAATTATTGAAAAAATCAAATTGGCATATGTCAAATGGGAAGAAAATTCCTTTCCGGGACTGCTGAATAATGTCATCGCTGGAAGAATTGCCAACCGTTTGGATTTATGCGGAATTAACTGTGTGGTGGATGCAGCTTGCGCTGCTTCTTTGGGTGCCTTGAGAATGTCATTGAGCGAACTGACTGATTATCGCAGTGACATGATGATTACAGGTGGGGTGGATACTAACAATTCCATCCTTATGTATATGTCTTTTAGCAAAACCCCTGCCTTTTCTAAGCAGCAAAAGATTAAACCTTTTGATGCGGAAGCAGATGGAATGCTGATTGGTGAAGGCATAGGCATGATGGTACTCAAACGTCTGGAAGATGCGGAAAGAGACGGCGATCGCATCTATGCTGTAATCAAAGGCATTGGCGCATCCAGCGATGGCAAGGACAAAAGCATATACGCTCCCCGTGTTGCCGGGCAGGTAAATGCCTTTCGTAGAGCCTATGCAGAGGCAGGCTTTCCACCCTCCACCGTGGGTTTGATAGAGGCACATGGAAGCGGCACTGCGGCGGGTGATCTGGTGGAGTTGACATCTTTAAATGAGGTGTTTGGGGAAAATAACTCACAATCACCTCCCAAAAAACACATAGCTTTAGGTAGTGTGAAATCCCAAATTGGACACACTAAAGCCACTGCGGGTACTGCCAACTTAATTAAAATGGCTCTAGCTTTACATCATAAAGTGCTACCCCCCACGATTAATGTCAGTCAACCTCGTGCAAAAATTGACGATACTCCCTTTTATTTAAATACGGAAACTCGTCCGTGGCTACCCACTGTAAATGAACCGAGAAGGGCTGGTATCAATGCTTTTGGCTTTGGTGGCACTAACTTTCATGTGGTTTTAGAAGAACACACAAGGGAACAACATGACCCTTATCGTTTACACCACCATCGCCATGAAATCCTCCTGTTTGCTGATAACCCAGTTAAATTAAAAACTGAGTGCGAAACAGTGCTGGAAAAATTGCAATGCACCGGCAAAGAACAACATTATGTCCACCTGGTTGATGCCTGTAAGTCATTAGTCATCCCCCCACATTGTGCCAGGTTGGGTTTTGTAGCTGAATCCATCACGGAAGCGTGTACATCATTGCAGATGGCAATTAAGTTATTGCTCACTCAAGGAGCAGCACCATCATGGGAACATCCCCAAGGTATCTACTATCGGCAAACAGGTATTAATCCACACACCAAATCAACAAAAATAGTTGCTTTGTTTTCAGGGCAAGGTTCTCAATATTTAGAGATGGGTAAGGAATTAACCCTCAACTTCCCCATACTCCGCCAAGCCTGGGCCCAGATGGACAGCATTTTGAGTCAGTCCGGAAAATCCCCTATTAGCGATGTGGTATATCCAGTGCCTGTGTTCAGTAAGTCTGAACAAGATGCTCAAAAGGCAAAATTGCAAAGCACTGACAATGCTCAACCTGCTATTGGTGTGTTTAGTGTTGGTCTGTATAAGATTCTCCAACAAGCTGGATTCAAACCCGACTTTGTGGCTGGTCACAGTTTTGGTGAACTGACAGCTTTGTGGTGTGCGGGAGTTTTATCTGATCAAGATTACTTCTTATTAGCCAAGGCTAGGGGAGAAGCCATGGCATCTCCTTTAAGTGCGAATGTGGACACAGGAACTATGCTGGCTGTGACTGGTGATATGGAGAAATTGCCACAGCTAATCAGCCATTTTCCTCACATTAAAATTGCTAACTGGAACTCCCGTCAACAGGTGGTTTTGGCGGGAAGTAAATCAGAAATTACCAAAGCGCAAGAGTTATTGACAAAGGACAGTTATTCTTGCACATTGCTCAATGTTTCTGGGGCTTTTCATACTTCTTTTGTGGGTTATGCTCAAAAGCCTTTTGCCCAGGCAGTTAAAACTGTGAAATTCCATCAACCCAAAATTCCTGTATTTTCCAATGTCACAGGCAATGTGTATCCAGAAAATCCAGAACTAATTGGCCAAACTTTAGCAGAACATATGCTTAATCCTGTATTATTTAAACAGGAAATTGAAAATATCTATGCTGCCGGTGGCTATTGTTTTGTAGAATTTGGACCAAGGCAAGTTGTGACCAACTTAGTCAAAAATATTTTGGGGGACAGACCACATTTAGCAGTGGCTTTGAATCCTCACGGTGGCAGCAAGTCAGCAACTCCAGGCAAAGATAGCGATCGCCTGTTGCGGGAAGCAGTGGTACAACTCAGAGTAGCTGGATTAGTTCTCAAGCAACTTGATCCCTATCAAGTGGGTGAAAAAGTACCTGATATTAATACCAAAAAAAGTTTAACTTTCAAGTTAAATGGTAATAATTATGTCAGTGACAAAACTAAAGCGGCTTTTGAGGAGGCATTGCAAAATTCACAAAAAATTGACTTGAAAATTCAAGCCCAACAACAGCCACAAGGCTCATCTGCTGGCAGTAATGGTAATCTGTAACATAAGCATCCTGCTTGTTAATGATTTACCTCACTAAGCACCGAAAACCGCTATAAGCAGATTCATCAGTTTTGCTTCATTCAATCTATAACCCCTAAACAATCAATATCTATATCTATGTCAACTCAATCTACATCAACCAACATTCCTCAACAATTAACTCTAGCTTCATCCACACCAATGCAAACATTAGACCTGGACTTTATCCACAGCTTTGAGCGCATGGTGATGCGCTTTTATGAACACCAAGCAGAAGTATTACGTGTTCAAGAAGAATATTTAAAAAATCAAGGAGAAACTTCCCAAGGATTTTTACGACTGATGCAGCAACAGTATTCTGCTGCGGTGGTAGCAGAAAATGGTAACGGCCATTCTCAAGAAAAATTATTACCTGATTCTGCTGCTGTCATCACACCCAAAACACCGGTAATTACCAATAAATCAGATGTTGAAGCCACACCAGCATCTGCACATCAAGCTAGTTCTGTCAATGTTTCTGAGTCAGTAGCAGTAATTACCAATAAATCAGATGTTGAAGCCACTGCCGAAACCACTTCAGAGTCGGTAGCACAGCCTGTGGATGTGATGAGTAAGTCAGATGTAGCAGCTTTGGCTCAATCTTTACTGGCAGTGGTGAGTGATAAAACAGGTTATCCTACAGAAATGTTGGAATTAGAGATGGATATGGAAGCCGATTTAGGTATTGACTCCATCAAACGAGTAGAAATTCTGGGAGCCATGCAGGATTTATACCCCGACTTACCACCTCTGAATCCTGAAGAATTGTCGGAAATGAGAACCCTGGGTGAAATTGTTACCTACATGGGTCAAGTAAAAACATCGGGGGAAAAAAAAACTTTAGTGCTGGCATAGAAGCTTTGACGGAGTTTCCTCTGAATCATAGTATTCGGAGGGGGTGGGCGAAATTACAATATTTACCCACTCCAGATCAATTAGATTTTACTGTGAGTAACCACCACGTCTGCTTGATTACCGCAGATGGAAGCCCCCTAACTACTCACTTAGCCCAATCTTTAACAGCACGAGGGTGGACAGTGGTGGTACTCAGTTTTCCCGAGTCAGTCATCAGCCATGGCTTATCGTTACCTACAGGAATAAATCATGTGATGTTATCAGATATGAGTGAAGCCCATTTGCAGCAACAACTCAAAGCCATGGCTGAAAATTACGGTCCTGTGGGTGCATTTATTCATCTCAGTCCCTTAGAGACCACAGCTACTACAGCTAAAGCCATTGTTAAGCAAGTTTTTCTCCTCGCCAAACATCTGAAAAAACCCCTCACCGAAGTTACCCAACCGGGACGCAGTTCTTTTATTACCGTATCTCGGCTAGATGGCAATTTGGGAATGACAGGACACCCTGATGTTAACCCCATTGATGGAGGTTTATTGGGACTAACAAAAACCCTCAACTTAGAATGGGAAAAAGTATTTTGTCGCGGCTTAGATATCAGTCCTCATGTCAGTGGGGAAAGAGCAGCCCAGTCAATCATGGCTGAATTATACGACCCCAATCAATTAATTGTGGAGGTGGGATATAGTGCCCAAGGACGCACCACTCTAATTAATGAAGAATATGCTATTAATCGCACATCAATCAATCAACCAAATCATCTGCATGAAGATGCTGTGTTTCTTGTCAGTGGAGGCGGTAGGGGAATTACATCTCAATGCGTGATTAAACTAGCACGGGTGTTTAAATGTAAGTTTATCCTCCTGGGGCGTTCAGCTATGGATGGGGAACCAGACTACGCTGGTGGTTGTAGTGATGAAAATGAATTGAAAAAGCGCATCATTGAACATATTTCCGCTCAAGGAGAAAAACCCACACCTGTTAAAGTTAATAAAATGCTCAAAAGCATTCTCCACAGTCGGGAAATTCAAGCCACCATCTCTCAAATTGAGCAAGTTGGCGGTAGGGCGGAATATATTAGTGCCGATATCACAGCAGGTACTGTAGTCCAAGAAAAAGTTGCTGCAGTAGCAGCGAAGTTTGGCAAAATCACCGGAATTATTCACGGGGCGGGAAATTTAGCTGACAAACTGATTCAGCATAAAACACCAGATGATTTTGAAGCAGTTTATGTACCCAAAATTATGGGACTACAAACCCTCCTTGGTTGTGTTGAACCGAGTCAACTGCATCATTTAGTTTTGTTTTCTTCCGCAGCGGGGTTTTATGGTAACATTGGTCAATCTGACTATGCCATTGCCAACGAAATTCTCAACAAATTCGCTCATCAACTCAAACATCAACATCCCCAATGTCATATTGTTTCCTTTAATTGGGGCGCTTGGGATGGTGGTATGGTGACACCAGAAGTTAAAGAAGTTTTAGCGCAACGCAACATAGACATAATCCCCCTTGAAGTGGGAACACAAATGTTTGTGGAAGAGTTAGCATTTGCCGGGGGAGAGCAAGTACAGGTGTTAGTTGGTGGCTCCCTCGCTACTAGGTCTGGGTCACTAGAACCAGAACTGCGAACTCACCGCATCCGGCGCAAATTAACTTTAGAAGATAATCCTTTTTTACAAGATCACATGATTGGTGATCATGCCGTATTACCAGCTACTTGTTCTGCTGCCTGGATGGCTAACACTTGTGAGCAACTGTATCCAGCTTACAAATTTTTCACATCTAGTAACTTTAAGGTGTTAAAAGGAATTGTTTTTGACCAAACCTTGGCAGATGAATATATTGTAGATGTGCAGGAGGTGAGCAAGTCCGCGGAGAATGAAGTTAAATTAAATGTCACTGTTTGGAGTCACAATAGCAAAGGTAAACCACAATATCATTACAGTTCCCAAATTCAACTCCTCCGGCAAATTCCCCCTAGTCCCACATATCCAGAATTTGATGCAACTACAGATGAATATTGCCTGACTCTTTCACCTTATCAAGATGGCGCATTATTTCACGGACCTACTTTCCAAGGTGTGAAAAGAGTTTTAAATATGAGCCCCAAGAAACTGACATTAGAATGTCAGATGCCTGCCCCCAGGGTTCAAAAATACGGTCTTTTTCCAGTACAGACATTTGACCCCTATACAGCAGATACAGCATATCAAGCTATGTTGATTTGGATTCGTCATTTCCATCAAGCTCCTGGTTTACCTCTCAAATGTGAAAAGTACGAATATTTTCAACAGCTTCCCTCTGGCACAATGTATTATGTGTCAATGGAAGTTGTTTCTATTAGTAACACCCATTTAAAGGCTAATGCCATATTGCATGATATTCACGGACAGGTTTACTTACAACTATTAGGCGCTGAGGGGACTCTGAGCAAACAGCTAAACCCTCTATTCATTCCCGCCCAAGAGAGAGAAAAAAATAAGTTATCTTCATTTTGGCGCAAGTTGTTAGGCTATGAACACCCAGTTTTGTACGCACTCTTTACAGCTTTATATCAGCGTTTTGTCGGTGCTGTAGTGCTTGAAGATAGTCAGGACTTTGATGAAATCAAAGCAACACCAAAACTTTACCTGGCTAACCACCAAGTAGGAATAGAATCTCTACTATTTATGTTTGGTGTTGCGGCACTGACAGATAATCCCATTCATGCAGTAGCTAAAGCAGAGCATCGGTATAGTTGGATCAGCCAAATGCGGCATCAGCTTTATTCCTATCCTAACTCTCAAGATCCGGAACTAGGTTTATACTTTGACCGAGAAAATCCGTCGTCTATGATGACAGTTCTTGCTGCTATAAAAAAACTCATAACTGAGCAAGGACGTTCTGTGCTAGTTCATGTCCAAGGAACTTGCTCCCTGAGTTGTCGCCAGCCTGTTACAAGTCTGAGTGCTGTTTTTATTGATTTAGCATTGGAACTAAATCTCCCCATAGTACCTGTGAAATTTGTGGGAGGGTTACCTATTGAACCATTAGAAACCCGCTTAGAATTTCCTGTGGGCTATACCCATCAAGATTATTACTTAGGTAAGGCTATTTATCCGGAAACACTCAAGTCTTTGGACAATGCAAAGCGCAAGGCTTTGATTTTAGAACTTTTAAATCAAGTGGGCGGAGCGTTGGAAACTTCTTTTCCCCATACCCCTGATCTTGATTTTGCCCATAAGGTAGAGACCTGGATGCAGCAAGCAGGAGTTTCTGAGGCAGTAGCTGTACTATACAAAGTGCTGGAGGAAATCTCAAATCCCACGGATGAAATTCGCACTTTGTTGACAGGGATTCGAGAAGGTAATTTTCAGGCGGCTACTTCTCCAGAGCAACTTTGGTTAAAAGAATTTGCCAATTGGTTGACTAGTAATTAATTCTGACGGGGCGTATTGACTTTATACGCCCAGTATAGGGCTGTAACAATAGCAAAATAAACAAAATAAATCTAGATAAATTTAGGAGCATTATGGAAAAAATTGCTGTCATTGGTATATCTTGTCTGTTTCCCGGTGCAGATAATCCAGAAAAATATTGGCAGAATTTAATTGACCAAAAAGATTTGACTTCCTACGCTAATCAAGAGCAAATGGGGGTAGATGCCAAACTGTTTTATGATCCAGTCAAGGGTAAAACTGACAAATACTATTGCATGAAAGGCGGATATATTCGGGATTTTCAATTTGATGCTAGTGGATATAAAATTCCTCCAGCAATGCTGGAAAATTTAGACCCGCTTTACCAATGGTGTTTATATGTCTCCCAAAAGGCTTTACAAGATAGTGGTTATTTAAACAATTCCTCGGTTTTGTCTAACTGTGGTGTGATTTTAGGTAATCATTCTGATCCCACTAGATTTTCACGGCGATTTTTTACCTCCATATACCACCGGGTGATTAATTCAGCTATTCAAGAGCTTTTAGAGGATAAATCTTATTCTTTGCCCGGGTTATCTAGTGGTTTATCTGCGGGAAATGCTGTACTACCAGGGTACGCTGCGGGACTCATTGCTCAAGCATTATCTCTTTCCCGCATCAACTTTTGTCTAGATGCAGCCTGTGCTTCATCACTATATGCCATTAAACTCGCCTGTGATTACTTGTTATCAGGCAAAGCTGACCTGATGTTAGCAGGTGCTGTTAGTTGTAGTGACCCCCTGTTTCATCATCTGGCTTTTTCTATTTTCCAAGCCTATCCCCAAAATGATGTTACCTGTCCTTTGGATCGGTCATCTCAAGGAATAATTTCTTCTCAAGGGGCAGGTATGGTGGTGTTGAAGCGATATGATCATGCACTGGGGGATGGCGATCGCATCTACGCTATTATCAACGGCATTGGGTTATCTAATGATGGTAAGGGTAAATTTGTTCTCAATCCCAATACCAAAGGTCAAATCTTGGCTTTGGAAAGAGCTTATCAAAATGCGGAAATTAATCCCCAGAGTATTGACTATATAGAGTGTCACGCCACAGGAACGCCAGTGGGAGACATGACGGAACTTAACTCGATGGATGCCTACTTTAGTAGGTATCAAGCCCGGCCATTAATTGGTTCGGTGAAATCAAACCTTGGTCACTTGTTAATTGCTGCAGGGATGACTAGCCTGATTAAGGTGATTCTCAGCATGAATAAGGGGATGATTCCCGCAACTATTAACTTAACTGAACCCCTCAGTTCACAAATGGGAAACATCTCAGCCCATCAAATTGTTAATACTAATATACCTTGGCCAAACAACTCCTTTACTCATAATCCTGTCTGGGCTGCAGTCAGCGCCTTTGGCTTTGGTGGTACAAACGCTCATCTGATTATAGAGTCATCAAAGCCAGAACAAGTCCCGGAAAAGTCTCATCCTTCCCCCACTGCTGTACAAAATCCCTTGGCTATAGTGGGTATGGCGGCTTGCTTGGGTGCTTGTAAAGATGTGGATGCTTTGGAGCGGACAATTTACACAGGTCAACAGCATTTTATCCCTGTCCCCCCCCAACGATGGAGGGGAATTGAATCACAACCGCAATTACTGCAAGACCACGGCTTTGAGGATGGAAAAGCCCCGGATGGAGCTTATATTCAAGATTTTGATGTGGATTTTCTCCGCTTTAAACTCCCACCCAGAGAAGAAGATCACCTGATTCCCCAACAGTTGCTGTTGATGAAAGTTGCCGATGATGCCATTAAAGATGCAGGTTTAAGGGAGGGAGGAAACGTAGCGGTGATTGTCGCCATGGCAATGGAGTTGGAAATAAACCAATTTCTAGGGCGTGTGGATTTATCTTGGCAAGTTCCTAGCAGCTTACCAACAGAGAATGTTACCCTGTCCCCTGGAAAAGTTGCCGAGTTAGCAACCACTGTGAAAAATAGTCTTTATCCTGAAGTATCACTTAATAGATGTACTAGCTTTGCTGGTAATATAATGGCTACCCGCATTTCCGCATTGTGGGATTTTTCCGGTGCGGCGTTTACTGTTTCTGGGGAAGAGAATTCTGTGTTTAAGGCTTTGGAAATTGCTCAGATGCTCTTAAACCGGGGAGAAGTGGATGCAGTGGTGGTGGGATCTGTGGACTTGGCAGGGGGGTTGGAAAATGTCCTCTGGCGGCATCAGTTAGCACCTATTAATACAGGAACCAAAACATTAAGTTATGATATCAACGCCAACGGTTGGATGGTGGGAGAAGGTGCTGGTGCTGTGGTTCTCAAACGTGAGCAAACTGCCCGGCAGCAGCAAGAACGAATTTATGCCACCATTGATGCGATCGCTTTAGTACAAAATAACAGTCCGGATAAATCTCCTCAATCAATTGAAGAAAGTTGTCACCAGGCTTTTGACACTGCCAAGGTTAAACCCCAAGATATTGGTTATCTGGAAGTTTTCGCCAGTGGTATTGCCCCAGAAGATGCTGCGGAAATCACAGGGTTAAATTTAGCATATCAACACCAGAAAAAATCACCAACCGACCATTTAACTTGCTGTATTGGTAGTATTAAAGCCAACATTGGGCATACATACGCCGCTTCTGGTATGGCGAGTTTAATTAAAACAGCCCTCTGCCTATATAATCAGTATATTCCCGGTACTCCCCATTGGTCAAAGCCAAAAAGTTTCCCAGAACATTGGCAGGATAGTATTTTCTATGTTGCTCAGGAATCAAGAACTTGGTTTTTAGAGCCAAGCATACCTAAAAGAATTGCCGCTATTAATGGGCTAGGCTCAGATGGTAGTTATGCTCACCTGATTCTTTCAGAAGCACCTAGCCAAAAGCAGCGTTCTAGTCATTATTTGCAACAAACTCCTTTTTATCTGTTTCTTATAGCTGCTGATGACCAAGGAACTCTACTGACTCAGATTAACACTCTCAAACAGCACATAGAGCATAGTGAATGTTTAGCCATCACTGCTGCTCAAACCTATGAAACTTTCCAGCAGTCTCTTCGTGCTAAATATAAATTAGCCATTGTTGGTCATGATCGAGAAGAATTGCTCACAGAAATTAACTGGGCAGTTAACAGTATCCCCACAGCATTTCAACACCAAAGTGAATGGAAAACTCCTTTAGGCAGTTATTTTACAGCCAACCCGTTAGGGAAAAAAGGAAAAATTGCCTTTGTTTATCCCGGTATGGCTAGTTCTGATATCGGAGTTGGAAAAGATGTTTTCCGCCTGTTTCCTCACCTTTATGACAATTTCTCAAGATGGACATCTAACGTTAGTCAGGCCTTGAGTGAAAAACTAATTTATCCTAGGAGTTTAACTCAACCTTCCACAGCAGCATCAGAGTTTTTTAAGAACGGGGCTGCTATGTGTTTCACTGGTATTAGTTTGGCAACGCTATACACTCACATTCTCCAAAATTACTTCTCAGTAAAACCCCAAGTTGCTTGCGGATATAGCCAAGGTGAAGCTAGTGCCATGTTTTTGGCTTTAGGAGTTTGGCATCCCCAATCTCACCTGATTCATGGGAGTAATACTCAAACTGCTTTTTTCACATCACCTTTATTTAAAACTCAGTTGTGTGGTGATTGTGTACTGGGTCGTGAATTGTGGGGATTACCTTTAACTTTACCACCGGGAGAGGGAAGGTTCTGGATATCTTATCTGCTCAAAGCACCTGCATCTGCAGTGATGGAGATATTAAAGTCAGAGCATCAAGTTTATCTGACTTTTATCAACACTCCTGAAGAAGTAATCATAGCAGGTAAACCTGAATCTTGTTTAAAAGTAATTGACCAATTAAAATGTCGTTATGTTACTATAAACTTTGACAGTATTCTTCATTGTGATCTGGTTAGAGCAGCCCACGACGACCTGCTTCAAGTCCATAGTTATGCCATTGAAAACACCCCAGATATTGATTTTTACTCAGCAGTAACTGGTGATAGATTAGTGGTTGATAGTAACCAAATTGCCCGGAATAGCACAGAAATTGTATGTCAAACAGTAGATTTTCCCCGACTGATTAACCGAGTTTACCAAGATGGGGTGAGGATTTTTATTGAGGTTGGAGCGAAAAATAACTGTTCTCGATGGATTGATGCCAATCTCAAAGAATTAGAACATCTAGCTATAGCAATTAATCATAAAGGTGTTGATGACCACACTAATATAATCAGGCTGTTGGCTAAACTAATTAGTCATGATGTTGATGTGGATTTATCTCCTCTTTATCTTTCCTTATCCAAGAAATCTACAGTTAAATCAATGATGAGTTTGACCAAAACTATTACATTGGGAGGTGCTAGAATCTATGACCATATTTTCAATGCAGATAATCAAGCACGCTTTCAGCCAGAAATGATTTCCCAGTCCCTGAAAAATAGCGATTCAAAAACCATGATGTCACCATCTATGCCTGTTAATAACTTAAAGATCATGCAGGTGCAAATTGCTAAATCTCAAACCATGAATAATTCAACTCAGTCTGCTTATACTAAACTTTCCAATATTGTTTGGACTGTTGAAATGTGAAAAATCAATTCTTAACCGAAAGAGTCATCCAAAAAGGAAAAATAGAACCATGACAACAACACAGTTAAAATCATCTAACAACCAACTGAGATTTGACTACCCAACTAATAGTCAAGGTCCAGTTTGGCAGGGTTCCTTAGATGCGATCGCTTTTGATGAAGAAGGCATTAAGGCTAAATTATCCAATCTAGAATTACCTTGTTATTTTGTCAGCAAACAAGGTCAAATTGGGGCAACCAATGAAGGATATTTAGTTGATGGTGATGTTAGTAAGTCCGGCAGTATGGACACCATTACAGCTGTTCCGCCTTTAATGCCCCAACAATTGGGTGATCCTAAATTTCAGGCTTTTCATGGAGTCAAATATGCCTATGGGGCAGGGGCAATGGCCAATGGTATTGCTTCTGAAGAATTAGTTATTGCTTTGGGAAAAGCTAAAATTCTCGGTTCTTTTGGTGCGGGTGGGTTAGTTCCATCGCGGATTGAAAAAGCTATTCATAGTATTCAAGAAGCACTACCCAAGGGTCCCTATGCTTTTAATTTAATCCACAGTCCCAGCGAAAATGCCATTGAGCGGGGCAGTGTGGATTTATATCTCAAATATGGTGTTACTACCATTGAAGCTTCGGCATTTTTGGATTTAACTCCTAATATTGTTTATTATCGAGCGGCTGGGCTGAGTCTCAATGCTGAAAATCAAATTCAGATCAAAAACAAAGTCATTGCCAAAATCTCTCGCCCTGAAGTTGCTACCAAGTTTTTACAACCGGCACCAGAAAAAATCCTCAAACTGCTAGTTTCCCAGGGTTTAATTACTGAATTACAAGCTAAATTAGCAGCACAAGTACCTATGGCCGATGATATTACCGCAGAAGCAGATTCTGGTGGTCACACAGATAATCGGTCTTTGGTGTGTCTATTGCCTGCTATTTTGTCACTGCGAGATGAGATTTCGGAAAAATACTGTTATCAAACATCGGTGAGAGTAGGTGCGGCCGGGGGAATTGGTACGCCACACTCAGCATTAGCTGCATTTATGATGGGTGCTGCTTATGTGGTGACAGGTTCAGTTAATCAATCTTGTATTGAATCAGGAGCATCTGCACACAGCAAAAAATTACTGGCTGAAGCTGGGATGGCTGATGTGATGATGGCACCTGCGGCAGATATGTTTGAAATGGGTGTCAAACTACAGGTTCTCAAACGAGGAACTTTATTCCCTATGCGATCGCAGAGACTGTTTGAATTATACAGGGCTTATAATTCTATTGATGAAATTCCTGCAACGGAGAGACAGGAATTAGAAAAACAAGTTTTCCGCAAAACTCTAGAGGAAGTGTGGCAAGAGACCGTAGCTTATTTTTCTCAACGTGATCCCGAACAAATCACGAGAGCAGAAAATAATCCTAAACGGAAAATGGCGCTAATTTTTCGCTGGTATTTGGGGCTGTCTTCTCGCTGGGCGAATACAGGAGAAGCAAGCCGAGCAATGGATTATCAAATCTGGTGTGGTCCTGCAATGGGGGCTTTTAACACCTGGGTAAAAGAATCGTATCTAGCTGAACCCAATCACCGGCGAGTTGTGGATGTTGCCGAGCATATTATGACTGGTGCTGCATATTTGTACCGTTTACATAACTTAAAATTGCAAGGACTATTACTTCCCTCAACTACCTATGGTGTCCATCATTTGTTAAAGCGTGGTTGATCATCAAACTTTTGTGGGGGCAGGCAAGATGCCTGCTCTAACCTATTTAGCTACTTGCGGTCTCTTCTATGTTCGTGGTCTTTGAGGAATTCCTTTTGATAGCGAAGAAACTCACTGTGCCATTCATTAAAACGTCGCTGTCCGTCGCGAACCAGCATTTGACGATAACGCTCGTGGGCTATATTAAGATGTGCCATGATGGTAAACGTCCTTGGTTAAATTGCCATTGTGGCTTGTATCCTAGTTTATGATAACCTATTTACCAAATTTACGGTAAATTTGATACTTATAGTAGTTTAACTTAAGAATGAGACCAAAAGAGTGTAAGATTGAAGAGAGAAGGTATGGGAGTAGAAATCATGGCTTATAGTTTAGATTTAAGACAAAAAGTAGTAGATTATATAGAAAATGGTGGTAGAGTCACCAAAGCGGCGCAAGTGTTTGGAATAGGAAGAG
>NZ_JANQDH010000095.1 GCF_029891735.1 Chrysosporum bergii ANA360D
GCGCACAGGGGTTAGGAATTAACTCTGCTGTCTTCTTTGGTTGGGGAGGACGACAGTATTTATCTATTAACGACGGTACAGCAGGTTTCCAATCCAATAACGATTTAGTTCTGCAAGTAGATCGGTTTACCTTCGCTACTGATGATAACAACGCCGGTACTCTCAATGTGGATAGCTACTTTACCTCCTGATAGGTTTTAGCTCCTCACCACAAGTCTATCTTACTTCTAACACCGGGCATTGCCCGGTTCTTTCTTAGTTACTCCACCCGTTCAGTATTACCGACTTTTACCCAACCTTCTTGTTCATTTTGTGTGCGAATCTTTTGCCATTTTTTATCGTCACTTTCTGCCAAAACAATCACTTCTTCATTAACAGCAACTCCAGCAATACGTTCTGCATCAGGGCTGGGTTCAGCCCGCACGCCCAAGCCTTCAGGCCAAGTAACACGTCCTCGGTAAGCCCCCGGTGGTAATGTTGGTGTGGGTGTGGGTGTGGGTGTCGGTGTCGGTGTCGGTGTAGCTTTAACCTCAGTGGCTGGTGGAGTTTTTTCTGGCACTGAGGAAGTATCATTGGCAAACAAGGGTTTAGCTGGGGGTATGGCTGTTCGATTGATGAAATAAAGGGCAACTACACCACCAGTAGTAATTAAAATGACGATCGCTAAGAAAACCCCCAGAATAAATTTCAGTAAATTAGACAGCATAGTTAAAATTTCATCTTAAATACTCAATATTCAATAGTAATTCATGAGGGAATGTGGACTACTAAGATCCTAACTTACCCAAAGTATCACTTAAAGCACTGTGTCTCGACGCTAAACGCGCTCTCCCAGATGCAGCCCATTGTTGTAGTTGTTGAATTTGTTCTACTGCTGTGCGAGCTAGGGGAATAATTTGACTAGCAGCTTCTAGAATATCATCGGTGGTAAAATCGCGATTTTGACTAAAGCCGATGTGCATGGCTTCAATTAAAGTTTGCTCAATCTCAGCCCCGGAAAAATCCGGTGTTTCATAAGCCAACCTGTCAATATCATAACCTTTGAGGTTATGGGGGCGCAGTCGGGATAAGTGAACATTAAAAATTGCTTTTCTTTCCTCTTGGATCGGTAGACCCACAAAGAAAATTTCATCAAATCGCCCTTTACGCAACATTTCCGGGGGTAGGGCTTGAATGTCGTTAGCTGTGGAGACAACAAACACAGGCGAGGTTTTTTCGGCTAACCAAGTAATAAAAGTACCAAATACACGGCTAGTAGTACCTGCATCACCTTTACCACCAAGTCCGGAAAAAGCTTTATCTATTTCATCAATCCATAATACACATGGGGCGAGGGCTTCTGCTACCTGGATCATTTGGCGAGTCCGAGATTCTGACTCACCCACTAAACCACCAAATAAGCGTCCCACATCTAGACGTAATAATGGTAAATGCCAATGATGGGCGATGGCTTTTGCTGTTAAAGATTTACCCGTCCCTTGAATACCCAATAACATTAAACCACGGGGGTGCGGTAATCCGTACTGACGGGCTTGTTCACTAAAAGACCCGCCCCGTCGCAGTAGCCAATCTTTAAGATTATCTAGTCCGCCAATGTCAGAAATTTGCTCTGTGGCGGGGTAAAAGTCCAAAATTTGGGTTTGGCGGATAGTTTGGCGCTTTTCTTGCAAAACCAAGTCCACATCCTCCGGTTGTAATTCTCCGTGGGATGCGATCGCCCGGGCTAAAACTCGGCGAATCCTTTCCATAGACAGCCCTTGACAAGACCGCACCAAATCATCCAATATTTTCCCAGAAAAGGAATTATTACCAGTACTTTGCAGTAAGCGTTCTACTTCAGTTTTAATTTCTCCAGCCGTGGGTAAGGGAAATTCCACCACTGTCAGAACTTCCGTTAAGTCGTCAGGAATAGCAACCCGGGGTGATAGCAACACCAGATTTTTAGGTTGGGATTTCAGCAGTCTGGCCAAATTGCGAAGTTTGCGAGCAATAGCCACATCTTCTAAAAACCGATGATAATCCCTTAAAATTAGCACAGCCGGGGCTGAAGCTGGCAATTTCTCCACCAATTCCAAAGCTTGTAACGGGTTACGCTTGGCAAATCCCTGATCATTCAGGTTTCCTTGGTAGCCATCAACAAAATCCCAAGTATACACAGAGCGATTACCTTGGTTTGCTGCTTCTTCCCTAATAGCACTTTCTACCCGTTCTTCTTCATAGGTAGGAATATAAATCAATGGATAGCGAGCCCGTAGTAATAATTTAAATTCTTGACGAAAGCTCATATACTAACTCCAATATAATTAATAAATTTTAATTTAGAATCATATATTACAGCGTTTTTGGTAATTATCTTTTTTACTACCCACTCTTTATAACATTTCTTAAACAAGATACAAATATAAATGATCGTCTTTTAGCGCGCTCATCATGCTCGCTGCTTAATACATCTTCCCTAATGATGTACTTCACTTGGGCAAAATTCGCTATATTAATTAAATTTACCCACAGCTAGAACCTGCTCAACAGTTAGCACCAGTTCTGGAAAAGTGAGAGATTTTATTTGCTGTTGTCCTATAAATACTGATTCTTCATAAAGTCCTTCTTCTAAAAGCAGCACTGTCACTTTTTTTTCTAAAGGATCAATAATCCAATATTCGGGAATTTCTAAAGCTGCATATTCAGAACGCTTAAAGCGATAATCTCTTTTAATTGAATCTGGACTAATAATTTCCACTGCTAAAAGTGGAGGAGTTTGACAAACAGCAGATTGATCTAAAATATCTGTTACTTGATCAACCGTTACCACATATAAATCTGCTAACCTAGACTTACGCCATCCCGTCCTAATACCAGCTTCTCGAAAGCACAGCCACGGTAAGTTCAACCCTTGTATTTGTTCATCTAACTGGCCTTCAATAAATTTGGCAACTAAAATATGTCTGAAGGTAGGGGGATTCATCAGTTCTAGTTTACCGTCTACCAGTTCATAGCGGTGATCTGTATCATCTTGATATGCAAGATATTCTTCAAAGCTGAATAGTTGCTCTTTTGTAGTGAGCATCATGACCCAATTGGTGGAATTAATCACTTACCATTCTAAATTAGAAAATAAAGCTGGTGCGTTGCGCTAAGTGACAACACACCCGACAAAAAAAGAAAAAGAGAACTTGCGTAATTATCCCGGTAATTCCTTTTTCAACGCTTCTAAAGAAGCCCAACGACCATCAAGGGGTTCGTCTGCACTGTCATCATTACTACTCAAAATACCCGGGCAATCAAGGCTACAAAGCTGACGCTGGGGTAATCCTAAGCACATCTGCTCATATAACCATTCACCGGGGTAAAAATAACCGTCTGGTGATAAAGTTTCTACTAAATCTTCCATCAGCACTTCCCTTTCTAAAGGTAAGTCTTGTATTTGATTAGCCGATTCATCCAACCAAATAATTTCTTTGGTATTCACCATCAAACGGTAATTATATTGCTGCAAACAACGGTTACAATTACAGGTGATAATTGTTTCTGCCACACCACATACTTCTAAGTAATTACCATGATGCTGTACCCGCAAGCGTCCGCGAACAGGTGTTAAGCTTTCAAAACCAGGTAAAAACTCTTTAACTTGAATTTCTTCCGTGCGCTCTGGGGCTTTGGTGAGTTGGGGAATAAAAATTGCGTCCATAGAATTTCGACATAATCACGAAAATTTATGTTTTACTACCAGCAATTATGCCGATAATATATTTCTATTTTAACTCTGATTATTCAACAGCTCTAGCCGGACAGACAACTAAATGACGGTGTGGCTCTTTACCTCGACTGAAGGTTTCCAAGTCGGGAAATTCTTTTAAAAAAGAGTGGATTTGCCGCCGTTCCGCCGAACTAAGCGATCTGATTTCCACTTCTGTACCAGAAGCCCGTACCTGATCAGCTGCAGCCTCGGCTATGGCGCGAATTTCTCCCTGTCGTTTGACCCGGTAGCCATTCAAATCAACCGTGTAAAAATTTTGCCCACCTTGGGGTACATCGAGATTTAGCACAGAATTAGCTAAATACTGAATAGCGTCTAAAACAGAGCCATCAGCACCAGTTAAAATGCTGATTTGTTCAGGGGTGAGATTGGTTTCATCAATGGTCAACCAGTAGCTATCGATTTCTGGCGAATCGTCATCAAATTGAGGAGGGGAAATTTCTAAATTTCCCCTAATATTTGCCGTTACTCCTGTTAAACGCAGCAGGGTTTTTAACCACTGCTGCCCTCTTTGCATGGGACTGTCAAGCATCATCAACCTGTAGTCTTTTTCTTAGAACTCTTTGGCTCAAATGGTAAGGTTTTTTGTTCTGCCGAAATTTCTTTCTCTTGGGAAGCTACAATTTCTTGTAGCGCCTCTGATAGAGGTTCACGAGAGAGAACATAAGTTTGGGCAGTTTGGAAGATATTACCAATTACCATGTACATCAATACCCCCGCTGGTAGGGGGAAAAACAAAAACATCCCAGAAAATATAACTGGTGTGACTTTGTTAACCGTATCTTGTTGGGGATTACCACCACTGGAATTTTGTCCAGAAATCATCTGGCTAACATACAGGGTGATACCGAAAAGAACAATCATAGAGACGATATCCCAGTGGATCTGACCATCAGGATCTATAGCTCCAACCCTACCTAAAGCATCAATGAATAAAAATCCTTGATTTGCCGCTAGTCCGGGAATCGAACCTTGAATTGTCACATCTCCGGGTTGCAAGGCTTCTATATTGCCTTCGGCATCTATTTTGATCCTTTCCTCCCCTTTGGTGACCTTCCATTCAGGAATCAGGCTATTTTCTGGGTGTTCTACTAAAAGCTCCTGAAATGGTTTGCCCGTTAAGGTCTGATATTGGATCTTAGTTTGCTCTCCTACGACTAATTTGTTTCCACCAGGAAGAATAGCCGTAACACGAGCGCGTTCCCCATCGGCAATATAGATATTTTGGGGAGGGGTAGCAAAGGCTTGGGGTTGAATTCGTTCAATTTGTTCTGCGGGTAAGATTTGCAAGTTAACATTGTAGTTCACTCCGGCAAAGGGTGAACCCCGCAATGTGGCAAACAGGGCGAGTAATACTGGCATTTGCAGCAGTAAGGGCAGACATCCTGCCAAGGGGTTGCCAAATTCTTTTTGGACATTGACCATTTCTTCTTGCTGCTTTTGCGGATTATCTTTGTACCGCTCTTTAATTTCTGCCATCCGCTTCTGCATCACAGGTTGTACAATTCGCATTTTCCGCATATTACGAATTGAACCAGCACTCAGGGGATAGAGCGCGAAGCGGATTATCAATGTCAAGGCAACGATTGCCAATCCATAGCTAGGCACAATACCATAGAAAAAATCTATGATCGGCAGCATCACGTTGTTTGAAAGAAACCCGATACCAAAATCCATTATTCTGAATTCAACCTGAGGTACTGTAAACTGAACTGAATCTGGATCTAATTTATCTAAATCACGATTCCCATATAACTATCCTACGCTACGGATAGCCGAACGGGAAATGGGGTATGGGGAATGAATGATACTGATAGCGAATTTTACCCGCATTTGGTGCAGTAGCGGGCAAGATGCCCGCACTACCAGATTTTTATCCCACTGTATTTAAGAAGGGCTATGTATTTTATCTTGCTATTCCCTCCCCCCCACTTCTCCTAGTCTATACTTTCTGAGCCGCAGCGTTGTATAGGGGATTTCTAGTTATAACTCTTTCGTTGATGTAGTCATAAGTCTGGCGGAAATTAGGAACAGCCCGCATTTCTAAACGACTACCATTTCTCAGGGTTACAACCATATCTCCCCATAAACCAATGCCACGGGGAACTTTAACGATTTTGACAACTTCTGAATAAATTATGTCAGTGCGATCGCCTCCTTTCCAACCTCCCATGACTGAAATTCTGCGGTCGGTAATGCGGAAGCGTAGCCATAAGGCTCTAACAATCGCCCCAACTGTTAGGGGTAACCCAACAACAGTTAGTCCAACTAAAATACCCAGGATTAGGTCCCCAATGTGGGGGCCTCCCTCATAATAAACTTCTTCACGAATGCCCATTTAATACCTCAGCTTTTACCAACAACTGCTCTAATTCTTGCAGAAATTCTCGGCCTACGCACTCAGATTCTGCTGCTGTTGGTTTGACAACTATCACTAACCGCCATCCAGGGGACACTTTGGGCAATAACCGATCCAAGGCAGCCGTAATCTGGCGTTTAATTCGGTTACGAACTACTGCTTTTTTACTGACTTTAGTGCTAATGGAAACGCCAAATTGTGTACTGGGCAGTGGTTGCTCACTGTTGGCAGTATCCAAGGAAGGCCTATGGGAAACACTAGGTCTTAAAGCTCTCAATGTGAAATGAGAACTATGACGGCGTATTCCTTCCCGGAAAACTGCTTGAAAATCTTTTCGAGATTTTAACCGATTTGCTTTGGGCAAAGCCACATTTGCTCTTTATTGGCAGGTTGCTAAACGCTGAGACGATGACGGCCTTTTTTTCTCCTCGCCCGGATCACGTTTCTTCCGGTTGGTGTTTGCATCCTGGCACGAAAGCCAGAGGTTCTTTTTCTTTTACGGCAAGTGCCGCCCAGGGTTCTTTGCATATTGTTCTCCGGTTAGGGGATTTTTATAAAAAGTTACAATCTACTATTTTATCACGTTAACCAGAGAAAATGGCTTATGTGATTTCTATTATTTTTTGTTGTACTTAGGGTTCAGCCACCAAGCAGACCCCACAGTACTTATGTTAAGAGATACTTAAAAGCCAAGTTCCCACATAACGCAGCAGTGGCACATCCCCAGGAGAAAGAACCTGACAGTTAAAATGATACATTCCTCCAAAAAACGGCGTTTGCACGTTAGACAAGACTAACTCCACCTCTTCCCTTGCCGGTACTGGTTCCTGGGGAAAAATCTCCAATAGCCGACCTTCTTTATTCCACTTCACCTCAGCCAGGGGAACTTTTTTACCTTTCACTTTCACTTCCACTTTTTTGGGGTCGAAAGTGCCATCATAATAATCTGGGTAGCTAACGGCAAACTGCGCCACCGCTAAATTCATTTTTTTGGCTGGTATTCTCAATCTGATTCGATCCCAGCTGTTAGGTTCTCCACCAAAATCAAATCTGAAGGGTAACTGATTTTCTGCTTTGATACCGCTAAATAATGTCAGCCCTGGTAAGCTTCCGGCTTCACTCGCCGATGGCAAACCAGCAAGTAAACAGCTAGTTAGGGCAAAAGCAGAAAGCAGTCGCCAAGGCAGCTGGGGCTGTGACCGTAAAAATTGTAACTTTTGCATACTGGGTTAATCAATTTTAGATTTTAGATTTTGGATGAGGAGATGGAATTAGCAAGGGTTTTTTAGGGGTAGCGAGCAGGATGCTCGCACTACAAGATTATCATGACCAATGACCAATGACTACTGACCAAAGGGAAACCCAAGTTTCTACTAATAACGAGTTTTTTCTGTTCCTTGTTCCCTCTTGAAACACCAATGACTAATAACAATCCCTAAAATAAGCTAAAGACAAACATACAAACTGGGTAATCATTTTAGGATTTGCTATATGTAAACCTATTCGTAAATATCCGCGAGTGTAACATCTGTTGGCAAAATGAGGCTGCAACTAGAAACAGCCAAAAGTTAAATCACAAGAAAATCACGGATTGATATCCAGGAGATTTCATGAAAATAGCGGTTGCTAAAGAAATTGAAGTATGTGAACGACGTGTGGCATTAAACCCGGATACCGTTGCCAGGTTAATCAAACAAGGTTTGGAAGTATGGGTAGAAACAGGAGCCGGAGAGCGTTCGTTTTTTAGCGATTCTGCCTATGAAGCAGCAGGAGCCACAATTGTTAACGACACTACCAAATTATGGCATGAAGCGGACATTCTCTTAAAAGTTAGTCCGCCCCAAGAACGAGAAAATGGGGGAGCAGAAATACAATTACTGCGACAAGGGGCTGTCTTAATCAGCTTTCTTAATCCCTTGGGAAATCCGGTTATAGCCCAAGAACTGGCAAACCGACAAGTAACAGCTTTGAGTATGGAGATGATTCCCCGCACCACCAGGGCGCAAAGTATGGATGCTTTGTCTTCTCAAGCTTCACTAGCTGGTTATAAAGCAGTGTTAATTGCCGCGGCCGCATTACCAAAGTATTTCCCCATGCTGACAACAGCAGCTGGAACCATTGCCCCCGCTAAAGTATTTATCATGGGTGCTGGTGTGGCAGGATTGCAAGCCATCGCCACAGCCAGGCGCTTGGGTGCTGTGGTAGAAGCTTTTGATATTCGTCCCGCAGTTAAAGAAGAAGTCCAGAGTCTAGGGGCTAAATTTGTCGAGGTTAAACTAGAAGAAGAAACAACTGCAGATGGTGGTTATGCCAAAGAAGTTTCCGAGGCTAGTAAACAACGTACCCAAGAAGTTGTGGCTGAACACGTCAAAAATGCCGATGTAGTAATTACCACTGCCCAAGTACCGGGCAAAAAAGCACCACTCCTAGTCACAGAGGAAATGGTGGCACAGATGAAACCAGGTTCGGTAATTGTGGATTTAGCAGCAGAACAAGGTGGTAACTGCGCCCGCACAGAGGCGGGTAAAGATATTGTCTGGAATGGAGTAACAATTATCGGACCCATCAATCTGCCTTCCTCAATGCCTATTCACGCCAGCCAGTTATATTCTAAAAACCTGGCATCTTTGCTGCAATTACTAATTAAGGACAAAGCTTTACAGTTAAACTTTGCAGACGACATTGTTAATGCCGCTTGTATCACCCACGCTGGAGAAATTCGTAATCAAAGGGTGCGGGATGCTTTAGAAGCCCTGAGTACCCAAGTTGGCAAACATTAGGAGTTGTGATTTTATGACAGAAACTTTACTTGCTGCTTTGTTTGTATTTGTGTTGGCATCTTTTATTGGCTTTGAGGTGATCAACAAAATACCACCAACTTTACACACCCCCCTAATGTCCGGATCAAATGCTATTTCTGGTATTTCTGTATTGGGGGCAATTGTGGCTGCTGGTGATAAAAATACCAGTGTGTCAGTGATTCTCGGTTTGGTGGCTGTGGTACTGGCGACCATTAATGTTGTCGGCGGTTTTCTCGTCACAGACAGAATGTTACAAATGTTCAAAAAAAAGGAAGTTAAAGCGTGAGGGATTTTCTACCAACAGGAATTCAACTAACCTACTTAGTAGCTGCATCGTTATTTATTCTCGGGTTGAAAAGACTGGGTTCCCCAGCTACAGCCCGCAACGGTAATGTTATAGCTGCTGTGGGAATGCTGCTGGCCATTATCGCAACACTGTTAGATCAGCAGGTGTTGAACTATGAGATGATTTTGTTGGGCTTGGCTATTGGTACGGGAATTGGAGCGATCGCAGCCTACAAAGTCCAAATGACAGAAATGCCCCAAATGGTAGGTTTACTCAATGGTTTGGGGGGTGCTGCTTCTGCACTCGTCGCCGTGGCTGAATTTTGGCGCTTAATAACAGCTTCTCAGCCCATCTCTCTAGATGTGAACATTTCCATTTTGTCTGATGTGTTAATCGGTGGTGTCACCTTAACAGGTAGTTTTGTCGCCTTTGCTAAATTGCAAGGTTTAATTAGTGGTGCGCCCATTAAATTACCCTTGCAGCAACCATTTAACCTTTTGCTGTTAGCTACTTATATAGTAGGCAGTGGCTATTTAATCATGACACCCCATAGCTTACCCATATTTTTCGCAGTGGTGGGAGTTTCTTTAATACTGGGTGTCATGTTCGTCCTCCCCATTGGTGGCGGGGATATGCCCGTGGTAATTTCTCTGTTGAACTCACTTTCTGGGATAGCTGCGGCGGCGGCGGGTTTTGTGGTGATGAACAATATGTTGATTATCTCCGGCGCACTGGTGGGGGCTTCTGGCTTAATTCTCACCCAGATTATGTGTAAGGGAATGAACCGTTCCCTATTGAGCGTTTTGTTTGGTGCTTTTGGTGGTACTGTGTCTGTAGCTGGGGGGGGTGCTACGGGTGCTACAGGTAATCAAACCGTCCGCAGCATTGATGCTGAAGAAGGGGCAATGATGTTAGGTTATGCCCGTAATGTGGTAGTTGTACCTGGTTATGGTATGGCTGTTGCCCAAGCACAGCACAGTGTGCGAGAACTAGCAGACCAGTTAGAACGCATGGGTGTTGATGTTAAGTATGCCATTCACCCCGTAGCGGGAAGAATGCCAGGACATATGAATGTACTGTTGGCAGAGGCTAATGTACCTTACACTCAGTTGTATGATATGGATGACATCAATCCTCAATTTGAAACTGCCGATGTGGCTTTAGTAATTGGGGCTAATGATGTGGTCAATCCCGCAGCCCGTAGTGATGCCAATAGTCCCATTTATGGAATGCCCATTTTAGAAGTAGATCGGGCAAAGCAAACTATTGTGATTAAGCGGGGTATGAGTACAGGTTTTGCCGGTGTAGATAATGAATTATTCTACAAAGAAAAAACCACCATGCTTTTTGGTAGCGCTAAGGATATGGTTTCTAAGTTAGTTGCAGAAGTCAAGCAACTTTAACATCCCAGGGCGATAAACGCTGAGGTCCCCGCAAGACGGGGATCTTTTTGTGGGTAAATGATTGATATCAATTCTCTGTGAAAATACCTTCTCATTATGCGAGGAACCCGAAGGGAAACCCAGAAACAAGTTACACCGACTTTCAGCTAAATGAACCACATTTTTATATCTCACGATCCAGGCGCAAAGGCGCGGAGGGAGACATTAGCCTGTGGTTTCAATAAGTGAAAACTGCTGTAAGTGAGGTATTTTGTTAAAATTCATAAAGAAACAGTATGAGTTGTTAGTATGGGCTGTAAATTGGGCATTTTCTAAATATAGGCACATATCGTCTTGTAACACAAGCATCCTGCTTGTTAATAATGTACTTCACTAAGCGTGAAAACCCCTATATATAGTTGATAAATCCATGAGTATTTCTAACTCTGAACACAATTCAGAATCTTTAGCAGAGCGAATTTTAAATTTAGAAGTTAAACATGATCTAGTCCGAGATATAGTCCGAAAAAATACTGCTAGGCTAAAACTTTATTTTGATCAGTTGAAACAAGAGTTTCAGGACAGACCTGAAATACAGACAATTAAATTTTTAGAAGAAGCAGTTACGTTGTTAAATTTACAGGTTGCTCAGTTAAAAGAAAATCTAAAGAATTCACAAATTTTAGTTGAAATTCACGATAATAGTGATCCCTCAAATTTAGATCCAGAACAATTTTGGCAGTATTATGAAGCAGGAGAACGAGATTTTAGTAATTGTAATTTAGCTGGAATAAATTTGAGTGGTAAACAGTTAGAAAATATTAATTTTACTGAAGCTAATTTGAAAAATGCTAATCTGGCGGGTGCTAATTTAAGCCATCTTAATTTAATTCATGCCCAATTGACTCAAGCAAATTTAACCAAAGCCGATTTAAGCTATGCAGAACTTATTGCTGCTCAACTCACCCATGCAAAACTTACACTGTCAGACCTAAGACAAGCTAACCTAACTGCGGCAGTATTAGCTGGCGCTAATTTGACAAACGCGGACTTAACAGGAGCTAACCTAAGTGCGGCAGTATTAGCTGGCGCTAGGTTGATCAACGCAGAATTGTGTGACGTAAACTGTAGCGGTGCTGATTTAAGTGGAGTAAACTTGGTTGGTGCGAGTCTTAGCGGTGACTTCAGGGGTGCAAATTTGAGACAAGCTAACCTCTGTGGAGCATCATTAGAAGATTTAAACCTTGTAGGAGTTGATCTCACTGAGTCTGATTTACGAGGTGCCAATTTGAGTGGAGCAAACCTACAAAAAGCTAACTTAACAGAGTCCAATATCAGTGGAGCTAACTTTGAAGGGGCAACCTTGATTGATGCTATCATGCCAGACGGTACAATTCATGATTAGGTTTTCAAGGTTAACGTCTATGTGGGTGGGTTTGAGGAACCCAAGGCAACATTTGACCAAATTTGTTGGATTTACTTTTTTTATAACTAAGTCCGATTTTTTTTAAATGTAGGGACATTACACAATCTATGCCCCTACAAAAAATGTACGCTCTGAGTCAATTATCGTCCTTTAGGGGAATTGCTGCGGATTTGACGCTTTTCCTCTTCTCTGCGCCGGCGATTGCCTGCGGTACTGCGCTCCGCGCGATCGCGCCAATCCGCCAGGGTCAAATAACCAACGCCACCAGTAACAGCCACCAGCAACACTAAGGCTAGTAAAGCCAAAATATTCAGGAATGGATTTTCCACGATTCCCCTACATTCCGTTACGTCCCCAAACTACCATTGCGATTGACCAAGTAAACACAACCAAGAGCGATACCCAACCCATTGTTAATATTTCCATAATCTCACTTTCTCAATACTTACAAAAGTGTACCACAAATACCGCATTTTTTTTGATGTGTAATGTGGGGTAACAGCAATCTCTTCAGATAATGCCCTGCTTATTATACACTTTTTATATACCCTTAGCAAGGGTAATTTCTAAAATAGCTAAGTTTTTTCGACTATGAATACAGACCTGAAGCTAATACACTTTTCTTACTTAATTGTAGCCATATTTTTAATCATCTCAGTCAATAACCAAATTTTATGGATTCCCTAACCTCTCGTATGCAGGCGGTGCAGTCGCCAATTATTCCTGTGGTTGGGGAACTCATCCGCAACAATCCAGGAACTATTTCTTTAGGACAGGGTGTAGTTGCACACAAACCACCACCAGAAGCCATTGAGCTTTTACCGCAGTTCCTAGCTGAATCTAGTAATAATTTTTATAAAGCAGTCGAGGGAATACCCCCATTATTGGCAGCACTGGCGGCAAAGTTGCAAAGTTTTAACGGCATAGAAATTAATCAAGATAACTGCATTGTGGTGACCGCGGGGAGCAATATGGCGTTTATCAATGCTATTCTCGCTATTACTTCCCCCGGAGACGAAATTATTATTAATACGCCTTATTATTTTAATCACGAAATGGCGATTAATTTGGCGGGTTGTCGTCCAGTTTTGGTAGCAACAGATGAAAATTATCACCTGCGTCCCCAAGCCATGGACGCAGCAATTACCCCAAAAACCAGGGCTATAGTCACTATTTCCCCCAATAATCCCACTGGTGTGGTGTACTCACAACAGGCACTACAACAAGTCAATCAAATCTGTGGTACTCATGGCATTTACCATATTAGCGATGAAGCCTATGAATATTTTACCTACAACAAGGTTAAACACGTTTCTCCAGGGGGGTTTAGTGGTAGTACCAAATACACTATTTCTCTGTATAGCTTTTCCAAGGCTTATGGTTTCGCCAGTTGGCGTATTGGTTATATGGTGATTCCTCAACACTTGTTTATCCCTGTGAAAAAAATTCAAGATACAATCTTAATTTGTCCCCCCGTGATTTCTCAATACGCAGCGTTAGGCGCACTACAAGCCAAGTCAGAGTATTTACATAACAATATAAGTGCGATCGCTCAAGTACGAGAAATAGTGATGGATTCTCTCAAAAGCCTAGAAGATTTATGTACCATAGCCCCTGCCCATGGTGCGTTTTATTTTTTCCTCAAAGTTAATACTCAAATGGATGCTTTTACACTAGTTAAAAAGTTAATTGAAGAATATCAAGTGGCAGTAATTCCCGGTACAACTTTTGGCATGGAAGATGGCTGTTATTTGCGGGTTGCTTATGGTGTGCTGGAAGCAACCACCGCTAAAGCAGGTATAGATAGATTAGTGCAAGGTTTACAGATTTGCACAAGGTATAAAGATTAGATACTGTAGGCATACTATAGCTACAGTTATACAAATTTAGGAGTTACGCCTTATCGACTAAGCCCAGTGCAAGTCCTACCCGCTATAGATATGAAATTTTTAGACTTAAGATACAACCCCAGGTAGAGAATGAGAGATGGGGATAGCCAATAGCCTAGAGATCAAGGAACCAATTAATAGAGGTTAAGTTATGGCTGTATCTGCGATTGATATTTCAAAAAGCCTTAGTGGCATAGATTTTCCAGCAAACAAACAGAATTTGGTCAACCACGCTAGAGGTAAAAATGCCAGCCAGGAAGTCATCGACATTCTGCAACAAATGCCCGAACGGGAATATGGTAACATGGCGGATGTGGAACATGCGTTCGGGGAAGTTAAATAATTCCTGAAGTGGCGGAAATTTTGACCCTGAAAAATAGCGAGCGATTGGCAAAGCCAATCGCTATTTCATTACCAGCGAATTTTGCCCAAGTTAGGTACATTATTAGCAAGCAGGACTTGTACTGAGCGCTTAGTACTGAGCGTAGTCGAAGTATAGTCGAGGGATACTCGCCCTACAAGACCATCATTTACATTTGTATCTCACGTGTTTAAGAAATGCCATAAAGTTATAATATGATGTTATGTTCAGTAATACAAACTAATGTGTATTGCAGTACTGTAATGGAAAATAATCTCGGCTTTGTGGTCAAGTTGCTTGTGCTTTCCGGTTTGCTATCTGTAATCATTAAGTACCTAGGACCCAACTTGTCTATCCCAGCAACGGATATCAATGCCATGATTATAGTGTTATTACCAACTATAATCATGGCGATCGCGTTATTTTGGCGGTTTCAGTCAGCACAGAAACAAAATTAGTATAAATTGTTAAAATCAGCTAAGGGAATAGGAATTACACAGTTGAGGGTCAGCTTGTGAACCTTGGTCAATGGATCGGCTTAATCGCCATAGTTCTGTCCTTATATATTTTATGGCAAATTCGCCAGGTACTGTTACTGATATTTGCCGCAGTTGTGTTAGCTTCTACTTTAAATAGATTAGCAAAACGTATTCAAGGCTTAGGAGTCAAACATGGCTTGGCTATTTTTCTATCTGTGGCTAGTTTATTAGTAGGAATCCTGTGTTTTTTATGGCTGATTGTGCCGCCTTTTGTACAGCAGTTTCAAGAATTAACTTATCGGGTTCCCCAAGGTTTTGCTCTTTTTAATCGTTGGCTGGCACAACTAGAAAGCCTTATTCCCGCTCAATTACTCCCCTATCTGCCAAATCTTAATAGCCTCATTGAACAAGCACAACCTTTTCTCAATCAAATATTAGGAAACTCTTTCGCTTTTGTTTCCAGTTCCTTAGAAGTTCTAGTCAAAACCTTATTAGTCATAGTATTAACGGGGATGTTCTTAGCTGAACCTGAAGCTTATCGGCGATTATTTATTCGTTTGTTTCCCTCATTTTACCGGAGCAGAATTAACGGAATTTTGGATAAATGCGAACTCTCATTAGAGGGGTGGATCACAGGGGCATTTATTGCTATGAGTGTAGTGGGAATATTGAGTGTAATTGGCTTATCTTTGTTGGGTGTGAAAGCAGCTTTAGCTTTAGGGGTTTTAGCAGGATTTCTCAACTTAATTCCTAACTTGGGACCGACATTAAGTTTAATCCCAGCTATGGCGATCGCGTTGTTAGATAATCCCTGGAAACCTCTACTAGTATTTATTCTCTACTTGGTGATTCAACAAATTGATGCCAACTTAGTTACTCCCACCGTCATGGCACATCGAGTTTCTCTGCTACCGGCTGTAACGTTAATATCCCAACTATTTTTCGTTACCTTCTTTGGATTTTTAGGATTATTTTTAGCTCTCCCTTTAACTGTAGTTGCTAAGATTTGGCTGCAAGAGGTATTGATCAAGGATGTTTTAGATGAATGGGAAAACAGTCAAGGTCAAGAAACCGAGTTAGTAATAATTTCTCAATCCTCCCTGTCAGATGTTGATGGTGAACAAGATGCCAAAATTGATCATGCTTTCCCACAAGAAGAATAATTAACCCTTCCTCTCCACTCAATTCAAGTGCTGGAAAATAATTTTTAATAAATCCACACGTGTAAAAGGTTTAGTCAAATACCCACATCCTCCCACTAATCTCGCTTTTACTTTATCAATAATTCCCTGACAAGCCGTGACAAAAATTACGGGAGTTTTTTTAAAACTCGGATTATTTTTAATAATTCGGCACAACTCGTAACCGTCAATTCCTGCCATATTCAGATCCAATAAAATTAAATCTGGCTTGTGTCGAATAATGGACATTACAGACTTGAGCGGATCATTAATGGGAACGAAAATAAAAGTTTCATCTTGTAAAAAAAAGCTAATTTGTTTGAGAATTGTGGGGCTATCATCTACAGAAACAATTTTATAGATTTTTGTCGTATTTATCGCATCATTGGTTACTTTTTCTGAAGCATAATTAATGTTATTTGATTTAGTGAGGACAGGATGAGTATCTGAAAATTCCTTATATAGTGGAATTATATTTTTACTCGTCTGTCCCCATATATCTACATTTCTCGGTAACTGATCAAAAGGTGGATCTGGTTCGTGCAATATAACTCGGCCTTTGACAATATCAGAGTGTAATGTTTTAGATAGTTGGATTTCATCTTGATTGATCATCGCCGCCAGATGACGTAGGCTCAAACCCTTGCTCCAGTTAGTTAAATTTGGCTGTATATCTCTAAAGGATGAATTATGAAATATATTAGCATTAAACAAATATGGACGCTGATAAGGTGAAGAAATATGAGGTGCTAAAGACAGCCAATTATGTAATTTAATTTGACAGCATTCCACAATTTTTTTAACATCCAGCCTGCATAAATCCGACACTTCTACCCCAGAATCGCTTAAGGCAAAACTACCAGTTTTGATTAACAAAAATGATTCAATTACTTCTTGAACTAATTCTTGAATCAACAATGTTGCTTGTTGATGATTCAAATATCCTTGATTGATTAACCAGTGAATAGCTCGATAATCATTAGGGTGATGATTACTATCAGTATTATCTTTAGACAACTGATGGTGTAAGTCAGGAGTAAAAATCAAACGTAATTGCAGACGAACTTCACTAGTCAAGCCTGGAATTTCATAGCTGAGGCGATGCAGATGGCGTTCTAGTCGGTCAAAAGGCTCCACTGAATGGGTAGCATAGGTTATTCTTCCCTGTTTTAAGTAAATCGACCAAGTAACTAAGTTACTAAAAGCTTGTAAACAAGTAGTTTCCCCACAACTAGACAAGTGTCTTAACAAACTATGGGGACGCAGTGTAGTAAAAGTGGCAAAATTACGCATATTTTCGATTTTTTTTGATAAAAATGGACAATTTAGCTAAAATTTCCTTATTAGATCATAAAAATATTGCTTTATGACTTGTATTATATACAAATGTAAATGATCGTCTTGTAACACAAGCATCCTGCTTGTTAGTGATGTACCTCACTAAGCGTGAAAACCGCTATAATATTTTTTATTAATCTTAGTTAATTATTCTCAGGCATTATGTCAGAGCAATTTTATGTAAACTACCCTAGTCAACTTACCCACAAGAACCAATTAAGAAGTCAATTGTTTCATAAAGATTGCACTAATCACCCCTAAACATTTATCTTTAGTATTATAAACTCCGGAAACCAAACTATATACTTGGAAAAAAGGAAAATAAAGCCTTGGCAGACAACATAAGAAAAAAAGTTATGTACGATACCCTAAAACTAGATGAAATAGTTGAATTTGCAGAAAATCCCGAACCACGTTGTCCCTGTGTGCTACTGCTCGACACATCTGGGTCAATGCAAGGAGATCCAATAGAAGCCTTAAATCAAGGCTTGTTGAGTTTAAAGGATGAATTAGTTAAAAATTCCTTAGCAGCCAGAAGAGTTGAAGTTGCCATCATCACTTTTGATAGTAATGTTAATGTTGTCCAAGACTTTGTAACCGCCGATCAATTTAACCCGCCGATTTTGACAGCACAAGGGTTAACCAGCATGGGATCTGGAATTCACAAAGCATTAGACATGGTGCAAGAGCGTAAATCCTTGTATCGTGCCAATGGCATCGCCTACTATCGTCCTTGGGTATTCATGATTACAGATGGAGAGCCACAGGGTGAATTAGATCATCTCATAGAGCAAGCAGCGCAACGGGTGCAAGGAGATGAAGCCAATAAAAGAGTTGCCTTCTTTACAGTCGGTGTAGAAAATGCTAACATGACCCGATTAAATCAATTAGCAGTCCGGACTCCCCTCAAACTCAAAGGACTAAACTTTATTGAGATGTTTGTTTGGTTGTCAGCTAGTATGTCAGCAGTTTCCCATTCCCAGGTAGATGAACAGGTAGCACTACCACCCATTGGCTGGGGGACTATTTAATACTCACACACCTAGCCGCCTGGAACAAACCTATGAACACAAACTTAAAACAAATATCTCATTGGCAAGTAGTCGCCGCATCTGTATGTGGTACCAGCCACATGAGAAATAAACAATTATGTCAAGATGCTCACCACTGGCAGATATTGCCAGATAATGTGTTAGTCATTGCAGCCGCTGATGGTGCAGGTTCCGCCAGCCAAGGAAAAGTGGGAGCAATGGTCGCAGTGGAAACAGCAATAGAAACCCTTGCTCACCAACCAATTACAAGAGACTCCCTAGAAGAGGATGCAATAGTGCAATCACTATTAAATGAGTCCTTGTTAGCAGCTAAAAAGGCGGTAGAGGATGAAGCTGTTGCTTGTGGTAAACAGACTCAAGATTTAGCAACCACTTTAATTACTGTGATTGCTACACCAGATATGGTAGCAGTTGTACAAATTGGTGATGGGTTAGCAGTAGCCAAGGATCATATGGGTAATTTATTGGCTCTGACCACACCTGACCATGGCGAATACATCAACGAGACGACTTTTTTAACTTCGCCTCATGCCTTAGACACAGCACAAATGAGATTATGGCGTGAAACTATAGTCAACATCGCCGTTCTCACCGACGGACTACAAATGCTGGCCTTAAACATGGTTGTTGGTGAACCTCACAAACCATTCTTTTTTCCTTTATTCGACTTTGTAGAGAAAGCCGAAAACAAAACAGTGGCAAAAGAAGAGTTGGTGAGGTTTTTAGGTTCTGAGCGAATTACCCAACGGACTGATGATGATCTAACGCTCATTTTAGCAGGCTTGATTGAGTGCTGAATTTGAGTGAGGAAATTACTTAAAATTTCCATCAGTTATCATGGTTTATAAGTATTTTAGATAACCCAATTCACCGTAATTTTATTATCATGCAGGTCTTACGTTGCTTTCCCCAACAAGAAATTATTAACCTCAGCGTGAGTTTGGGGCGTGGCGGTGAAGCTTGTATCTATGCAGTACCCACTTGTGGTGATTTAGTAGCCAAGGTTTATCACAAGCCAACTGTATCTCACGCCCACAAACTCCAGGCCATGCTGACCAACCCTCCAGAAAACCCTACAGCTGGCTTGGGGCATATTTCCATTGCTTGGCCGCAGGACTTGTTAAGATCAACAAATGGGGGTAATGAGGTTATCGGTTTTTTAATGCCCCGGATTCGGGGAATGCGCCCAATCATTGACTTTTACAATCCTAAAACCCGTCGTGAACATTGTCCATTATTTAATTACCACTATCTACTCCGCACGGCTCGCAATTTAGCTGCTGCTTTTGCTGCTTTGCACAATAGTGGATATTGCGTTGGAGATGTGAATGAGTCAAATATTCTCGTCAGTGATGCAGCACTGGTGACTTTAGTAGATACTGACTCTTTCCAAGTGTATGATCCTGGTGACAATGTGGTTTATCGTTGTTCAGTGGGTAAACCAGAATTTACTCCCCCAGAACTACAAAATAAAACTTTTGCTGAACACGATCGCACAATCACCCATGATTTATTCGGGTTGGGGGTGTTGATTTTTCAGTTGTTAATGGAAGGTACTCACCCATTTTCGGGAATTTTCCAGGGTATTTCTGATCCACCACCTTATGAAGCCCGAATCGCTGCGGGACATTTCACCTACAGCCAAAAGCGCCGAGTCCCTTATCGCCCTACCCCCATTGCACCCGCTTGGGAGATGCTTCATCCCCAGTTACAAGAATTGTTTTTACGTTGTTTTGAAGATGGTCATGATCAACCACAGCAACGCCCCAGCACCCAAACTTGGTTATCAGTTTTAACTGAAGCCGAAGATAGCTTAATTACTTGTACTGCTAATCCCCAGCATCGCTACAATAACCATTTAGATAGTTGTCCTTGGTGTGAACGTACTTTGCGCTTGGGTGGACGTGATCCCTTTCCATCGCCGAGAGCAGTAGAAAATCGCGAACATCTGCGCCCGCGAATTGTACCGAAAAGGCATTACCCCCAGCGTCCACGTTATCCACAACCAGTCAGGCCGCAGTACCAAGTTAATTATTGGCAGACAGTAGCCATTCCTACTTATTATCCTTATCAAAATCAAAGTCAAAAAAAGTTCAAGTTTTATCCTGTGATCTTGTTTTTATTAGGTTTTGGTTTGTTGGGGTATTTGGATGTAGCGATTAAATTGACTCGTCCATACATTTCTCATAATGCTTACACTCAACAAACGTTGATGGCTCCCGACAAACCACAGGAAAATACTTTAACTTTTGTAGATCACTATAAACAAGGTCATCTTGCTTACCAAAACCAGGATTATCAGCAAGCAGTAGAAAAATTTAGCCAAGCCATTAAAACAGAACCTACCAGTGCCAAAACTTATATTGACCGAGGTAACGCCCGCTATAACTTGAAAGATTATGAAGGCGCTGTGGAAGACTATAACCAAGCTTTGCAGATCAAACCTGAAGAAGTGAAAGCTTATGTCAACCGAGGCAATGCTCATTATATGCTAGCTGAATATAGCCCTGACCCTGATCGGGAATATAATTTAGCCATGGCTGATTTTAATCAAGCTCTTTTACTCAACAATCAGGAAACTGAAGCTTATATTAGAAGAGGTATTGTCCGTTCTCAAATGGCTAGATATAGCGCTAAATCTCTGCAAGATTATCAACAAGCAATTACTGATTTTACCCAGGCAATTAGACTTAATGCCTCCAAAGCTGAAGCTTATTTTCAGCGTGGTGAAGTCCGCTACAAAATGGCACAATTTACCAGTAACTTTATTCCCGAATATCAACAGGTAATCGCGGATTTTAACCAAGCACTGAAAATAAATAGCAAATTGGCACAAGTTTATCTCAAGCGGGGGATAATCCGCTATGAAATGACACAATATATTGGTAAAGACTTTGATCCCAATTATCTCCAGTCCATTGAAGACTTACGAACAGCCGCCCAACTTTCCTTAGAACAAGAGGATACAGAAAGCTACCAACAAGCACTAAGCAGTATCTGTGTGATAGTAGAAAGTGAATGTACTACTCTATTACAAAGTTCTACTATGTGGCAATATACAGGTATTAATTAGGCTTTAATTAGGCTTTGCTGAACAAAGTTATAGCATTTCTTAAACACGTGATATACAAGTGTAAATGACCGTCTTGTAGCGCGAGCATACCTCGACTAAACTTCGACTAAACTTCGACTACGCTCAGTACAAGTCCTACTCCGGCTCTAATACATCTGCTTCCCCTAAGAATGTAACTCACTTAGGCACAGTTCGCTATAAACATATAAACATACTCTTATCATTTTGGCTTAGGGATAGTTGTTAATTGAAAATAATTATAACATTCATATATATTTTATATATAAATAAAAATCATTTACAACCTCTTTATCAATTTGTCCAAAATAATAGCTATATTTAGTAGGCAAAGGACAATATTACCCAGGCAAGTTTCCCGCATACGTGCATCCTCTTCATCTCCAAAAATTTAAATAATAATTTCTCTGCAAATCTTCAAAAAGGTAATTCTATGAAAGCAGTAATTCTGGCAGGAGGACTTGGTACACGCCTCAGTGAAGAAACTAGTATCAGACCAAAGCCCATGGTAGAAATTGGTGGTAAACCAATTCTTTGGCATATCATGAAGACTTACTCTACCCACGGCATTAATGATTTTATTATTTGTTGTGGATATAAAGGTTACATCATTAAAGAGTATTTTGCTAATTACTTTTTACATATGTCAGATGTTACCTTTGATATGCGATTTAACCAAATGAATGTGCATTCTGGTTATGCAGAACCCTGGCGTGTCACCTTAGTTAATACGGGGGATAATACAATGACGGGTGGACGCTTAAAGCGCGTCAGCGAGCATCTTGGCAATAGCACATTTTGCTTTACCTATGGCGATGGTGTAAGTAACATCAATATTACAGAATTAATTAAGTTCCATCAAGAACAAAAATCCTTAGCCACACTCAGTGCAGTTCAACCAGCAGGGCGTTTTGGTGCAATTTCTTTAGGACAGGAGCAAACTAAAATCACCAGTTTTCGAGAAAAACCTGAAGGTGATGGCGCATGGGTTAATGGCGGTTTCTTTGTTTTAGAGTCGGAAGTCATTAACTTGATTGCTGATGACGCTACAGTTTGGGAAAAAGAACCGTTAGAAAAACTAGCAGAGATGAATCAGCTATCTGCTTTTAAACATAGTGGCTTTTGGCAGCCAATGGATACTTTACGCGATAAAAACTACCTAGAAGAACTTTGGAAGAGTGGTCAGGCTCCTTGGAAAGTGTGGTAATTGGTAATTCTTAATTGACGAGAGTGTGGGGAAATCTTTTCATGAAATCAAACTTTTGGGACAGGAAAAAAGTTTTTGTCACCGGACATACAGGCTTTAAAGGTAGTTGGTTATGTTTGTGGTTACAAATGTTAGGGGCTGATGTGTGTGGTTACGCTTTAAGTCCCGGAACAAGTGTTAATCTGTTTGAGTTAGCTCATGTTGCTGATGGAATGACATCTGTTTTAGGAGATATCAGAGATTTGAATTTTCTCCAACAAGTCATGCAATCCTACCAGCCAGATATTGTTATCCATATGGCTGCTCAGGCCTTGGTACGGGAATCTTATTACAACCCAGTAGATACCTATGCTGTGAATGTGATGGGAACGGTTAACTTATTAGAAGCAGTCCGAAATGTACCCAGCGTCCGAGCAGTGGTTTCTGTTACCTCTGATAAGTGCTATGAAAATCGTGAGTGGGTGTGGGGCTACCGGGAAACCGATCCTATGGGGGGATATGACCCTTACAGCAGCAGTAAGGGATGTGCTGAATTAGTGACTACAGCTTATCGTCAATCATTTTTTAATTCTGATGATTACCGGGAACATGGGGTGGCCATAGCCAGTGTGAGAGCGGGAAATGTGATTGGCGGAGGAGATTGGGCTAAAGACAGACTGGTTCCTGATATTCTCAATGCTTGGCTTTCTGGTAAGGAAGTTGTGATTAGAAATCCCCAAGCGGTGCGCCCTTGGCAGTATGTTCTTGAACCTCTCAATGGTTATTTAATGCTGGCTGAAAAATTAGTTACTCAAGGTTCACTTTATGCTGGTGGTTGGAATTTCGGACCCAATGAGTCGGGAGTAAAAACCGTGGCTTGGGTAGTTGAACAACTTCAAAAGTTCTGGGGTGAGGATGCAGGCTGGATTCAAGATGGTGGGATTCAACCCCATGAAGCTAGTTTATTAACTTTGGATTGTTCTAAAGCCCGAAATTACATTAATTGGCAACCACAATTAGATTTAGCAACAGCTTTAGCCTGGATTGTGGATTGGACTAAAGCCTGGGAACAAGGCTGTGATATGCAGCAAAAAACTATTGATCAAATTCAGCAGTTTATGCAGCTAGCACATTCTCAGCAGCGAGAAATTTCTTTATTGCCAGTTTAATCTCTATTCAACTCACCAATTAAAGTTTACCATGTCTAAATTACTCACAATTGCCATTCCCACTTATAATCGCGCCGATTCACTTGATAAACAGTTAGCATGGCTAGCTCAGTCTATTAGAGGTTGCGAATCTGAATGTGAAATTTTTGTTTCTGATAATTGTTCCAATGATCATACTCAGTCAGTGATCAAGAAATGGCAAAATCAACTCAAGAATATTAATTTCAAATCTACAAAGAACTCTGAGAATATCGGCTTAATCAGGAATATTCTTTGTTGCCTAAGCTCTGCCGAGACAAAATACGTTTGGACTATCGGAGATGATGATAATATTGACGATGGATCTATTGCCTATGTAGTAAATAAACTAAAAAGTCATGATGACTTATCATTATTATTTCTTAATTTCTCTGGTCGCAATCAACTGACGAACCAACCAGTTCATCCGCCCACAATAGTTGGTAATCGTTGGTTTGATGCTGATTGCGAAAATGGTGATAGAGATGGTAAGGCTATATTTGAACATTGCTTTGCTAAAAGTATCGGTGCAGTTAGTTTCCTAAGTGCTTCAATATATCGCACCGACTTAATAAAACGCGCTTTAGTAATTTGGCCTGACACTCATAATAATTGGTTATCTTTAGCCTATTTAGCGGGCTATTGTGCTGCCAATGGTCAAGTTATCGTCACCAAAGATACTTATATAGAATGTATCATTGGTGTGAGTTATTGGCAAAAAGAAGCTGACTCTGCCTTGTTAATGCAGTACAAACATATACCTGAAGTTATTTTCAAATTAGGAGAAAATGGATACTCTAAAGAATTTTGCCGTCGCATGATATCACAAAACTTAAAGGAAGTCAGTTGGAAAGTATTTTTGGGGGGATTACGAAGATGGCCTGTACGTTCGTTGAAAATTTTAGTTTGCTTTTTTGCTTCTGTATGTATCTCTGGGTTTGAAATTGGCTTAATTAATAAATTAAAACTTGGAGATTTTGTGAACTTTGAAAAAAATTATGTAAACTTTTAGGAATGGCAGAAATGATCCAGAAGATTAAACAAAATTTATCGGCTGTTACATCTGAATGTAATTATCAAATCTCATTGCTCAAACATTCTAGAAAATTGCCACAATTATCAGTGGGGGATGGTCGAATTGTTAATATTTTGAAGAAAGAGGGTGTTTGTATCACAACACTGACTGATTTGGGATTACCTAATACTGAAAAATTATTGCAAGCTGCTGAAGGTCTTTTACCTGAAATGGAAAAGGTAAATCATGTCCATTCAAATCATAAATTACCACAAATTTATACAGTTACGCATTTGCCTGATTTTTATACATGGGGAGGAAGTAAAAGACTGTTGAACATTATTGAAAACTACATTGGACTTCCGATTATTTTCCATGGTGTTCATTTACGTAAGGATTTTTGTAATCAAGATTATTTTGGCACATTACTATGGCACAAAGATTCGGAAGATCGGCGGATGATTAAAGTTATCATTTACTTGCGTGATGTTGAGGAAAAGCATGGACCATTTCAATATATTCCACTTTCTCTAACTTGTTTACCTAATTTAAATAACTATCATCTTAACCGTAAGCTGCGACAATCTGGTTATTTAGGTATCAATGATCAACAAGTAGCAAAAATTGTTTCTAAGTCTGCTTGGAAATCTTGTATCGGTTCAGCGGGTACAGTGATTATTGCTGATACCAGAGCTATTTTACATCATGGAACCATCCGCGCTGAAGATCGGTCGGCATTGTTTTTTGTTTACACTGCTAACCCTCCAAAAAGACCTGAACTTTGCACGCAATATTGGGATGATACCTTTACTATTCCAACATTGAATAAAGACGAACACACCTCATTAACATTTATACCGTAACTAGCAATGATATTTACTAAAACTGCACTCAAAGACGCATTCATTGTTGATGTGGAGAAAAAGCCTGACCGTCGTGGATTTTTCGCTCGTGGTTTCTGCGCCCAAGAATTTGTAGCATATGGATTAAAGCCTACAGTTGCTCAGTGTAATATATCTTTTAATTACAAAAAGGGTACTGTGCGGGGAATGCACTATCAAATCTCCCCTTTCCCAGAAACAAAGTTAGTACGTTGTACTCAAGGCGCTATCTATGACGTAATTATTGATATGCGTCCTGAGTCGCCGACTTTTTTATCACATATTGGTGTGGAGTTAACCGCAGAAAATCGCCGGGCTTTGTATGTACCGGAAATGTTCGCTCACGGTTATCAAACTCTCACAGATGAAACAGAGGTTGTTTATCAAGTCGGTGAATTTTATACCCCAGGCTGTGAACGGGGATTACGTTATAATGACCCGTTTTTTAATATTGAATGGCCTTTAGAAACAACGGAAATTTCCCAAAAAGACTTAAATTGGACTTTGCTGGAAATGATTCCTATCGGTTGTAGGGATGTGAGATAAATATTCCCTAATTTGGTCTAAGTATTTAATTAACAAAGGAATTGAGCTAATGATTATTATTGATCGCGCCTTACAAGCTCGCGCAGCAGCCGGAAAGCCAGTGAAGGTGGGAATGATTGGTGCTGGTTTCATGGGTCGGGGAATTGCTAATCAAATTATTAATTCAGTTCCGGGAATGGAGTTGGTGGCGATTTTTAGCCGTCAGATAGATGCAGCTAAAGGAGCTTATACAGAAGCGGGACTAGAAAATATCCAAGTTGTCACAAGTGTGACTGAACTAGAAGAGGCGATCGCTCAGGGTAAATATGCAGTCAGCGAAGATGCTCAATTACTCTGCCAAGCTGAAGGAATTGATGCCATTATTGAAGTTACAGGTGCGGTGGAATTTGGCGCTCATGTGGTCATGACAGCCATCGCCCACGGCAAACATATAATTATGATGAATGCTGAACTGGACGCTACCATCGGCCCGATCCTGAAAGTCTACGCCGATAAAGCGGGAGTAATTCTCAGCGCCTGTGATGGTGATCAGCCGGGGGTAGAAATGAATCTCTACCGATTTGTGAAAAGTATTGGTCTGACTCCGTTGTTGTGCGGTAATATTAAAGGACTGCAAGATCCCTATCGTAATCCCACCACCCAAGCAGGATTTGCTAAACGTTGGGGACAAAAAGCCCACATGGTCACTAGTTTTGCTGATGGAACTAAAATTTCCTTTGAGCAAGCGATCGTTGCTAACGCCACTGGTATGAAAGTCGCCCAGAGAGGAATGCTAGGCTATAACTTTACTGGTCATGTTGATGAAATGACCAAAATGTACGACGTTAATCAACTAAAGCAACTGGGTGGTATTGTTGATTATGTAGTTGGGGCAAAACCTAGCCCTGGTGTGTTTGTATTTGCAACTCACGAAGATCCCAAACAACGTCACTATCTGGATTTGTACAAATTAGGTGAAGGTCCTTTATATAGCTTTTACACACCTTATCACCTTTGTCATTTTGAAGTTCCATTGTCTGTGGCCCGTGCTGTTTTGTTTCAAGATACCGTCTTATCCCCACTAGCTGGCCCGGTAGTTGACGTGATCACCACCGCCAAAATCAATCTTACAGCAGGTGACACCCTAGATGGCATTGGCTACTATATGACCTACGGTCAGTGTGAAAACTCCGACATTGTTCAACAGCAGAAATTACTACCAATCGGTTTAGCCGAAGGATGTCGTCTCAAACGAGATATTCTTCAAGATCAAGTCCTCACTTATGATGATGTAGTCCTACCTGAAGGTAGACTGTGCGACCAACTACGGGCTGAACAAAACGCTTATTTTGCATCAGAAAAAGTTTTAGCCACGGTTGGTTAATACCAAGAACTAATAACTAATAAACAGCCGCCACCAAGAATGTAGAGACGTTCCAGGGAATGTCTCTACAAGGGTACTGAAATGGTATCAATCAGCGTGCATCTTTTTACTTGTCTGGGTTTGTAGATAGAGACAAAAAACATGAGGATAGGCTTTTATCATTCTGCACACTAAAGTTGTGAAGAACAAATTGCTGAAAAGTTTTGCCACAACCTGAAAAAGAAATTTAGATAAAACTATGAAAATTGCTCTAGTTCATGATTACTTAACCCAGCGCGGTGGAGCAGAGCGCGTCTTTGAATTGCTTTGTAAACGTTACCCCCAGGCGGATGTTTTTACCTCTTTGTACAATCCGCATAAAACCATTGATATGGGTGAGCGTATAGTCAAAACCACGTTTTTACAAAAAATTCCTGGAGCAGTCAAGTATTTTCGACTGATGGCTCCTTTATATTTTCCGGCCTTTCGAGCGTTGGATCTGCAAGATTACGATTTAATTATTAGTAGTAGTACTAGTTTTGCTAAAGCAGTACGCAAACGCCCGGATGCAAAACATATTTGTTTTTGTCATAATGTTACTCGTTTTTTGTGGGATACAGAAACTTATTTAAGGGAGTATAGGGACTATCAATATTTTGCGCCGTTAATTGAACGAATTTTTCAGTTGATGAGAAATGTAGACTTGAAATATGCCCAGGAACCTGATCTTTACATCGCTAATTCTAGTGTAGTCGCTCGTCGCATTGAAAAAATTTACAACAAACAAGCAATTGTGATTAACTATCCAATTGATACAAATAATTTTTTATTTTCAGATATAAAAGATGAATATTATCTAGCCTCGGCGCGAATGATTAGCTATAAGCGGCTAGATATAATCATCGAGGCTTTTAATTGGCTAGGTTGGCAATTAATCATCACTGGTGATGGACCAGAACAAGAACGTTTACAAGCTAAAGCTTTAAATAATATTAAGTTCTTAGGACACGTTAGTGATACTCAACGCAAAGAGTTGTTTTCTAAAGCCAAGTCGGTGATAGTTGCTGCTTTAGAAGACTATGGATTAGTTCCGGTGGAAGCTAATGCTAGCGGTACACCCGTGATTGCTTACGGAGCAGGGGGGGTACTAGATACACAAATCCATGGTAAAACAGGATTATTCTTTAAAAGACAAACACCGGAGTCCATACAATTGGCATTAATTCAGTCCGGAGGAATCAGGTGGAATTATGAAAATATTCGTAATCACGCAGTTAACAATTTTTCAGAACCTGTGTTTTTTAGCAAAGTTGCTCGCCTGATTGAACAAACTTGTGGTATTAGTTAAAAATTATTGAGGTTTATTATAAATCAGAAAACCAATGACCAATTAAAATTACTTCATACTTATAGCTACCTCATGGTATCTATGAGCATAACTGCACTCACACCCATAGCCTCAAGATAAATATACCCCTGTGGGGAAGTAAGCTAAACTTAGCATCTCTTAGATAAGGATAATAAAAATGAATCAACCTAGTCTTAGTGGTATAAATCACCTTAATAACTCTCAGACAGAACCCAGTTATGGACAGTTGTTTAAGATATTTATTCGCAGATTCCCCTGGTTCTTAGCCCTGTTGATTACTTCAATCGCCATAGCAGCTTTAGTAACTCATAAGACTAAGCCCACTTACAAAAGCACGATGCAGCTACTTGTAGAACCTAATTATCAAGGTAAAAAAGAACGAGCTGAGACAGAGACAGATAGTCAATTTGTGGAGCCTAATATTCAGATAGATACAGCAACCCAACTAAATTTGATGCAAAGTTCCGGTCTGCTACAACAAGCAGTTGATAAATTGCGATCTGATTATCCCGATATCACTGTCAGAGAAATTCAAAAGTCTTTAGTGCTGGAGCAACTCAGAACCAAAGAGGATGATCTAGCCACAAAGATTTTCCAGGCGGACTATACTGCTCATGATCCAGAAAAAACACAGAATGTTTTGGCGGCAATTCGCGAAGTTTATGTAGAATATAACAAACAGCAGCAGAATTCCCGTTTACAAAAAGGTTTACAAGTTGTTAGGGAACAGTTAAGCAGGGCCAGCGAAGAAGTGAATGCTTCGGAGGCTAACCTGCAAAGATTTCGCAGAAACCAAAATTTAATTGATCCTGAGTCCCAAGCTAAAGCCCTAGAAGATTCTTTAAATAGTCTTGAACAAGAGCGTCGCGCTACACGTTCTCAGTATGAAGAAGCTGTAGCCCGCCAAAAGTTTTTGCAAGAACAACTCCAGCGTTCTCCAAAAAATGCTTTGGTTGCTTCTCGCCTTAGTCAGTCTACTCGCTACCAAAGCTTACTCAACGAAATTCAAAAAACTGAACTAGCACTAGCTCAGGAACGTTTACGCTTTACAGATGCAACTCCCAACGTGCAGCAGTTGCAAGAACAACTAGAAAGCCAAAAGCAATTATTACAACAAGAGGTGGGTAGAACTTTAGGTATACAGTCTAATAGTGTACTTTCTTCCCAACAACCTCTTTTGGAACAAGGTCAATTCGGTGAAATTGATTTGAATCTGGCTACTCAGTTAGTGGAAACACAAACAGCTATAGTTGCTTTAAGCGCCAGGGATCAAACTTTGGCACAGAAAGAAAATCAATTGCGCCAGGAAATCAAACGCTTTCCGCCTTTGTTGGCTTATTATAACCGCATTATGCCACAGCTACAATTTAGCCGTGAAAGATTAGAGGAGCTATTGCGAGCGGAACAGAAACTACGCCAAGAATTAGCTAAGGGTGGTTTTAACTGGGAAGTTGTGGAAGAACCGCAATTAGGTAAGTACTTGGGTCCCAATCTGCGGCAGAATCTCTTGTTGGGCGCAGTGGTTGGGCTAATGCTGGGGGGTATTGCTGCTTTCATTCGAGAAGCGTCTGATGATGCTGTTCATACCACCGCTGAATTAGAAAAGCAGGTTTCTTTACCCTTGTTGGGAACTACTCCCAAGTTACCAACTACCAAAAACAGACAATCAATGATCAAGTTGCCTTTTGGTAAACCGGAAGTTCTTGCTCCCTGGACAATTCAGGTGTTACAATCACCACCGCGTTGGGAATCATTGGATTTAATTTTCAAAAATATTGAACTTTTAAATTCTGTCTCTGAGTTAAAGTCTCTGATGATTACCTCGGCTTTACCAGATCAGGGTAAGTCAGCTTTGGCCTTGGGTTTGGCTATGAGCGCGGCTCGTTTACACAAACGAGTATTATTAATTGATGCTAACTTACGATCGCCCAGTCTGCATGAACAACTCAATCTGCCCAATGAGCAAGGGCTATCTACTCTCCTGTCCAGTGATGTGACTCTCCCCCGACACATTGACGTTCAAACTTTAGGTTCTGCCTACATTGATATTTTAACAGCTGGTCCTACACCGGTTGACCCGGCAAATCTTTTGAGTTCACCACGAATGATGCAATTAATCAGAGCATTTGAAGATAATTATGACTTGGTACTCATAGATGCTGCTCCCGTTCTCGGTTTAGTGGATGCTATGCTCACCGCTTCATCTTGTCGTAGTGTGGTCTTAACTGCCAGTATGAGTAAGATAACTCGCAGCCAATTAGCTCAAGCTACGGCTATGTTAAGTAGGTTAAACCTCATTGGTGTTGTAGCTAATGGTGTCTCCGGCTCTGGTAGTACCTATGTACGTTATCCCCAACCCTCTGAGTCCTCTACATTGTCACTGCAACAAGCTTTAGAAAAATAACTCATATTTTGGGTAAAGGATATGAGGGAATAAATTAATTTTCCAATTGAAAGGTTTTATATTATGTGCGATCGCGCCTTTTGGTATAAGTTCGCACATATTTTTTTAAGTTAATAGAAAATAAGGTTTTGTGCATTTCATAAACATAATCAATCTAATTTAAATTAGATTTCAAGCTGCTGTAAAGCGCCATGACTGATGTTTTTCATGTGTAAGTTTTGTAAGTGTTACTACTAATTATAATTAACTATATTTATAGCAGCTTTATAATTAACTAAATAAATGACTGAATATTTAAAGACTAAATAAAGAATCTATTTCAGCCTATGGGTTTTCCCTAAACTCTTATATTCTAGGGATTAACGCCCCTGCTCAACAGCTAAAAGACAAAGGTAAACTGGTTTGGTGAGATTACATAAACAAGGCAGTGGTAGTTAAAAGTAGATATGTATTTATCGAGCATTTAATCAACTGGGAAATTTCCTCTGCACTTCTCCATCATGAGTTATAACCCCAAATTAACTGCTACTGATTTTGTCAATCTACACACCAGAAAAATTAACCAGAATGTGAACTAAAGTACAAATTTAAAAAGCATATTTTGGGAGCCAAGCCCAATTATGTTTCAAGTCTTTGGCATTGATGGCGTTTAATCTTAACTTTGGCAAATCACTGGCAAATCACTGTATAGTATAATTCCAAAGACATATGACAACTTCATTAATTCCATCCCTAGAAAAATCCTCTCCTGATATCCAGCAACACCAAAATAATCGCTTTTCATACTATACACTCCAATGGCGGCGCGGTCAGTTATTGGTTAGATACTCTCGAGCAAATCACCAGCTTTATTTACCTGCTTTACATAACCAGGAATTATTGGTGAATTGCTTAAAGCATTCTGTAGTAAATTTAGTGAGTGTAGATCCCCGCATTGGTGAAGATTGTGTAAAAATTTGGCTTCAAGCTTGTGAACAAGCGGGTAAGCCTATATTTCTCCGCTCACCTTCTCAAAAGTCTAAACCAAGCCGTGGGCAAAAAATAGTTGACTGGATTGCTGCTTTATTTTTGCTATTACTCATCAGTCCAGTTATGCTGGTGTTATTTATCCTGTTACAGCTTGATTCTCCAGGAGCAGTTTTTACTAGTGATTGGTACGTAGGAGAAGGTGGTAAACTGTTTCAAGCATTTAAGTTTTGCACCAATCCAAGGTATAGTTGGATGGGTAAATATCATTTAGACCATCTACCCCAGTTGTGGAATGTGCTGCGGGGTGAAATGAGTTTGATTAGGTCTCGTAGTTGTACTTTAGAAAATGCTATGGGATTAACTTTAGCTGGACGACAGCAGATAAATCAATTATCCAAAATCACCAATTCATGGGAAGAGTCAGCCTTATAGGGAACAGGGAACAGGGAACAGGGTTTCACCTTTATTTAGGTAGCCCTGATTCAGTGACGGAGCATCTATATGAATATTATCTCAGTGATCACATCTCGGTTAGAAAATATCCATGTATATTCAAGCTGTTCACATACTAGGCGATCGCTTTAAAAATACTAAATTTTGGCGCAGTAATTATTTAATTTTGCGAGAATTTAAGAACTTCCGTAAAGTGGCGTTTTTAGCCTTAGTATTTTCATTTATTGCGGCCACATTTGAAGGTTTTAGTATTGGTTTTCTTTTATCATTTTTGCAAAATTTAACTACTCCTGATGCGGAACCAATGCAAACTGGAATTACCTGGTTTGACACTTTGGTTTTAGCTTCTCACTCATCGCCTATTAATAGATTATATCGCATCTCCTTATTGATTTTACTAACTACATGGGTACGTGCTTGTTTTAATTACTTAGCCCAAGTATATACAGAAGTATCTCAATTGTTGCTGGCTGATCGCTTGCGGAAGCAGATTTTTGATCAGTTACAAGGTTTACCTTTAAGTTACTTTGCCAAAACTCGCTCTGGTGAAATTGTTAATACCATCACCACTGAAATTGAAAGAATGAGACAGTGGTTTAGTGGAGCGGCATTTTTGATCACTAGGGGAATGACAGTTTTTGTTTATTTTATCTCTATGTGTTTATTATCATGGCAACTGACCATTATTTCTTTTTTATTATTCACCTTAGTGGGGGTAGGACTATCAACACTCAATGCTCGGGCTAGAGAAACGAGTTTTAGTACTGCCGTTGCTAATGGTAATTTTACCTCAATAGCCATGGAATTTATTAACGCAATTCGCACAGTACAGGCATTTTGCACCCAAGATTTTGAACGCAAACGTTTTTATCATGCTAGCGATCAAGTAGTTAGTAGTTCTACTAAAGTTGTATTAACTTTTTCCTTGGTTAGACCACTAGCTGAAGCCGTAGCTAGTACAATTTTGGTTACTATGATTCTTTTTGCTTTTACTGTTTTTGTGGCTAATGGCAGTCTACAGGTTGCTTCTTTGCTAACATTTTTCTTTGTGCTGTTTCGCATTGTACCTATTGTTCAAGATATTAATGGTACTAGAGCGCATCTTAGCACACTCCAAGGTGCGGCAGATAATATTAAGGATCTGATCAGGGCTGACAATAAAAGTTATTTGCGAAATGGCTATCTCAAATTTACTGGGCTACAGTATTCTATTGATATAGTTTCCGTTGATTTTGGCTACAATCCTAATACTTTAGTGCTAAATAATATTACTCTCACCATAGAAAAGGGTAAAACTACAGCCTTAGTGGGAGGGACTGGTGCTGGTAAAAGTACATTGATTGATTTAATTCCCCGGTTTTATGACCCAACCGCAGGAAATGTATTGATTGATGGGGTAGATATTCGCAAATTTGACTTAAAATCTTTACGCAACAAAATAGCTGTTGTCAGTCAGGATACGTTTATTTTTAATACTACTGTGGGGAAGAATATCGCCTATGGTACAAAAGGCGCAAGTGAAGCACAAATTCGCAAAGTTGCTCAATTAGCAAATGCACTAGAATTTATTGATCAAATGCCAGAAGGCTTAAATACAGAACTAGGAGACAGGGGTGTGCGGTTATCTGGAGGACAGCGCCAACGAATTGCTATCGCCCGCGCTTTATTGCGTGATCCAGAAATTCTGATTTTGGATGAAGCCACTAGCGCTCTAGATTCTGTGACTGAACGCTTAATTCAGGAATCTATCGAAAAGCTATCTGTAGGTAGAACAGTAATTGCCATTGCTCACCGTCTTTCTACCATCGCCCAAGCCGATAAAGTAGTGGTATTAGAACAAGGACGCATTGTTGAGCAAGGTAATTATCAAGAATTACTAGAACTAAAAGGTAAGCTATGGGAATATCATAAAACTCAATATGAAATGGGAAAACCAGGATAAACACCAAGCAAATTTAACCGGATTTTGTGATGACAGATTGCACATTAAATTAAAGCTAATATGGGGAACTTTGCCCAATTAATGTACATCCTTAGCCAGCAGGACTTGTACTGAGCGCAGTGGAGGTATGCTCACACTACAAGACGATCATTTACATTTGTATTTCACGTGTTTAAGAAATGCTATAAGCTGAACATCCTAACAGCGATCGCATGACCCAATCACAACTAAATTATGTTGCCTATGTTGCCAAATACCACCATTACACCACCCCTAGTTAGTGTTATTATCCCCACCTATAACCGACCGCAATATCTCCAGCAGTCCATCGCTAGTGCTGTTCACCAGACTTATAAAAACATTGAAATTATTGTTTGTGACAATTGTAGTCCCACAAATCCCCTGCCCATTGTAGAATCTTTTGCAGATCAACGCATTCGCTTTTGGCGACAACCGCAAAATCTAGGCATGATTGCTAATCAGATGCACGGTTTCAAAATAGCCAATGGTAAATATGTAGCCAGTCTGCATGATGATGATATGTGGCATCACGATTTTTTAGCCAAGCTAATACCACCTTTAGAAGCCAATTCTGAGATCATCTTGGCTTTTTGTGACCAATATATCATAGATGCACAGAGTAAAATTCAATCTGCTAAAACAGAAGTTAATACTTCCAGTTACAAGCGAGATAAACTAGCGCCAGGAGTCCACCAACCATTCCATAAAATTGGGTTAATAGATAAAAGTATACCCACTGCTACCGCTTGTGTAATTCGCAATAATTTAATTGATTGGGATAGTATTCCTTCAGAAATTGGCGGTATGTGGGATTTATATTTAACTTATCTTTGCGCTGTATCCGGTCATGGTGCTTACTATCATCCAGAAAAACTAACACTATATCGAGAACATGAGCAGACTGACACCCAGTTGAGTGGTCGGAGAAATGCAGAAGCAAAAATCCGCAAAGCCAAAAGCGAAATTTTCTGTTACCAAATCCTTATGGAAGATCCTCGCATCCAGGAATTTAAAACCCACTTTCAACAAAAGTGGTTAGAATCTCATACAACTTTAGCCATTGGTTTACTGCGAAATCAACAAACAGCATCAGCACGTCCTTATCTTTGGCAAGCACTGCAACAGCAAAAATTTAACCTGCGAACCATAGCGGCTCTAACTCTCAGCTTTACCCCGCAAATCTTAGCTAATAAATTATTAAGAATACCTAAGTCCCAGTAAAATCAATGAAAATTGGCATTGTTACCCACACAGTCAAAAAAGGCGATGGTCAAGGTAGAGTTAATTATGAAGTTGCCCAAGCAGCAATTCAACGCGGTTATCACTTGACATTACTAGCTAGTCAAGTAGATGTAGAATTACAGCAAAATCCCCTGGTGGACTGGGTTCCCATTGCGGTTACAGGATGGCCTACAGAGCTTATTCGTAATATCATCTTTGCCATTAAAAGTACAAATTGGTTGAGGAAAAATCGCCACAAACTGGATATAGTGAAGGTGAACGGGGCAATTACCCACGCCGCCGGAGATGTGAATGCAGTACATTTTGTCCATAATTCTTGGCTGAAATTCACCTCTAGAACCACTCAAATACAGTCAGGTAAATTTATATATAACTTTTACCAGTGGCTATACACAACTGTAAACGCTTATTGGGAAAAACAAGCTTTTCGCCAAGCTCAAGTAGTAGTAGCAGTTTCTCATCAAGTGGCCAGGGATTTATTAGAAATAGGTGTACCTTTAGCATCCATCAAAGTTATTTTAAACGGCGTAGATTTACAAGAGTTTTCCCCAGCAGTGAGGGATGGTTGCAAACAAGTTAATAAACGCCAAAAATGGCAACTACCCCCAGGCGTACCTTTAGCACTGTTTGCAGGGGATATTAGAGTAAGTCGCAAAAACTTAGATACCGTTTTAAAGGCTTTAGTCTCCGTTCCTGAATTACATCTAGCAGTAGCCGGAAAAACCGAAGGTAGTCCTTATGTTCACTTAGCAGCATCACTGGGACTGTCCGAGCGAGTGCATTTTTTAGGGCAAAGGTCTGATGTGCCAGAACTGATGCAGGCTGCGGATTTCTTGGTTTTCCCCTCACGTTATGAACCCTTCGGCTTAGTGGTTATTGAAGCAATGGCTTCTGGTTTACCTGTGATTACTGCAACTTCCACCGGTGCTGCTGACTTGGTAACCCCAGAGTCGGGGATAGTTTTGTCTAACTCTGATGATGTTGAGGCTTTGACCAAGGCCTTACAGTTACTAACTAGCCATCCCCCCTTGCGCCAACAAATGGGAAAAGCAGCCCGTTTAGTAGCAGAACAACATAGCTGGTCCCACATGGCAAAAACTTATCTAGATTTATTTGAAGAGTTAATTAATCATGAGGAATACAGTTCTCATCCCCACTTATCGCCGTCCTCTGGATCTATTACGCTGTCTGTTAGCACTGCAAGGACAAACTAAACCAGTTGATCAAGTTATTATCGTAGTTAGAGATTCTGATGTAGAAACTTGGCAATTTTTGGCGGAATTTCATCCCCAAGGCTTACCACTGCAAATAGTGGAAGTGACACAACCAGGAGTAGTAGCCGCACTTAATGCCGGCTTGGTAGCTGTGACTGGAGATATTTTTTCTATTACTGATGATGATGCTGCACCCCATCCTGATTGGTTAGAAAAAATCAACGCTCATTTTATCAGTGATGGTTGCATTGGTGGTGTTGGTGGTCGTGATTGGGTGTATCATGGTCAAAAAATCGAAGACGGAAAACAGCTGATAGTTGGTAAATTGCAGTGGTTTGGGCGGGTGATTGGTAACCATCATCTGGGAGTAGGAGAACCCCGGGAAGTTGATGTACTCAAAGGCGTAAACATGAGTTTTCGTACTCAAGCCGTCGGACAGTTACAATTTGATCAACGAATGCGGGGGACGGGAGCGCAGGTACACTTTGAAATGGCATTTACTCTTTCTTTAAAACGGGCTGGTTGGAAGATAATTTATGACCCGCACATAGGGGTAGATCACTATCCAGCCCAACGTTTTGATGAAGACCAACGCAATAGTTTTAATTCAACCGCTTTGATTAACTTAGTTCATAATGAAACTTTAGTCATATTGGAACATTTACCGCGATCGCGCCATATGGTATTTTGGCTTTGGGCTGTCTTTGTGGGCACAAGAGACTGTTTAGGCTTAATCCAATGGTTGCGACTGTTACCCAGTCAAGGTGAACTGGCTGGAAAAAAATTACTAAGTTCTTGGCTAGGACGTTGGCAAGCACATCAACAATTTTTAATAACCAATAATTACAGATAAAATTGGGAGACTAATTGTGATTTCCAAACAAATCCATTTTAATAGTTTTTTAGAATCACACTTTTTTCCCTCGGCGCGATCGCTACAGGGTTGGTTGATTATCTGCGGTTTTTTACTACTTAACCTAGTTTGTTATTTTGCTGGTGCTGCTCACTTGTTGCGCTTAGTTTATCCCGTCACAGCATTGGCGGTAGCCATATTTTTATACTTATGGCATCCCATTCTTTACATCGGCTTTACTTGGTGGATATGGTTCCTCACCCCCTTAGCCACTCGCTTAGTTGACTATCGAATTGGCTGGGACCCCACCCGTCAGATGTTGGTCGCACCTTATTTAGTAGTATTTATAACTATAGGCTCATTATTACGCCACCTTCCCAGGGCTGGAAAACAGGGAGGAATGCCGTTTATTCTAGCATTTATTGGCGTGTTATATGGTTTTTTAGTAGGTCTAATTCATAACGAACCCGTGGCAGTAGCACGAGGTTTTTTAGACTGGCTCAGTCCCATTATCTTTGCTTTTCACTTGTATATCAACTGGCGAGATTATCCCAGTTACCGCCAAAATCTTCAACGTATCTTCCTTTGGGGAGTATTGATTTTAGGTATTTATGGTATATATCAATTTGTGGTAGCCCCTGAGTGGGATAGATACTGGCTGATAGAATCCAAAATGTTCACTAGTTCCGGAGACCCAGAACCTTTTGGAATGCGGGTCTGGAGTGCTTTACACTCACCCGGTCCCTTTTCCTCAGTGATGCAAACAGGGCTGTTGTTATTATTTACCAGTTCTGGGGCTTTAATTTTTCCCGCCTCCGCAGTGGGTTACTTGTCTTTTTTGTTAGCACAAGTACGCACTAGTTGGTTGGGTTGGTTGTTAGGAATAGTGATGATTTTTGGCTCAGTTAAAACGCGGATTCAAATGCGCCTAATTACCATTATTCTCATCATGGTCATGTGTGTTATTCCTCTGACAAATATTGAGCCTATATCTGAAGTGGTCACAGGGCGTTTAGAGAGTTTTTCTAATTTAGAAAAAGATACTAGTTTTCGAGATAGATCCGGGAGTTATGACAAAAATTTAAGTTTAGCCCTGTCTAATGTCTTAGGTAATGGGTTAGGAAATATCTGGACTGTGGATGAAGAAACCGGTCAAATAGAAGTTTTGGTATTGGATAGTGGTATTTTAGATACATTTTTTACCCTAGGCTGGTTAGGTGCTATACCTTATCTGGGGGGATTAATCTTAATATTAGTCAGCGTATTTCAATACAAAGAAGCTTATTTTGATAGTTTTGTTAGCGCAGCCCGGGCCATTGGCTTGGTTTCTTGTGTGCAGTTAGTTGGTAATAGTACTATGCTGAGTATAGCAGGTATGATCCTGTGGGGATTTTTAGCCATGGCCATGGCGGCGCACAAATACTATGAGCGTCAATGTAGAATGTAGAATGAGTGAATTGCGCCAAGCAGCTGTTCATGCTGCGATTGCCGCGGGGAATGAATTCCCCGCCTGAAAGCTGAAGTCGGTTTGAAACCGACTGAATTTGGTTTACATATCTGTCGTGATTTTTGAATACCGGCTAGAAGCCGGTGCTACCCTGTAACACAAGCATCCTGCTTGTTAATGATGTACCTCACTAAGCAGCGAAAACCGCCATATGAAATACAGATGATTGGATTTAGCAGCACAACAGCTTACAATATGGGTTAGATTAAGGAGAACACTAAACATATGGTAGCTGCGCCAACGAATTTAAATATTACTGCCCTAGAAGCAGAATATAGTCACAAAACACCTAGAGAAATTCTCAAACTTGCCTTGGAAAGTTTCAACAATATCTCCATTTCCTTTAGTGGTGCTGAAGATGTGGTTTTAATTGATATGGCATCTAAAATAACTAAAAACTTCCGTGTATTTACACTGGATACCGGACGCTTGCACCCGGAAACATATCAGTTATTGGATCAAGTGCGACAACATTATGGTATTAAGTTAGAAGTGCAATTTCCCGACAGTGCAGAAGTACAAGCTTTAGTAGAAGAAAAAGGCTTGTTTAGTTTCTATCAAGATGGTCATAAAGAATGTTGTGGTGTTCGTAAAGTTAGACCATTACGCCGCAAACTTAATACCCTTGATGCTTGGATTACTGGACAGCGTAAAGACCAAAGCCCCAGTACCCGTAACCATATCCCCGTCATCGAGGTTGATACTGCTTTTTCTACCCCAGACCATCAATTAATTAAGTTTAACCCCCTAGCTAATTGGTCTTCTGCCCAAGTATGGGAATACATCCGCGCTTTAGATGTGCCTTACAATAAATTACACCAGCAGGGTTTTATCAGCATTGGTTGTGAACCTTGCACCAGACCTGTGTTACCCAACCAGCATGAACGAGAGGGGCGTTGGTGGTGGGAAGAGTCCACTATTAAAGAGTGCGGTTTACACGTTGGTAATCTACAAAAGTAATCTACAAAAGTAATCTACAAAAATAACTCTTTTTTGCCAAGCTTTAATTAATTATCCTCCCTTTTCTCAGCGCAAGGGGGGTTCTCAACTCCTGTGATGGGTTCACCTTGTTTTTCCTTTTCCGCTAGTTGTAAATTTAAGGTCAGCAGTTTTTCTAAAATGTCGTCGTTGGGTTGAAAGTTATATGTCTGCATAACTAATTTATCTAACTGTTGATGCAGTTTATATAATTGGCTAGTGGGTTCGTTAAAGAATTTATTATATAATGTAGTGATTCCCCACTGTTTAGATTCCATTTGTTGGCTGCGATATTCATGGAGTTTTTCAGCTTGGGCGCGAATTTCTGCAACTAATTTCAAGTCCGGGCTTTGGGGAAAAGGGAATGTTTCAAAGCAGGTTGTATTAGTGTAGCGAGTTCTATCTTCTAAAGTTGAACTTTGAGCTTTAACCCACAGGCGATGGATTTTAGATGTGAGTATGCCTAGAATATAAAAATCATCTGATGCAATGACCATATTAGCTTCACAAGGTAAAATAGAAACATCCACAGGTGTAAAAACTACCCATTTAGTAATTTTGGGTATGGCGAAATAAAGTTTCAGATTTTTCAAGGCTTTTCTCATAGCAGGTCTTTTTTCACCAAATGTCCACCAGTTTAATCTTCTTCCATTTCTACGATTAATATCTCTTTCCGGCTTGACTTTTTGCTCTACACGCTGAAAAGGTAATCTATATTGACTAGCTTCTTCTATAGACATATCATTAAAATCAATCACCCAGTCTAGCTCTTGATAAGGATTGATCAAAGTTTTACCATCAACCATTGGTTTGAGAACTTCCTTATTTTTAGGATCTCTAGCAATCCATTCTTGTGCTTCTGCATCAGAAACTATAAAACCTTTGCCACCAAGCGCACAAGACTCAAAAGATAAGTTTTTATTTGCTTTTAGCCTTACAGCATTTACAACTGATGTTTCCGTCTTTAATGATGAAGTAATAAACGCGACTTCAACATTATCTAAAAAAATATGTTTTGGTTTTTCTTTTGCCCAGTTAACAATACTAACATGAACAGCAGCATCTCCCGACCATTCCTGAGTAGAAATTGCATTGTGAATAATTCCGCCATTACTAATAATATAATCTAAACTTGCTTTTCTACAGGACTTACGCAACTGGCACAGGCGATCGCTAGAATATAGTATTATTGTACTACAATAAATAACATAACTGGCACAATCAGTCTCGGTGCGGCGGAAGCGTCGCGCCGAGACTAAACTCCAGTAAAAAGCCAATTTTGC
>NZ_JANQDH010000096.1:0-2500 GCF_029891735.1 Chrysosporum bergii ANA360D
TCCACGCGGGACCACCGGATCACTATGGCCGACTTTCGTCTCTGCTCGACTTGTCAGTCTCACAGTCAGGCGAGCTTATGCCATTGCACTCGACGAGCGATTTCCGACCGCTCTGAGCTCACCATCGCGCGCCTCCGTTACACTTTGGGAGGCGACCGCCCCAGTCAAACTACCCACCACGCCATGTCCCGGGACCGGATAACGGCCCTCGGTTAGACGTCAACGACAGTAAGGGTGGTATTTCAAGGATGGCTCCACCAGAGCTGGCGCCCCGGTTTCATAGCCTCCCACCTATCCTACACATACGGTCGCTAACGCCAAGGCGAAGCTATAGTAAAGGTTCATAGGGTCTTTCCGTCTGACCGCGGGAACCCCGCATCTTCACGGGGAATTCAATTTCACTGAGCCTGTGCTGGAGACAGTGGGGAAGTCGTTACGCCATTCGTGCAGGTCGGAACTTACCCGACAAGGAATTTCGCTACCTTAGGACCGTTATAGTTACGGCCGCCGTTTACCTGGGCTTCAGTTCGACGCTTTCACATCTCCCTTTAACCTTCAGGCACCGGGCAGGCGTCAGACCCTATACGTCGCATTGCTGCTTCGCAGAGCCCTGTGTTTTTGCTAAACAGTCGCTACCCCCTGGCTTGTGCCACTCAGTCCAGGTTGCCCTGGGTGAGTCACGCTTATTCCGAAGTTACGCGTGCAATTTGCCGAGTTCCTTCAGCACAGTTCTCTCAAGCGCCTTGGTATGCTCTACCTGACCACCTGTGTCGGTTTCGGGTACGGTCTCTGCTGGAGTTATTTCCAGGGACAACGCCCCTGCAAGGACAATCCAATAAGCCCTTACAAGTTATGCCATCCGTCACTTCCAGCTGGTGCAGGAATATTTACCTGCTTCCCATCGACTACGCTTTTCAGCCTCGCCTTAGGGGCCGACTAACCCTGCGCAGATTAGCTTTACGCAGGAACCCTTGGTCTTTCGGCGACAGTGTTTCTCACACTGTTTGTCGTTACTCATGTCAGCATTCTCACTTCCGATACCTCCAGCCAGGCTCACGCCTGACCTTCACCGGCTTACGGAACGCTCCGCTACCGCGCACTTACGTGCACCCATACCTTCGGCGGACGGCTTAAGCCCCGTTACATTTTCCGCGCAGGATCGCTTGATCAGTGAGCTGTTACGCTTTCTTTAAAGGATGGCTGCTTCTAAGCCAACCTCCTGATTGTCAAAGCAATCCCACATCGTTTCCCACTTAGCCGTCACTTGGGGGCCTTAGATGATGGTTAGGGTTGTTTCCCTTTTCACGACGGACGTTAGCACCCGCCGTGTGTCTGCCGGACAGTTCTCTTGGGTATTCGGAGTTTGGTTAGAATTGGTACCGCTCGCGCAGCCCGCATCCATCCAGTGCTCTACCCCCCAAGGAATACATCCGACGCTCTACCTAAATAGATTTCGCGGAGAACCAGCTATGTCCAGGTTTGATTGGCCTTTCACCCCTATCCACAAGTCATCCCAGAATTTTTCAACATTCACGGGTTCGGACCTCCAGTTGGTGTTACCCAACCTTCATCCTGCTCATGGATAGATCACCTGGTTTCGGGTCGTCATACGTCGAACTTAGCGCCCTATTCAGACTCGCTTTCGCTGCGCCTACACCTAACGGCTTAAGCTTGCTCGACACATGAAGTCGCTGACCCATTATACAAAAGGTACGCCGTCACCCCGCATGGGGGCTCCGACTGCTTGTAGGCTTCCGATTTCAGGATCTGTTTCACTCCCCTTGTCGGGGTGCTTTTCACCTTTCCCTCACGGTACTTGTTCACTATCGGTCGCAGAGGAGTACTTAGGCTTGGAGGGTGGTCCCCCCATGTTCAGACAGGATTTCACGTGTCCCGCCCTACTCGAGTCTCTTGCTGTTTGACGGCTACGGGGCTGTCACCCGCTATGGCCGACCTTTCCAGGTCGTTCGCCTTTATTTCACAAGAGCACTGGCCTGGTCCCGGTTCGCTCGCCACTACTACGGGAGTCTCGGTTGATGTCCTTTCCTCCGGGTACTGAGATGTTTCAGTTCCCCGGGTTCGCTTAATGAACCCTATGTATTCAGGTCATTATACCTTTCAACAATCGACCAACCCGCACCCAGTCCGGAGACTGGGCATGAGTTGGAGGACCGCAAAGGTGGGTTTCCCCATTCGGAAATAGCCGGATCAAAGGGTGCTAGCGCCTCCCCGGCTCTTATCGCAGCTTGCCACGTCCTTCATCGCCTCTCTGCGCCAAGGCATCCGTCAGAAGCCCTTCAACGCTTGATCGTTTCTCAGCAAAACCCATGCATGGATGGCCCGACGACTGGAAAGAAGTGCCGCCGGATCCGATGCCTGGTTTTACTTGCCAGACGATGTCTTCTCGAACACGACCTGAAACCCTATGAGGGGGCGGTCATATTCTTCCTTCACGATGTCAATGCCGACGCCCCGGTTTGGAGGTCGGCAATCTGATTTG
>NZ_JANQDH010000096.1:5000-10089 GCF_029891735.1 Chrysosporum bergii ANA360D
CTGCAAGCCGATTCCGCGCCGTTCGCGGACTTTGTCCGGCAAAACCGTCGCCGATCAGCCTGCGGCTATATAGGTGCGCAGGCTTTCGGCCTCGCGCGTCGCTTCGTCGATCTGGCATTTCACCACGTCGCCGATCGAGATCACGCCGGTAAGCCGCCCCTCGGCCAGGATGGGCAGGTGCCGGATTCTCCGGTCCGTCATCCGCGCCATCAGATCGGCGACCGTGTGGGCCGGGCTGGCGAAAACCACGTCGCCACTCATGTGCGCCGACACCGGCTGCGAAAGGGCCTCGCCGCCGCCTCTGGCGATGGCCCTCACAACATCGCGCTCCGAGATGACGCCGACGACCTTCTCGCCCGCGCACACCATCAGCGCGCCCACCCGACGCGCGTCGAGTTCGGCGCAGACCTCGGCCAGGGTCAGATCGGGCGCGATCGAAAAGACGCCACCGCCCTTTTGTTTCAGGATCTCGGCGACCAGCATGTGCAGTCTCCCTTCAGGTCATGGCCGCGGGCCCGCGCCCGGCCGCGGTCGGGAGCCGCTCAGTGAAGACTGTCGCTCAGACGCGACTGCGGCGCAATGCCGGGCGGAAACAGCCTGCCGATCGGTCCGACGGCGAGGATGCCGACCAGGAAGCCGGCGGCATGCGCCTCCCACGCAATGCGGGTGCCCAGACCGACGGCGGACAGGCCGATCAGGCCGATCACGAGGTTCAGCCCCATCCATACCGCCGCCATCGACAGGACGCGCCGGTCCAGGAGCGGCAGCACCCGCCCTCGGCCCATCAGCCGGGTGGAGGCGCCGATCAGGCCGAACACGGCCCCGGACGCCCCGACCACAGGATCCGCTCCAGCCGGATTCAACAGGACATAGCCGAGGGCCGACAGCACCCCGCACGCCATATAGAAGGCGAGGAAGAAGGCCGCCCCGCCCGCGCCACGCATCAACCGCGCCACCGGCGTGCCGAAAGCCAGGGCGCCGACCGCATTCATGCCGGCATGGGTCCAGTCGGCATGGAGGAACATCGAGGTGAACAGGCCCGTCCACTGCCCGTCCATTACCGCGCGTGGAAAGAGAGCCAGGCCGAAGCCCTGATCATGCAGGCGCTGCTGCAGGAAGAACAAGGCCGGCATGGACAACGCCACCAGCACGGCGATTCCCGGCGCCCGGAAGGCCGGTTCATGGTCGGCCCGGGGTGTGGGCGGGTCTTCTGTCATCGATCCCTCGAACGCGCGGCCCGTCGATCCGGGCTCGCCATCAAGCCGTTATTAATGTCCGCATCCCATTTTGGCACGTGAGTTGCTTGCCCCCCATCGGGGCGAACGTCACGCGCGGAGCGTTGCGATGAAGTGGACATGTGCTGCCGGGGCGACGATCCTTCTCCTGGCGCTGCCGGCCGCCGCCGAGGCGCAGTCGGCCGGTGCGTCCGGCACAGGCCAGTTTCAGGCCGGCTACGGCGGGGCGCGCTACACGACTGCGCGGGCCCAGACGGGCTCCACCCGCGACGCCAACCACAACCGCCTGGTGGTCAACGGTCTGATCCAGACGGGCGTCGGCTCCTACTCCCGTTCCACCGGAGCCTCCGCGGCCAGCGTCTTCGGCGAGGGGTCGGACGGCCGCTCCACGATCGGCGGGGCAACGGCCATAGGCAACAACCTGAACGTTGTCGTTCAGGGCAACAACAACACCGTGGTGGTCACCTCCACCCAGACGAACACCGGCAATGTCACGGCCAGAACGTCGCTGAACGGGACGTTGAACCTGCCATGACCCCTACCCTGCGCCGCCTGCGCATAATCGGCTCGATAGGTGCCGCGACTGCCCTGCTGGGCGGCTGTATCGCGCCCGTCGCCGGCAGTGACGGCCGCTATGCCCAGCCCATCGGCAATGCGCCGGTGACGGCCAATCCGACGCCCTACTCCGTCGCCCTGTACTGCCTCGCGGACTACGCACGGCGCTACAACCTCCCGTCCCCTCGCATGGCGATCGGCCGGATCAGCGACTACACCGGGACGGTCTCGGCCGATGGCGGGCGCCAGATCACCGGCGGCGCATCCCTGATGGCCTATTCGGCCCTGGCCAAGTCCGGAGCCCAGATCGTGGAACGCTACGACACCTCGGTGTCGGAGCTGGAACTGCGTTACGCCAACAACAAGCTGATCGGCGATCCGGGTCGCGAGGGCGAAGACGTCGCCTATCGCCAGATCCTCGCTGGCCAGGTGCCGGGCTCCGACTTCTACATCATCGGCGGCATCACCGAGGTGAACTACAACATCCGTTCGGCCGGCTGGGACATCCTGGGTGGTGAGGCGGACACCTCGACCCCGCTGTCGGGCACCTTTGCCGGCCGCTACTACGTCATGAACGTCGCCATCGACCTGAGGGTGGTCCAGACCACCACGCTGGAGATCGTCGACGTCGTCTCCTACCAGAAGCAGATCATTGGCCGCGAGATCTCGGCCGGCGTGTTCGACTTCCTGAACGGCAATGTCTTCGACATCTCGGCCGGCGAAGGCGGGTTCGAACCGGTCCAGCTCGCCGTTCGTGCCCTGGTGGAACGCTCGATGGTTGAGATCATGGCCAACCTGTACGGCGCGCCGGGCCCGGAGATCTGCCTCGATACCAATAACGAGCTGCTGCGCGACACCTATGGGCCCACGGGGGGCTACTACCCGGCCTACCCCAACACGGAAACCAACAATGGACAGACTCGCGCTGATCCGTCTCGCTGGCATGATCGCCGCGACGGCGACGTGCGCCGCAGCCGCTACTGAGGCCGCTGCGCAGGATCCGGGCGAAGGGATCGTCCTGAACGAACAGCTCCAGCTGGGCGACGTCTTCGCCGGCCAGACGCTGGTCGTGGTTGACGCCGACGACCAGGTGACCGTGTCCACATCCGCCGTCGGCAACAGCCTGTCGGGCGCCGTGGAGACCGGCCATATCGAGGTCCGCTCCACCCAGACGCTGCAGGGCGATGTGCGCGCGGCCAACGATCTGACGCTGGGCGGCGACACCGAGGGCTATGTCACCGCCACCACCCAGGCCAACGGCAACTACATCGCCGGCGGGGCCTATGGCGGCGACCTGACGCTGGACTCGACCCAGAGCGTCGGCGACGTCCGCATCGAGGCGATCTCCAACCTGCCCGGAGGCACCGCTCGACTGATCGGCGGCGCGGGCATCGAGACGGCGGCCGCAGCCAACGTCGCCGCCCTCGCCGCCCGCGACGGCCACATCGACGGCACCTTGCGTCAGGACTCGGCGGCCGTGGTCTTCTCGTCCAACTACGGCGCGGTTCAGTACGCGCCGGGCGCGACCACCTTTTCCAGCCAGGCCCTGGGCAATGTCGTCTCCTACAACGGCACGGCGCCCGCCAGCCAGGACCTGCGCCTCGAACAGCGCAACACAGGCCCCCTCGTCCAGGCCGGGACCAGCGCCAACGCCGGCAACAGCTGGGACCTGGCCGGCCGCGCCCGTGCCGGCGGCAATCAGGGGGTCTTCGCCAACCAGGGCGGGTCCTCGGTCGTCGAGGCCCGGCAGGACAACTCCGCCCGCGTCTGGGCCGAGTCCATCGTCACCAGCTACGACTTCGGCCGCGCCACCAGCCATGCCCAGGCGTCGGGCAACACCCTGGCGGTCGGCAATGAGGACATCTATGTCCGCATCGACAACGCCCAGTTCAACTCGGGCGGGGTCCAGGCCGACGCCAGCTTCGCCGGCGCCTATGGCTATGACGCCTATGTCGGGGCCGATGCAGTCGGCAACAGCGTCACCGGCTTCGCCTGCGCGGAGTGCGGCGCGACGCTGGAGGCTCAGAACAGCCAGACCAATCAGGGCGACGTCTCGGCCACCGCCCGCACCGTGATCGGCGGCGACGGCCGCGCCGTAATCACCGGGGCGAACGCCACGGGGAACGCCGCCAGCTTCTACGTGACCCGGCCTTCCCATTAAATAACGGTCATTTAACTTGTGAGGCGCGGCCCGGACGGGCAGCCTGCGGCGTCCTGCGCGCTTGCGTCGGGCCTGATCCTGGCCGACCGAAGGCCGCCGTCCCAGCCGGAGACCTCCCGTCATGACCTCACCCCGCAGATTGCTTCTGCTCGCCGTCTCGTCGATCGCGCTCGTCGCCGCCCTGCCCGCCCATGTGATGGCCCAGGACGCCGCCCCGACGGCGGTCGCCCCGGGCGGCATCGCCCCGTCCGACCCCTGGCCCCAGGCCAACAGCGACGTGCCGGCCGATCAGGCGGTGCGGTTCGGCCAGCTGCCGAACGGTCTGCGCTACGCGATCATGCGCAACGCCACGCCGCCGGGGCAGGCCGCAATCCGGCTGCGCATCGACGCCGGCTCGACCAGCGAACGTGAGGACCAGCTGGGCCTCGCCCACTTCATGGAACACATGGCCTTCAACGGCTCGACCGAGGTGCCGGAAGGCGAACTGACCCAGCGGCTGGAGCGGCTGGGCCTCGCCTTCGGCGCCGACACCAACGCCTACACGAGCTTTGACGAGACCGTCTATCAGCTGGATCTGCCGCGCACCGACGACGCCACGGTCGACGAATCGCTGTTCATCATGCGCCAGATGGTCGGCGAGGCCCTGCTGGAGACGGCCGCCATCGACCGCGAGCGCGGCATCATCCTGTCGGAAGAGCGCACGCGCGCCAGCCCGGGACTGCGGTCCCTGATGGCCCAGCTGGACTTCCTGATGCCCGGCCAGCTGGTGCCCAACCGCCTGCCGATCGGCGACACCTCGGTGCTGGCCAATGCGCCGCGCGAACGGTTCGTGGAATTCTATGAAGCCTACTATCGGCCTGAACGCGCGACCGTGATCGTGGTCGGCGACTTCGACGTCGACGCCATGGAAGCCAAGGTGGTCGCAACCTTCGGCGACTGGACCAATCCCGCCGCGAACGGCCCCGATCCCGACCTGGGGACTGTTCAGCCGCGCGGCCGTGAGGCGGGTCTCTATGTCGAGGCAGGGCTTTCGCCCAGCATCCAGATCGCCTGGCTCTCGGCCCCCGACGAGCGGCCCGACACCCTGGCCAAGCGCCGCGAAAACGTGGTGCGGGCGCTGGGCCTGAGGGTCCTGAAC
>NZ_JANQDH010000097.1 GCF_029891735.1 Chrysosporum bergii ANA360D
ATTGATTATCAGGTGATGGATACTTTGCAGGAGTATGTTTTAATTAATACGAAACGTCGGCGTATTGACTGTTTTCGGCGTAACGAACAAGGACTGTGGGTTTTACAATTCTACTCAGCAGAACAAGATTTTTTTCGGCTGTATAGTGTAGATTTTGAAGCCACCATAGCGGAAGTTTACGAAGATGTGGTTTTTTAGGAATTTTATTCCCTCTTTTTCACTATCCATTGAGTAACAGGTGACATAGCCCGCCAACCTAAAAATTTACCAATGGGTTCTGCTCTTTGGATAGCAATACGAGTTAAATCTCCACCAACTTGATTATACCATTGAAACAGGGTTTGCTCTCCTTCTACAGTAACAACATTAGCTACTAACCGCCCGCCCGGACGCAATGCTGTCCAACAGATATCAAAGAGCTTTTCGGCTGTGACTCCACCGCCAATAAATATAGCATCGGGTGTGGGTAAATCTTTTAAGCTTGATGGTGCTTGACCATGAATAATTTTTAGCTGGGGAGTTCCCAAAGCTGCGGCGTTGTCGACTATGTACCTTAGTCTAGAGGAATTTTTTTCTATAGCCAGGGCTTGACATCGGGGATGAGTACGCATCCACTCAATGGAAATTGAACCGCAACCCGCGCCCACATCCCATAGTAGTTCTCCAGGTGAGGGGGCTAATTTTGCTAAGGTTACTGCTCTGATTTCTCGTTTGGTTAACTGTCCATCATGATCATAGGCATGATCTGGTAGTCCTGGTAATCTAGGTAAGGGTATGATTCCAGGGTCAGCAATACAATTAATTGCGATCGCATTCAAAGCAGCTATTTCTATTTTACTCCAAGATGCCGCAGTACCTTGTATAATTCTTTCATTACTACCGCCTAGATGTTCTAAAACTGTGATTTTGCTGCTACCATAACCGCTATTTGTCAAGATTTCGGCTACTATTCTAGGTGTGTCTTTGCCTTCACTCAAAATCAACAGTTTGGCTTGGGGATAAATGTAATACTTGAGAAGAGAGACCGGACGACTGCATAAACTCAAGGTTTCTGTTTCGGTTAAGGACCATCCTAATTTGGCGCACACTAGGCTAAAGGTTGAAGGTGCAGGAATAATTATGATTTCTTCTGGGGGAATTTCTCGGCTTAGGGTGACACCGATACCATAATACATGGGGTCACCACTGGCTAATACACAGATTAATTGACCCCGACGACGGATAATTTCACCTATGGAGGTGCTAATGGGTGATGTCCAGGTGATTTTCTCCCGTGGGTCTTCTGGGGGTAACATTGCTAAATGGCGATGACCCCCAATGATTACTTCTGCTTGATCAACTAGAGAACGAGCCACAGCACTTAAACCCCGTAACCCATCTTCACCAATACCTATAATTGATAGCCATTTTTTGGTCATAAACTAGCTCATCTCTGATTAGTATAAATTTAAATCTACACCATGAACTCAAACTAGGGTTAATACTAGTTAATATGTGTGAACTATTGATGAAAAATGTGAAGTATTGATGATCATAGCCGACTAATCATGTTAAATTACTAAAGCTCAAAGTTGGGAAACTCCGGTGCAATTCCGGGACTGTGCCGCAACTGTGAAGGTAAGGAGCCAAGAAAAACATTCACTTTATTTACTTGCCAAGTCAGAACGCCAATCTGAGCAGTGTTGTTAAGACACACTTATTTATCTACTACCTGCGTCGCACAGGGAAGGAGTTAATGTTTTGCTGTCCGGTTTTAGTTTATGTCCTGGATTATTTTATGATACACCCGCCCAAGATGGGATATTATCGCGCATCAGAATACCAGGTGGGATTCTGGATAGTAAACAGTGTCATGCCATCGCAGACATAGCAGATAATTATGGCGGTGGTTATGTCGATGTTACCAACCGGGCTAACTTGCAAATCCGCGAATTACTCTCCGGAATCAGTTCCCAGGTTCTCGAAGGTTTACAAAATATAGGTGTTGGTTCTCGCAATTTCGCTGTTGACCACATCCGTAATATTATGACCAGCCCCACTGCTGGTATTGACCGCCAAGAATTAATGGATACCCGTCCTTTGGTTAAAGAGTGGGACAACTATATCGCCGCACACCCCGCCCTGTCAGGACTATCAGCAAAATTTAGTGTGGGCTTTGATGGTGGTGGTGCTGTCTCGGTGTGCGATCGCCCCAATGATGCACTGTTTGCGGCTGTGTTAATTGAGGGTAAAGTTTACTTTCGTCTGTGTCTCAGTGTGGGTGTAAAACCATTAATTGACACGGGAATTGTTTTGTTACCAGACCAATGTGTGTCAGTGTGTGGTTCTTTGGCTGAAGTTTATCTTGGTCATACTAATTCCACTGGTAGGCGCAAGCTGCGTTTGCGAGAGTTGTTGAATAATTGGGGTTGTGAAAATTATCTTCAAGAAGTTGAACAAGGTTTACCTTTTAAAATAATTCGCCAGCCAAAGTTAGACAAAACCACACCAGAAAAAAGGTTAAACTGCCAATATCAACATCTAGGGATTCATCCCCAACGTCAGCAAGGTTTATATTATATTGGTGTGGTTTTACCTTTAGGTAGGCTGGAAAGTCGGCAATTTCGCGGTTTAGCTGATTTAGCTACACAATTCGGTAGCAGTACTCTCAGATTGACACCCTGGCAAAATTTGCTCCTGACTGATATTCCAGAGCGATCGCTTACCCAAGTTAAAAATAAAATCACTGGTTTAAAATTAGATTTTTCACCCAGTAATATCAATAGCGCATTAGTGGCCTGTTCTGGTAATAAAGGTTGTGCTGCTTCCGCTACTGATACTAAAGGTGATGCTTTGACATTAGCAAAATATCTCGAAACTCATGTAAACCTCCATCACCCAGTTCATATTCACTTAACCGGTTGCCAAAAATCTTGCGCTCACCATGGTAATAATGATATAACATTGCTCGCTGTTAACCTAGAATCAGACAATGAAACTTTGGCGGCCTATCACATATATATTGGTGATGGCTTGGGTAGCGTAGCCACAGGCGACAGCCAGGAAAAATTCGGTCGTCAACTCTATCAATACGTGACTTTAGCTGAGGTTCCCATATTATTAGCCCAAATGTTACAAGTGTATCAAGTTAAACGCCAAAATCCTCATGAATCCTTTGGAGAATTCGTTAATCGCTATGAGATTACTCAATTGCAGTCTTTATTCTCCTTAGTAAAGTAGGCTGATTTTTGTTACCATTCACCATTGACTATTTTACCATGGCTGACTACATCCGAAATGCTCAAGAAATCTACAGTAAATCCTTTGCCATCATCCGTTCAGAGGCTAACCTGGATGTGCTACCACCTGATGAGCAACAAGTTGCTGTACGTCTGATCCACGCCTGTGGAATGACTGATATCGTTAATGACTTGGCATATTCATCTAAAGCGGTGCAGTATGGACGGGCAGCACTAGCAGCAGGTGCGCCTATTTTATGTGATTGTCGAATGGTTGCTGAAGGTATTACTAGCCACAGACTACCTGCAAACAACAAAGTTATCTGCACTCTGTATGATATGGAAGTTCCAGCCCTAGCCAAGCGTTTGGGTAATACCAGATCGGCAGCTGCGGTGGAATTGTGGCGATTGCACTTAGACGGGGCAGTGGTGGCAATTGGTAATGCACCTACAGCACTATTTCACTTGCTGGAAATGCTGGAAGAGGGAATGCTTAAACCAGCAATTATTTTGGGTTTTCCAGTGGGATTTGTGGGTGCTGCCGAGTCAAAAGCAGCACTAGCAAAAAATAGCAAAGGTGTACCATTTGTAACTTTACATGGACGGCGTGGTGGTAGTGCGATCGCCGCCGCCGCAGTTAATGCCCTGGCATCAGAGGAAGAATAAATATGCAAACCAAAGGCCGTCTTTATGGAATTGGTGTCGGTCCTGGCGACCCAGAACTATTGACTTTGAAAGGACTAAGACTATTACAGTCCGTTCCCGTGGTGGCTTATCAGTCAGCAATAGATAAAGATAGCATAGCCAGGGCGATCGTTTCTCAATACCTCTCTGGCAATCAAATTGAAGTGCTGTTTCACCTCCCCCGCGCCCTAGAGCCAGAAACAGCCAGTGCTATTTATGACCAAGAAGTTGCACCCATTGGCGAACACCTGGCCGCAGGAAGGGATGTAGCAGTTTTATGTGAGGGTGACCCGTTTTTTTATGGCTCTTTTATGTACGTTTTCACACGTTTATCTGAACAGTACCAAACGGAAGTTGTACCAGGAGTTTCCTCACTCATGGCTTGTCCTGTAGCCTTGGGTGTTCCCTTTACCTATTACAACGATATTATGACGGTTTTACCAGCCCCCATGCCCGCCGAACAATTAACCACACACTTACTAGCTACCGATGCAGCAGCAATTATGAAACTAGGTCGCCACTTTACCAAAGTTAGAGATGTTTTACATCAATTAGATTTGGCATCACGGGCATTATATGTTGAGCGGGCAACTATGGCACAGCAAAGAATTGTCCCCCTGGATGAAGTTGACCCAGATCAAGTACCCTATTTTTCCATGATTATCATACCTACTAAAAGTCGGTTGTAGGTTTACCAACAAGTAGTACTTATGGAAGGTGTTATTTTTGTAATCATAAATATCATTAAACCATGATCAAGGTTGCCCCCGCAGTTATAGTACTGAGTCAAAACAGCGTCCCACTAGCCCGCCAAATCATCAGCATACTACAGGGTGGGACATTATACGGCTTGACAGGTCGCACATCTGGCGTTGATGTTAGCTTCACCAATTTTGGTGAAACATTGCGGGAATTATTCGCACAGGGAACACCCTTAATTGGGATTTGTGCTGCTGGTATCCTCATCAGAACCATAGCACCAATGCTGTGCGACAAAAAACAAGAACCGCCAGTATTAGCCGTAGCTGAAGATGGTAGTGCGGTGGTTCCCCTATTAGGTGGACTCAATGGCGTGAATGATTTAGCGCGAGGCATTGCTGAAGCACTAGATATTGAAGCAGCAATTACCACCACAGGTGATATTCGTTTCCGCACAGCTTTATTATCTCCACCCACTGGATATCATTTAGCTAACCCAGAGGAGGCTAAGAAATTTATCTCTGATTTATTAGCAGGAGCGCAAGTCAAACTGGAAGGAAACGCGCCTTGGTTGAGTAATAGTCAATTACCCATCAACCCCAACGGCAATTTAACCATTACCATTACAGAGCAATTAGTCACTTCAGCACCCAACCGCCTTATTTATCACCCAGCAACTATAGCCATTGCTGTCAGTGAAAGTATTGATCTAGATATAATACAACAGCTGTTAGCAGATGCCCAACTTGCCCCAGCATCAGTGGCAGGAATTTTTGCCCCCATTACCATAGCCGCAAATCCAGCATTAACAGACATTGCTAACGCTTTTAAAGTGCCTATTCGGTTTTTAACCTCAAATCACTTAGAAAAATGGATATCACAGGGTTATAGCCCTGCGCAAGCCATAGCCATGAATGTCACTGATTCATCTCCCTTATCCACCTCTTTTCCTCACCTAGCTGTGGCCATAGCCAACACACCCATTGACCCCAGCACCATCGGTCAACCCAGAGGGCAGTTAGCAATTATTGGCACGGGTCCGGGTGGTCAAGAGTGGATGTCTCCAGAAGTAAAAAAAATACTTAAATCTGCCACGGACTTGGTAGGATATAAAACATATATAAATTTAATTGGTTCTCTGGCAGATGGTAAACAACGACACGAGTCAGACAACCGCAAAGAAATCCACCGGGCTACAATGGCATTAGATTTAGCAGCATCAGGGCGATATGTAGCCGTAGTTTCTTCTGGCGACCCTGGTATCTATGCTATGGCCGCAGCTGTATTTGAAGCATACGAGCAAAACCTTAAACCGGAATGGGAAAGTATTGATATACACGTTGCACCGGGTATTTCTGCCATGCAAGCAGCAGCAGCAGCTATTGGCGCACCATTAGGACATGACTTCTGCGCCATTTCACTCTCTGATATTTTAAAACCTTGGTCAATCATTGAACAGCGAATAGCAGCAGCAGGTGAAGCTGACTTTGCGATCGCCTTTTATAATCCTGTTTCTAAAGAGCGTATTTGGCAACTAGCAGCAGCCAGAGATATTTTACTGCAATATCGACAACCTGATACCCCAGTAGTATTAGCCAGAAATATCGGCAGACCAGGACAAATGGTGAAGGTAATCAAATTACAAGAGTTAACATCTGATGTTGCGGATATGCGGACAGTTATTTTAGTTGGTTCTAGCCAAACTCGCAGAATTCAGCGCGGTTACGGAAGTATTTATGTATATACACCAAGGCGATATACTGAATAGCTGGATCAGACTATATATAGCGAATTTTGCCCAAGTGAGGTACATTCTTAGCAGACAAGACTTGTACTGAGCGTATATGCCCGCAATACAAGACTTTCATCATTTACACTTATATCTCACGTGTTTAAGAAATGCTATATCAGCAAAAAAAGCCAAATAAAAACAAAAGCCCCTTCTATTATTGAAGAGGCTGTTATTTATGGTGTTGAAAAAATGAACCTGGCATCGAGCTATTGTTGCAGAGGGCAACCCCAAAACTATCGTCGCCGCAACAGCGTTTCACCTCTGAGTTCGGGATGGTATCAGTGTGGTTCCACCGTGCCATAGACACCAGGAAAAATTGTCGGGT
>NZ_JANQDH010000098.1 GCF_029891735.1 Chrysosporum bergii ANA360D
TATAGATTTGATGGAGACAAACAAAAAGCCAAAGAATTCTTTGAACATGGACTAAGTGAAGTATTTACCAGAATGAAAGAAATAGCCAACCCAGAATACCCCATCACCATTTATTACGCCTTTAAACAAACAGAAACAGAAACCAAAAACACAGACTCCCCCACAGTTACCGCCTCCACCGGCTGGGAAACCATGCTAGAAGGACTAATCACCGCAGGTTTAACCATTGTAGGTACATGGCCAATGCGCACAGAATTAAGTAACAGGACTCGTGGTATTGGCTCTAACGCCCTATCTTCATCCATTGTCATGGTGTGTCGTCCCCGTCCAGAAACAGCCAGCTTCACCACTCGGCGACAATTTTTTACCCAACTCAAACGAGAACTACCCCAAGCCCTCAAAAACCTGCAACAAGGTAACATCGCCCCAGTGGACTTAGCCCAAGCCAGTATCGGTCCAGGCATGGCTGTATTCTCCCGTTATGTTAAAATCCTAGATGCCGACGGTTCGGTTATGACAGTACGCAACGCCCTAGAAATTATTAACCAAACACTAGATGAATACTTTGCCGAACAAGAGGGAGAATTTGACTCAGATACTCGGTGGGCCTTGACCTGGTTTCAACAACATCAATTTAACGAAGCCCCCTATGGAGAAGCAGAAACCCTTTCCAAAGCCAGAAACAACAGCGTAGAGGGACTAGTCCAAGGAGGTATACTAGCCAGCAAAAGCGGTAAAGTCCGACTACTCAAACGTACAGAACTACCCGACCAATGGGACCCATCCACAGACACCCGCACCTCTCACTGGGAAATGACCCAACATCTCATCCATAGTTTAGATAAAAAAGGAGAAATAGCCACCGCCACAATACTATCCAAACTAGGCAGTAACAAAACTATAGCCAAAGACCTAGCCTATAGATTATATGACATTTGCGACAAAAAAGGCTGGTCAAAAGAAGCGATCGCTTACAACAGCCTAATCATAGCCTGGGGAGAAATTTCCCATTTATCCCCAGACACCCAACCCCAACCCCAAACCCAACCCAAGCAGGGAGAATTATTTAATCAGTCCCAGTAATACAAGCATCCTGCTTGTCCCAATACCGGCTAGAAGCCGGTGCTACTCAGACAGTCCCTGTAACACAAGCATCCTGCTTGTCCCAATACCGGGAATCCAGCGGGGGAATCCAACCGGGGAATAAATTCCCCGTCTCAAAGCTCAAGTCCGTTAAAACGGACTAATATGACATTAGCAAAAAATCACAAAATATATTATGAAAAATACAAATCTATTGGTCAATAATAAATGAAATCATTAATTATTCATGTAGTCGGGGAATCCAGCCGGGGCAACCGGGGAATAAATTCCCCGTCTCAAAGCTGAAGTCCGTTAAAACGGACTAATATGACATTAGCAAAAAATCACAAAATATATTATGAAAAATACAGTTTCTATTGGTCAATAATAAATCAAACAAGCAGGATGCTTGTGTTACCAGATTCCCAGGCTCCCCCCCCACCGATCGCCAACCCATCCCACAACAAATGAAACAAGCAAGATGCTTGTGTTACCAGTCGGTGTTAACCGACTTAAGCCATCAGACAGGGAATTTATTCCCTAGCTCCCCTAAACAGAAAAAACCCGATTTTAAATAACAATCGGGTAGCTGAAATTACCTATATGTAAATTAACGTGACCACTAATCTAGAAAACCCATCAAAACCTCAGAATCATCAATAATGTTTGATGCCGTAGGACGATTACCAAAAGAAGTATAATTATCAGAAATTGCCAATTGACTTGAACCAATCGGGCGTATCCCAGATAAATTAATGGTATCCACAATCTTAAATGTATGAGCCCCGATAGGACGATTTCCCATAATACTAACCGTATCAGCCACCGCTAAAGTGCTGATACCAATAGGACGTATCCCAGAAATGCTCACAGTTCCAGCAATTTGCAGATCACTAACCCCTATAGGACGAACCCCAGCAACAGCTAGTTTTCCCTCCTCCTTCTGAACTTGCAGGTCAGCCCCTTCTTGGCTTAGTTCCCTATCCAACTTATTATCTTGCTTATTTTCAACTTCCATTATATTTTCTCCCCTTTGAGGTATCCCCTAAACAAGAAATACCCACAGTTGATAACGATGCTAACTCAAAGTATAACCCCTGACCGTCATCAGATCCCCAAAGAAATTTCAGTTACCAATTTTGATAGTGGAAGTATGAATTTATGTTCACATAATCACCGACCTAAATCGGCCATACTCTATAAATTTCTCAATGAAATCCATCCCTTAATAGAACGGTGGAGTAATCTGCAAGGCCAGCACAAAGCCGCACAGATACTCACTGACCCAATAGTTATAAAAACTTGCCACTTAGAACTAGGTAAAGTATGAGATTCCTTACTTAACTCTGACGCTAAACCAAACAGCTGACTAGCTGTAGCCACCCCTTCAATTACTGCTCCCATTAAATAAGCTACTAGGGCAATTCCTAGCCACTGATTCATAACTTAGTAATACCGAAACTTTGAACCAATAAAAGATAATACACAGGATTACATAAACCAATCATTAGGTTAATTGCCCTAATGACCCCCCTCCTCAAAGCATAGCCTCCCCTCCGCCGTATCACGAATCAACGGCAGTTTAGATTTAATGTAACTATTCAAACTATTATCTGTGTAAGTATCAAGCATCTCTTGAGATTTAAGCTTTTGCAAGAGCAGTTGCACCAAAGCCGCATCATCAACTTGGAGCAAAGTACAAACCTGAGTAGACTCCACTGTAGCCCAAATTCGTTGCATCGTCTGAGCAGTTAACATGACTCTTAATTTCTTAATATTTTCTTTATATTCTCACACTTTGACTATTTGTGCCAAGCTTATATCCTGAAATTAATCAATTCCCTAGCTCAAACACCCTTCAGGACTCGTTTACAAGCAAATATTAAGTTTTATCCATTCAGTCAAAGCCTTAAACTTACCCCTAAAAAAACTGACAATAAAAGTGGGGAAAACCCTTCCCCACTCCTCCAGCCTCCATTTAGCCTCTATTTATCTCCTAAAAATCTAAACTAGGCCAATCTGCTTGACGATAATACCGAGTCATATCATCAAATTTTCGTAGTTCCACACGGTGCATAGAAAACTGTCCACAATTCACCAACCATTTTTGGTTTAGCTCAGAAAGCATAACCCCTAATTCCACCCGGTCTAAATCCGGCGAAACCTCCCCAAAATAAGCCAAAGTCACATGGGCGGTAAAATGATAGTGCTGTTCAATACCCAAAGCCATCAACCTAGGATTTTGGTAAATAGTGCGGCGAAATTGGATAATCTGCTCATAGCAGCTTTCATCCCGAGGAACTAAAGCAACACCCAAAGCCCTAGGCATAACTATCAATCCTAGCATTTGCCATTGAATAGCTTGACTTACCCTAGTCATAGATTCTTGATATTGCTTAAATATTTCCTCACAACACCAACGTAACTGTTCCTCAAAATCCGGGTTTTTTTCACACGCATCAACATAAGCACTGTCCCAAATCAGGTCAGCAAAGGTAACATGAAAACTCATAGGCGGTACAGCCACAATCAAATCACCACTGACAGGTAACCGTAAAAGCTCCTCTTGGTAAGATTGTAATTGTCCATAGAAACTAGAATTTTTAGCATCCTCCTCCCCAGGTGGGGTAATGAGGGAATACCCAGGAAAAAATGATGCTTGTCTAACTCCAGAATCCAAACGAAACTTACCAGATTCCTGAATATGCTGTATTTGGGACCTGTAAGCCTCCGGTAAAGTCATTCTTGCTACCCGGTTTAAATAAATTTGATAATTGTCGTCCAACGTTCTGGCCTCGCGCTCTCACTTGATAGATTTTAGGGAAAATTACCCAACTTGGCAGAATAATTTTCTTTCACAAACAATTCGCTACCTTACCATATCTACCTCTCAGAGCCGAGCCAGTCCCAGATATTTCAACCAAGAAAAAATCTCAAATTATTCCACAACTTCCATAGGACGCATCATATCATAATCTTCATGGATTAAAAGATGACAGTGCCAGACATATTTTCCAGGGCGGTCATACTTAGCAATCACCCGCACAACTTGATTAGGGTACACAATTATAGAGTCTTTTTTGCCCCCCTCGTAAATTTCCGGCTCCTGGGGATTTCCCTGAAAATTGACATTACGCAAAAATTGCTTCACCTCACCCTTTTTTGGCTCGGTTTCTGACACCACATTACCACGGAACTTTTGCCGATTCACAACTTGAAAACCGATCAAATGGATGTGGACAGTGTGTGTATATTGAGTTGTATTGTAAATTTCCCAGACTTCCGTTCCGTTGATTGGTGTTATTTCCGTTATGGGTTGACTATGTTTAAAAGAACCATCCTTTAACGTACCCAGCAAAAAAAGATCATCATTGTCAGATTCTCTCAGTTGAAATAAAACTACTTGTCGATCAGGTACGCTGGGCGTGAGAGGTGTAATGTTATCCAGTCTTAACCTAGTGCTTAAGCCATCGCTTTCATCTGTATCAACCGTGGCGATCGGAACATTAGCCATAGGTTGATTGACCGTGAATTTAATGATTTGACCAGTAGTATCAGGATCTGCTCCCGGTCCGTAGTTTCTTAAAATCAACTCCTTTCCAGCATCCTTAGTAAAATCAACAATAATATCAGCCCTTTCACTCGGCGAAAGAGTTAAATTATCTAACGCAATAGGGTTTTCCACAAACCCTTGATCACTACCAATCAGATAAATCTTTTTCTGAGAATCGTAAAATCCCAGCTTGTAAAAACGTGAGTCTGACCCGTTGAGTAACCGCAAGCGGTATTTTCTCGGTTCCACCTCCAGCTTAGGCCATGCCATCCCATTTACTAAAATAAAATCTCCATATGCTCCCGTGCGATTCGGCATTCCAGGAGGTGTAGTATTTTTTTCCTCCGGATAAAACAACTCACCCTCCACAGTAAAGCTTTTGTCTTGAATCACCAATTCTTTTTCATAATCACCACTCGGTAAAATATTATTCTTAATCAGACTATTTTCGTTATTATCCCGCAGTAAATAAAATCCCGTTAGACCCGTATAAACATTTAAACTGGTAATCATGTTAGTATGGTCATGATACCAAAGAGTCCCCGCCTCTTGGCTATTCTCATATGTATTGATTTTTTTTACCCAATCTAGACCAGTTTTTTCATAATTTTGTGTGTACCAAGCCTCCGGTAAACCGTCGCTAGCTGATTCAGTATGACCACCGTGTAAATGTACTACTGCCGGAATTAATTTTTCCTCCAGAGCTTCCCTCAAAGGTTGACTATGTAACTTTTCTAAATCTATTGGTAGTAAATGTTCTCTCGGTAGTTTATTTTGCCACTCAACCTCAATTGGTACAGATTCCTGCGCCACAAACGTAGGACCCGGATAACTAACCTTCTCACCCGCCACACCATATCCCCAAATATTTGTATTCAAACGCTCATCATCACTAGTACCATATTCACCATCCTTACCAGCACCCCCATATAATCCCAACCATTGCCGGCTTTGTTTCATTTCTAAAGTAAAAATTCCCCCATTGCTAGCCTCTATCTTCCTAGGCGAAGGTAAAGAATTAACAAATTGTGGTTGGCTTCTAGGATTCAGTAAAACATAACTCCCCGTAGATTGAGCCTTGACTGAAGTCAAAGAAAGTACCACAATTAACAAAAATAATCCTAAAAACAGTAACTTGTTTTTCATCTTCATCAAGTTAGAAAAAACAAACGCAATTCACCAGCAATCAAAAATTAAGCGAACTCATTTGACTCGCGATCGCAAAATATTCACAGAATGCTGTTTAAAACAATATCACTCCCTTCCCTAATCCTTAGTTATATCTAGAGAGTGAAAAAAAAATTTATCTAATGATTTTTTATACAAAAAATCATAATTACCAAAAATAATACTAAACAAATGTCAATAATTTAGATATAGCCATTTTCCCTTGAAACCCCCACCCAATCAAAACCCCCACACCTAACACAAACATCCTGCTTGTCCGACAACAAATTACCCAAACCAAAGCAAAAGTCAGTCAAGCTAAAACCCAAACCATAAAACCCCCTCCCCACACATCCAAACCATGAACCAGTCGGTTTTAACCGACTTCAGCTATCAGACAGGGAATTTATTCCCTGGCTTCTTGTATTACAAGCGATCGCCCCCGCCAAGAATTTCCACTCAACCAACATCCCCACCCAATCAAAACCAATGTAGTTAGGTAATGGACTATCTGCCATTGTCCGGGCGTGAATTTCTCGCCCAGACGGAGTTTTTAAACAATAAAGATACTCCCGTCCTAAAAAACAGCGTTGTCCTATGGGTTCTTAAAGTTTCCCATTAATAAGGACCAAGAAATCGTTGACCATTGAAGTGAATTATGTGAGTTGGTGCTTCTGCTACCCAAACTTCCGTCTCCCAAGCAATTTCGTTAATATATCTTGCCATATCACTGCGACGCTCAAACGCCGTGACCAATACAAGCCCTGCTGTAGAATTTGCAAATATGGTTTCAAGTTCATTGCGGCGTTTAGGATTTATCGGACCATGACTAGTTGTTGCTTCAATCACTACCAGCCAATTCTTTTCAACAAAATGAACCACAACGTCAGGCATCTTCCCATGTGTTTCAATTGTAACACCCAAAGATTCCAAAGATTGGCTATCAAAATACCCCCATTTATCACCCGTGTCACCTATGTAAAGTAACTTTCCTGAAGGTGTGAATAAAGCACAAAAATCATTGATAATTTTTTCGATGAGGATGTTTTGTCCTCCTGGTGACAAAGAAATAGTTTGTCCAGGAGTCACTATAACAGGAATTCTTTGCATATAACGTTCTTGAGCGTACCGACTCTTGAGTGTTTCTACTGTTGTCAGATAAGTTATCAGGTTTTGACTCCAGTAATTAGTTTGATATTTACGAAATAATTTTAATGCGCTCGACTCAATTTGATAGACTGTTTTTGGGCTGTTTGTCGGTCTTGAAGGTTGATCCGGATTACTGATAACAAAACCAGCTTCTAGAAATTGGTGAATTGTTTGACGACGAATTGTTTCACGGCTATTAGGTGCATAAGTTTTATTATAGTAATTAGCTATAAATTCCATGATTGGAGTAATACCTAGTAGAGGATTTGTGGCGAGACTCCAAGGTATATTGACTTTTAAGTAAAGTAAAGCTAGCAAAGTTAGTGCAGAACGCTCATTTTGTTGCGCTGCGGGTAAACCTATGTCCTTGAGAACAGCTTTTGCTTGTTCTATTTTTTCCAATACTAGGATATAATCAGGAGCGTTGGCATTATCCGGCATTCTTTGGCACTCTTCGTTTAGTTAACTTGTGGTTATATCTAGCTAGAGTTTCTCCCACATCTGTTTTTAGTTCGAGAGATAACTGTGTATATTGAGTTGGTTGATAAATTGTTTGACATGAAATCTTATGATTGGTTTGCAAATAGGTTTTAACAGAATTGGCTAAAGCTTTTGCTAATAAAGGAGGTACAGCATTACCAATTTGATTAAACTGACTATTTTCAGAACCTTGAAATTGAAACCAGTCAGGAAAACTTTGCAGACGCGCACCTTCACGAACTGTTAGCCTCCTCCTTCTTCCATCTGGTAAACGTATTCTTAACATATCACCAGTGGCACCAGATAAATTTCTACAAGTTACTGTTCTAGAGGGAGTATTTAAATTAATATCTCTCGGATTGATACATTTAGAAGCTATCTCATATTTTTTAATATATTCATCCATGCTAGGAGTAAGAAATTTAAAATTTGGTAACGCTAAATAGGCTAATTTATCCAATGCCTCACCAGCAGTATAAGGTGAGTAAAAGTGTGTTTTTTCAGGCCAATGCCAACCACCTTGATGTGCAACACAAAATAACCGTTCTCGTTTTTGAGGTACACCATAGTGAGCAGCATTTAAAATTTCCCACTCAACAATATAACCAATATTTTGTAAAGCTAAAACAATTTCTTGAAAATATCTTTCATTACGAAATAACATTCCCCGGACATTTTCAAACAAAGCTAATTGAGGATGATAACGTTCAACAGCTGCAATAAAAGTAGGAAAACCGTCACGACTATCTTGTAAGCCTAGTTGATTCCCACTTACGCTAAAAGGTTGACAGGGTGGACCACCGATTATAACTGTCGCTCCTCCAACTAAATTAGATAACGGTGTTAAATTCACCTGATAACATTGACTGCCCAGATTATGCTGATAAGTCGCACAGGCATCTGCTAAAATTTCGTAACCGATAGTTTGAAAACCTATGGCTTCAAAGCCAAGAGCCAGTCCACCGCAACCACTAAATAAATCAATGACTAAATGTTGGCTATTCTCTTTTTCAGGTAATTGTAGTTCCCTTTCAATCAAGTTTAAGTAAGGCTGTTTAAATTTCTCAGTTTCCATTCAACTAAAGTCCCCAGCCAGTGAAGACCAACAGTCATCAAATCAGATATAGTAATCCTACCATATGAATTTCCACTCAACCAACATCCCCCCCCCAATAAAAACCCCCACACCTAACACAAACATCCTGCTTGTCCGACCCTTAAATTTCCACTCAACCAACATCCCCACCCAGTGGGGACAGGAATTACGAATTACTCCGCAGGGTCAATGCGACTAACAAACAAAGCCAAAGGAATCATTGGTAAAGCCAGAAGCAGACAAATCAGCCATTGTTGTAAATTCAAGGGAGCAGTTCTAAATAAAGTATTCATCACACCCCATTGACTAAAGATGATTTGCAGGAAGACCGTGCAGAGTAGACCCAAAGCCATCGCCTTACCATCATTAATTCTAGCAGCTTGACCTCTGAGTTTCCTAAATACCACATTTGCTAACTGGCTGATGCTCAATAAATAAACAACTCGCCCAGCGACTAAAGCTTGAATTGCCATTGTTCGCGCTAAGTCAATATTACCTGTATCTTGACGCACCCATTCAAACATCCCAAAAATCAGAATCCAGTTAAATATGGAAACTGCGGCTATACGCTGAAATAGCGTACCAGAAAGTAATGGCTCCCGTGGGTTGCGGGGTTTGCGTTTCATTACTCGGTCTGATTTTGGTTCAAAAGCTAAGGGTACGGTCATGGTGACTGAGTTCACCATGTTTAACCACAGGACTTGCAGTGATAGAATAGGCAAATCTCTGGCTAGTAAGGCACTAATCAGAATTGTCATCGATTCGCCACCGTTCACAGGTAAGATAAAGGCGATCGCTTTGCGTAAGTTCTGATAAACTGTGCGCCCTTCCTCTACTGCAGCTTCAATGGAGGCAAAATTATCATCAGTGAGCAACATATCAGAGGCTTCTCTAGCCACATCTGTACCTGCGCCACCCATTGCTATGCCAATATCAGCTTGTTTGAGTGCCGGCGCATCATTCACACCATCTCCCGTCATAGCAACAATTTCGCCTTGAGACTGCAATGATTCCACTAACCGGAATTTTTGATCTGGAGCAACTCTAGCAAATACTACACCATGTTCTGCGGCTAGGGTGAGTTCGTTATCATCCATTTCGCTCAGTTGCTTACCCTCAAAGGCGCGGACTTTACCATCTTTTTCTAAGCCAATTCTTTGGGCGATCGCCTTAGCTGTGGTAACATGATCACCTGTAATCATCTTAACTTGAATACCCGCAGTTTTACAGGCACGTACCGCAGCGATGACCTCTGGACGTGGTGGGTCAATCATTCCCTGTAAACCTAAGAAAATCAAGCCAGTAGCTATATCTTCATGATCTACCGAATTTTGATTATCTGGCACAACTTTCTTCGCAAAAGCCAACACTCGCATTCCCTGAGTAGCCAAGGCTTCTACTTCTTGTTCGATTAATTCCCGGTTAATTGGTTCTGGTTCAGCATTAGCATTGAGCATTTGTTGACAACGGCTCAAAATTGACTCTACAGAACCCTTCACATAAATAATTTTCCCACCATTACCAGTTTGTTCTAGTGACTCATGGCTATCGTGTAGCGTCGCCATATACTGAAACTGAGATTCAAACGGAATACCATCGATTCTGGGAATTAACTTCGCCATTTCCGACTGATTCCAACCAGCTTTATTGGCAACTGTAATTAAAGCCCCTTCAGTCGGATCACCCACGACAATCCAATTACCATTCCTTTGTTCTAAATAAGAATCGGTACAAAGTAACCCAGCCATTAAACAAGCTTTGAGAGTGGGGAAATTGTCTGATGCTAAATCCACAGATTCCTGGTTAAATAGAATCTCCCCATCTGGATTATAACCTGTACCACTCACAGAAAAATTTTGTCCCCCAGCAAAAATTCCCTGGACAGTCATTTGATTTTCTGTCAGAGTGCCAGTTTTATCAGAACAAATTACCGTTGCACCACCTAAAGTTTCCACAGCTGGTAATTTGCGAATAATGGCGTGTCGTCGTGCCATCCGATCCACCCCGATAGCCATTGTGACCGTCACCACGGCCGGCAATCCTTCGGGAATCGCACTCACCGCCAAAGCTACAGCCGCTTCAAACATTGCCGTCCAATTCTGTCCTTGACCCAAACCCAAGGCAAAGGTCATGGCCGCTAGTCCCAGAATAATGTAAAGCAGTTGGTGACTAAATTTATCAAACTTGCGAGTTAGGGGTGTACTCAGATTTGTTTGCCGTTCTAGAGATTGGGATATCCGCCCCATTTCTGTAGCATTGGCTGTAGATACTACAACCCCGCTTCCTTGTCCAAAGGTGACAAAACTCCCTGCATAAGCCATGTTCACCCGTTCTGCTAAGGGAGTATCTGAACTGAGAGTTGTAGTATATTTTTCTACTGGTACAGATTCACCAGTCAAAGCTGATTCATCTACCTGCAAATTGCGGGAATTGAATAACCGCAAATCAGCCGGAACCTTGTCACCAGAAGTCAGCAGCACAATATCCCCCGGAACTAATTCTTGGGAAGGAATGCGGGATTTTTGCCCGTCACGAATGACTGTAGCCTCTGTGGTGACAGCTTCGGCTAAAGCAGCAATCGCGCCTTCAGCTTTTGATTCCTGCACAAAGCCTATAATAGCATTAATCACCGTTACACCCCAAATTACCCCGGCGTTTGTCCACTGACTCAATAGAGCCTTTATTAACCCAGCAACCAGTAAAATATAGAGTAAAGCTTGATTGAATTGTAATAAAAACCTCAACCAAGCAGGTTTTCCAGGTTTACCCTTGAGTTCATTCTTGCCAAATTTTTCCTGTCGCTTGTTTACTTCTCCTAATGTTAAGCCAGTTTCTGGGTTACAATTAAAGGCTTGAGCAGCTTCTTGTGCTGCTATGGCGTGATATTCATGTAACTGTTGTCCACCCATTGCAGTTGCAGACATAAAATTTTCCGGAGTACTAAAGTGTTCAAAATCTAGTTAGCGCAGAAATCAAGCGTGGGATAAACACTCAGAAGTTCTTGATTTCGATGTATTTTCAATAATTTGTCAACAACTTTTTTCCTCTATATTACTATTTTTATCACCCCTGTCACCTATGTAAAGTAACTTTCCTGAAGGTGTGAATAAAGCACAAAAATCATTGATAATAAGAGTTACGCATTGACAGAATAACAAAATAGTGCATTAATCTAGGGGGACTTTGATTCTCGGTTATTGCATCGGGTTGTAATGTAGTATCAGTAGCACCCGCCTCAATCAGTGAGGTGACAAGCAGGATGCTTGTATTACAGGCGCTGGCCCATTCCGCAAGAGTCGGTTTTAACCGACTTCAGCTTTGAGACGGGGAATTTATTCCCCGGCTTCTTGTATTACAGGCGATTGGCTTCGCCAGTGCCGTTGGCAATCGCATGATCTAGAGAGCATAGATCATGTTTTTTGTCAATGCGTAAGTCCTATAATCCTACCATATAAATTTCCACTCAACCAACATCCCCACCCAATCAAAACCCCCACACCTAACACAAACATCCTGCTTGTCCAAACCTTAAATTTCCACTCAACCAACATCCCCCCCCAGCCAAAACCTAATTCATGCAATTTCCGCTGCCAAATCCATTAATTATAATGCCAATAAGCGGGATAATCTTAGTAAGATTTTAGTGACTTCTTATACTTATCATGAAAAAATTATTAAAGATTCTTCTTAGCCCAGTTAATAAAAGAAGTTAACTCAAAAACTCCCAACAAATTATGATTATGATCAACTTGTGTTTTTAACCAATTAACTGCTCCTTCTTTCATACCTCCACCATCTATTAAAACAATAGTTGGTGCAGGATAACAATTTTCAATATTGGCGTTTAAATAAGGAAGTTTTTCATCAACAGAACCACTACCACTTTGCCATTTACATTCAATAATTAAACCGAGAGGATGTGTAACAGAACCAATAATATAGAAATCTACAAATATATCTGTACTATAAATTCCCTTGCCTATGTGAACCTGTGTTGCATATCTTTTTGAACAGTCAGTACAGGCTAAAAGAGATTCTAAACGTTGTTTCTTTTTGATTTTATCCCCCAAATTTTTATAACCGTGTCCTGCCAAAGTACCTTCTACAGTTGTTTCTAAAATCTTACCAGATTTGTTGGCTTGTCCCCCCTGAGTTATGTTCATACTCAAATCCTTTGCTAAAAATGCTAATTATTCTAGAATTGCATAAAAGCACAAGCAAAGATTCCTCAATATTCATCCAATTTCCACTCAACCAACATCCCCCCCGGCCAAAACCAATGTAGTAGAGACGTTCCCTGGCTCACACAATTGATATTATTGCCAAGCGATCGCCCCCGCCAAGAATTTCCACTCAACCTGCTTGTCCGACAACAAATTACCCAAGCCAAAGCAAAAGTCAGTCAAGCTAAAACCCAAACCATAAAACCCCCTCCCCACACATCCAAACCATGAACCAGTCGGTTTTAACCGACTTCAGCTTTGAGACGGGGAATTTATTCCCCGGCTTCTTGTATTACAAGCGATCGCCATCGTCTCCCCCCCAGCCCAGGTAACCTAATGAGTAAATATTTTAACAGTATCTCTAGAAACAGATACTTGCACCCTTGCACCTATAGGTAATGGACTATCTGCCATTGTCCGGGCGTGAATTTCTCGCCCAGACGGAGTTTTTAAACAATAAAGATACTCCCGTCCTAAAAATCTGCGACTGTGGATAAATACCGGAGATTCCTGAACTGCTTGTAAAATTAACCCCTCTTGACGGATCATAATTTCCCCAGTATCATTATTATGATTAACCGATAACTCAAAACTACCTACCTCCGTTTCCCAGATATCACCCTGACGACGCGCCGGGAGAAAATTAGCCTGGGTGACAAATTCCGCCACAAATCTAGATTTTGGATGTGTGTAAATTTCCTCTGGCGTACCTATTTGTTCCAAACGTCCCTGCTTCATAACAGCCACTAAATCAGAAATAGCTAGTGCTTCCTCCTGGTCATGAGTCACAAAAATAGCTGAAGTACCCGCGGACTTGAGTATATTGCGTATTTCTTCCCGCAACCGCAACCGGACTTGAATATCTAAATTACTCAGAGGTTCATCCAACAGCATCAATTGGGGTTGCGGTGCTAAAGCCCGCGCTAAAGCCACCCTTTGCTGTTGTCCTCCAGACAGTTCATAAGGGTAACGTTTCTCCAGTCCTTGGAGATTAACCAACTCAATAACCTCCCCGATCCGTTTGCGTGCTTCCTCCTTAGTCAACTGTCTTAAACCAAAAGCCACATTTGCAGCCACATTTAAATGAGGAAACAAAGCATAGTCCTGAAACACAATACCAATATCACGTTGTTCCGCAGGAACATATAAAGAACCATCGCAAACCATCTGACCATTAATTTCAATTTTTCCTGATTGCACCTTTTCAAAACCAGCAATCATTCGCAACAAAGTAGTTTTACCGCAACCAGAAGGACCCAGCAATCCTAATATGTCCCCTTGTGGCAAACTCAAAGAAACATTATTAACCGCCGGTGCTATATTTTGAGAAAATTGCTTAGTCACATAGTGTAATTCGAGAATTGCTGGCTGCATAAGTAACAAAATGATTATTTAACTTTCTGTTTTGTCAGATTTTCTTGAGAGAGAATCAACAACGTTGAACCCATAGAAACCACAAGCATAGTCAGAGAAGAAGCCGCCGCATCCGCAAAATCCACATTTTCCGTAGCTTGCCAAATTTGAGTAGCCAACGTGTTATACCCTATAGGTGCTAGTAACATAGTGGCTGGTAATTCCTTAATCGCCGTCAAAAAAACTAATACCGCACCGCTTAACAGTCCCGGTCTCACCAAAGGAAGACTGATTTCCATCAAAGTTTGCCAAGACGTTCTACCAAGGCTCCGTGCTGACTCCTCTAAATGGGGATTTACTTGTAATAAACTCGTGCGTATTCCTCCCACCGATTGGGGCAGAAATAAAACCAAATAAGCAAATATAAGCATTGGCAATGTTTGATACATAAACGGTAAATAGTTAGCACCAAAAAAAACCAACGACAAAGCCACAACAATTCCCGGTAAACCAAAACCTAGGTAAGAACAGCGCTCAATTATAGCAGTGATTTTCGTAGGAAATCTCACTGATAAAATAGCCACAGGCAAAGCAAAAATAGTAGCACACAAAGCCGCTAGTCCAGCGGAAGTCACCGAATTGAGAATATTGGGTAATAGATTCGGAAAACTATAACCACTATTCAGTCCCCGCATTAACCAAAACAAAGCCACACCTATGGGTAGAAACACTCCGCACGACCCCACTAGTAAGCAAAAGCCCACAGCAGGCCATTTCCACATTCTCAGTTTAATAACCTTCAGAGGACGCAAAGAAGCAGAACCACGAGTGTAATAAGCCCCACGCGATCGCACGCGATACTCCAGCCATAATATTAACAGTACCAGCGTCACCAACATTAAAGATAATACCGCCGCCGAATTCCGGTTAAAGCTAGCCTTGTACTGCATAAAAATTACCCGTGTGAACACATCAAACCGCATCAGTGATGGCGTACCAAAGTCCCGCAACGAGTACAAAGCCACTAACAACCCACCAGCAATCATAGATGGTTTCATCTGCGGTAAAACCACCTTAAAAAAAGTTTCCTGACCGCTATAACCCAAACTGCGTCCAGCCTCCTCTAAATCAGGATCTATACCTTGCAAAGCAGACCGTACACTTAAGAGTAAATAAGGATAAGTAAACAAAGTCACAGCCAAAACCGTACCCGGAAAGCCATAAATATCAGGTAATTCCTCCACCCCCAAAGGTTGTAACAATAACTGTAAAAAACTACCCCTTGGCGCAAAAGTAGCAATCAAAGCAAAACTACCCACATAACTAGGAACCGCCAGAGGTAACGTTGTTACCACCAACCAAAAGCCACGTCCGGGTAAATCCGTCCGCACAGTTAAAAAAGCCAAAGGTACAGCAATCACAGTAGAAAATAAAGTTACCGTCGCCGCCATAACCGCCGTATTCACAAAAACAGCGATATTCCGAGGACGAGAAACCAACGCCCAGAACTCATTTCCACCAATGCCCAACGCGCGAACTACCAAGTAAACTAGGGGCAGAGCAATAGCCACTGCTACTACCACTGCCGCCAAAATAATCAATAATGGAGGGCGAACCGATGATTTCAACTTTTACAACACTCCCGCATCTTGCAGCAATTCTAACGTTCCTGGCAAATCATTCAAATTAGTCAGATTAATGTTAGGTGTTTTAATTTGCTTAATAGGAACTTGATTCACAGGTCCCGGTATTCCTGGAACTACAGGATACTCATTAGTTTCCTTAGTAAAATAGGCTTGTGAATTCGGTCTGAGTAGATAGCCAATAAACTTTTCCACTTCCGGCTTTTGCTTAGTAGAGTTCATAATCGCCACACCAGCAATGTTAAACATTGATGCTGCTTCTTTATTAGTGTAGTGCGGAGCCACAGGAAACTTAGGATTATCTTTTTTGAACCGCGCTAAATAATAGTGATTTACCAAACCTATCTGAACTTCTCCCCGTCCCAGAGCTTCCACTATTGCTGTATTATTGCGAAAATCTTTCACTCCATTCCTTTTCATCGCCTTGAGCCATTCCAGAGTTCTGGGTTCCCCCTCCAGCACCCGCATAGCAGTGACAAATGACTGAAATGAGCCGTTAGTTGGTGCCCAGCCTATCTTACCACGCCATTGGGGTTTTACTAAATCCCAAACCGAATTAGGCAATTGATTCTTTTTAACCAAATTCGTATTGTAGTTAAGTACGCGAGCGCGTCCAGAAATACCCAGCCATTGACCTTTAGGAGAGCGAAAACGAGCATCAACCTGATTAAGCAAATTAGATGATATAGGTAAAGTCAGGTTTCGTCTTTCTAGCAAGCCTAAAGCCCCAGCATCCTGAGCAAAAAACAAATCAGCCCGGCTATTTTTCCCCTCCTCCACCAGAGCAATAGCTAATTCAGCAGTATCACCATAACGTACTTGGATGTCCATACCCAGGTCCTTTTCCGCCTGTTCCAGCAGTGGAGAGATCAGTTTTTCCCCTCTACCCGAATAGATAGTTATAGTTTTTGTTTGTGCATTAACACTCAAACCGATACCGGAACTGAGGAGGAAAGCTAAAGCCGCCGCTGAAGCTTTCACCAATGGAACAGTCTTGAATTTAACAGCGTTCATTTTTGTTTAACAGGAATCTTTAGCGATAGTTTTGACAATTACTAATTATTATCATTAAGTGGCACAAATAAGCAAGAAAAATTTTCAACTGTTTTCATCACCTGATTTTTGCTGTTATTAAGCTGTTATTAGCCTAGATACAAGCTTATATCCAAGCACGCATTAAAGCTCTTAAGCAGGTGAAAGCGAACAGAGCTTCAGCCCTGATCATCCATGTAATAATCACCCATCTAACCCATTAGTAGACCATACCTGATACTTACCCATTTAACTAACATCCCAACATTCAAACTCTAACCCATTAATTCTGCTAAACTCCCTCACATTATCACTTACTAAAACTAAATTATTCGCCCAAGCAATAGCAGCAATTTGTAGATAATTTCAACCAATAGTAGACCAATAAGAGTACCAACTTTAGCTAAATCAGCCAGAACTTTTCCATAAACTTATCAGCTGTTTTTTTGATTTTACAGTATATAATACGGAAAATGATTTGAGGATAAAATCATCGCCAAATATGTCCAACCCAGACCCCTCCTTACAATTTATCTCTGTTCCCCCTGCTAACTCTCAACCCCCCGCAGGTTTAATAGTCTGCTTACATGGTTGGGGAGCCAACGCTGAAGATGCTGCTTCTTTATCACCCTTTTTTAACTTACCCAACTACCAGTTTTTATTTCCTAATGCTCCTTTCCCCTTTCCCCATTCCGTTACAGGTAGAGCATGGTACGACCTGAGAATAGATAATATGTATGAAGGAGTCATGGAAAGTAAGCAATTACTCATGGATTGGTTGCTGTCCTTGCCAACTACTACTGGTGTGCCATTATCACGCACCATTTTAAGTGGATTTTCTCAGGGCGCGGCTATGACCCTAGATGTAGGGCTGAAATTGCCCTTAGCCGGATTAGTAGTCATGAGTGGATATTTACACCCGGATGTAGTCACAACTACTAAAAAAGATTTTCCCCCCATGTTAATTATGCACGGCAGATATGATGAAGTTGTGCCCTTAGCAGCAGCTTTGAAAGCAAGAGAAGCTATGGCATCTCTAGGTGTTGCTGTAGAATACCGTGAATTTGATACAGGTCATGAAATTCGCCCGGAAATGTTAAATGTACTACGGGATTTTGTTAGCAATCTTATAGTTTAGTTCCAGTCACAAATTTTTGAGAAATTATGCTAGAAAAAATGCAATCGTTACGGAAGTAAGTCCTCTTTATTGAGTAAGATTATAAAGGTGGTAGCGTTGAGCGCAACTCATATCATGCCGGGTGAAAATTCCGCATCAGGGAGGGGTAAAGATTATGCAAACCTTAAGCATTTCTCACAAAAACATTTCTGCTATGACCACAGCAGAAGTAGAACAGTTGGCTAATCGTCTGGAAGTCGATAACTATAGTAATGCTTTTGAGGGTCTAAATGATTGGCATCTCTTACGAGCGATCGCCTTTCAACGTCCTGAACTAGTAGAACCCTACATCTATCTTTTAGATTTAGAAGCCTACGACGAAGCTTAACAATTATAAAATCAGGAGTTAAGGAATATCATTCCTTAACTTCTCTTATTTTTTCCACCATCCCCCATCTCCCCCCCCAAATCCGCAATATGAAAAAAAAAGTTATTATCGGTGTAGGTGGCGGTATCGCTGCTTACAAAGTTTGTGAATTAGTTTCAAAGCTGTTTAAAACAGGCGTAGAAGTGAAAGTTATTCTCACCCAAGCAGCACAAAAATTTATTACACCCTTAACCTTAGCCACCCTTTCCCGTCATTGCGCCTACACAGATGATGATTTTTGGCTATCAACTCGCCCACGCCCCTTACATATTGAACTCGGAGAATGGGCCGATTTATTAGTAATTGCACCCTTGACAGCCAATACCTTAGCCAAACTAGCTCATGGTATAGCAGATAACCTATTAACCAACACTGTATTAGCCTCCACTTGTCCCGTGCTGTTAGCCCCAGCCATGAACACCGATATGTGGGAACAATCAGCAGTACAACGCAACTGGCAACTACTATTAACAGATGACAGATATCACGGTATGAGTACAAGTACCGGATTATTAGCTTGCGATCGCCATGGATCCGGTAGAATGGCAGAACCCCCGGAGATTTTTACTTATATTCAATCACTACTGCATATTGGTCATCAACGAGACCTAACAGGAAAGCGTGTATTAATTAGCGCAGGAGGAACCAGAGAACATTTAGATCCAGTGCGGTTTATTGGTAATCCAGCCACAGGAAAAATGGGACTCGCCTTAGCACAAGCAGCACTCCATCGAGGAGCAGAAGTCACCCTAGTACATAGCCCCGCCCACTGGGATGTACCATTAGGAATCCAAGCCATACAAGTAATCACCGCCCAAGAAATGCAAACAGTCCTCCAGTCACATTTCCCCATAGCCGACCTAATTATCATGTCCGCAGCCGTAGCAGATGTCAAGCCCACCCATTATAGTAAAGACAAATTACCCAAGCGATCGCTACCCAGCGCCTTACCCTTAGAACCAGTACCAGATATTATTGCTCAACTAGGACAACTCAAACAACCCCATCAAACCTTAATTGGGTTTGCCGCCCAAACCGGGGATATTGTCACCCCAGCCATAGTAAAATTGCAAAATAAAAACCTAGACATCATTGTAGCTAATCCTATTGATCAGCCTGATAGTGGGTTTGGTAGCGACAACAATCAAGCAGTATTCCTAGACAAACAAGGAAATCAAGTAGAAATTCCCCTTAGCTCTAAACTGCAAATAGCCCATGATCTATTTGATTTCGTCGCTTTGCTTAATCCCAACATCAACTAATCACCCCCGCCCCTTCCCCTAACAGTAACATTTCATAGTCAAATGTAAAACTCTGTATTAAACTCTCTATTTGCTAAGGCTTTCACCATTTTACCTATTTACCTATAATATATACATAACACCTGACCCCTTCAGGCCTAGGCCTTATTTTTTTCACCTAAAGTTGATCTTGTAAATGTTTACCTTGTCAGAAATTCCCATTATTGGGATAATCTTATTAATTGCTTTCGGTATTTTAGGTTGGGGCTTTTATCGAGCCAGACCTTTTGGCAAACTAGGAATCTTAGCCTGGTTGCAGTCAGTAGTATTAATCACCCCCTGGCTACTCTTCCTTAGTTTATTTGCCGCAGGGATTTACATCAACATACTTGGTATATTGATTTTAGTCATCACCTCCGCCGCACTCTACGTATTTTTAGGTAGACAGTTACGCGCCGCCGGACAAAATGAAATTATTAAACAAAAAGCAACAGAAAGACTAGCGGCTAAATCTTCACCAGACCCCAACCATACCCCACAACCAGTAATTGAACAACTAAACACAGCACCCTTAGCAATTCCCGAAGACGACTTAAACGCCATTAAAAGCATTTTCGGTATTGATACCTTTTTTGCTACAGAAACTATTTCCTATCAAGAAGGAGCCATTTTTAAAGGTAATTTGCGCGGAGAACCCCAAGACGTTCACCAACGGCTAACAGCCAGTTTGCAAGCCAAATTAGCCCACCAATACCGACTATTTTTAGTAGATGGTACTGAAGGTAAACCCGTAGTAATTATCCTACCCAGTCGTAATGACCCACCTCCCATGTCATTACAGCAAAAAACATTAGCAGTCATTTTATTAATAGCAACAATAGCCACAACCTTAGAAACCGCCGGATTACTATTCAATTTTGACTTATTTACCACCCCACAACGATATCTAGAAACCTTACCCATAGCCACCGGAATATTGGCAATATTAGCAACTCATGAAATCGGTCATTGGTTATTAGCCCGTCGTCACCATATCCGCCTTAGCTGGCCCTTCCTCTTACCATCAGTACAAATAGCCTCCTTTGGTACAATTACACGCTTTCAGTCTTTGTTACCCAATCGTAAAGTATTATTTGATATTGCCTTAGCAGGACCAGCAGCAGGCGGAATTCTTTCCTTATTAACGTTAATCCTCGGTTTACTGCTCTCCCGTCCTGATAGTTTATTTCAACTACCTAACCAATTCTTCCAAAGTTCCATTTTAGTAGGCAGCCTAGCACGAGTTGTCCTCGGTTCAGCCCTACAATCACCCACAGTCAGCATTCATCCCCTAGTAGTAATTGGCTGGTTGGGTTTAGTCATTAACGCCTTAAATTTAATGCCCGCAGGACAACTAGATGGAGGTCGGATTGTACAAGCAATTTATGGACGCAAAACCGCAGCACGCGCCACCACAGCCACCTTAATTTTCCTACTGCTGATTTCCTTAACCAGTCCCATAGGAATTTATTGGGCTGTAGTAATCCTCTTCCTACAAAGAAATTTAGAACGCCCTAGTTTAAATGAAATCAGCGAACCAGATGATGCCAGAGCAGCTTTAGGTTTATTAGCACTCTTTTTAATGATTACTACTTTATTACCTTTAACTCCCGGTGTAGCAATAAGACTAGGAATTGGAGGTTAATCAACTTTAGATATGAGATTTTAGACAACTTTTTCAACACCAGCCATCATCATCATGGAACAAATAACCATAACCCCAAGTCCATAACCATAAGAACAAATATCAGTATTTAGTCATGCTAAATTACCTAAAAAAGTATAGTCTTACCTATCACCGTAAAATAATCACAATCTTGCTCCTGACCAGTATTTTATCTATCATAGGGGGGATGACAAGCTTTAAAAATGCCTGGGCTGATTCCCCATACTTGATATTAACAAAAAATCAGCCAACTCTGTTACCAACTTCCATACAACAAGCAATACGCCGAGATGTGGCCAAAAAAGAGGGAATTTATAGAAAAATCCAAATTATAGATTATCAGCCAAAAATTTGGCGTGATAGTTGTTTAGAACTATCTCAACCTAATGAACTTTGTACTCAAGCTTTAGTTCCCGGTTGGCGAGTTGTAGTTAATCATAACCAGGAAAAATGGATATATCACACCAACAGTGATGGGCGTTCAGTACGTTTAGCCGCCATCAACACACCCACAGACAACCCAAACCCAAAGCTACCAAAATCAGTCAAAAATGCAGTTTTACAAGCCGCATCCCAACACCTACAAACACCAATCTTGCAGATAAAACTTACTCAAGCCGAACCACAGACTTGGAATGATGGCTGCTTGAATTTAGCTACTCCCGACGAATTATGCACCCAAGCCCTAGTCCCTGGATGGCGGATAACTGTCTCTCAGGCTAACCAATCCCTAGTGTATCACACCAATGCAACTGGTTCCGTAGTCAGACTCAACAAAAAAGCCAGTTCCTTATCTAGTAGCAGCAGTTATAGGTAGTTGTGATGGAAGTGTAACTAAGCTGTTGTTGCCCCTAAATCCAATATAGCATTCCTTAAACACCTGATATCATGTCCTGGTACTGTGATTCGGGGTTAGATTATTCATCAGGAGTAGCAAGCAGGATGCTGGCACTACAATTGACTTATTCCCTATTAAACAAAACAATGACTAAATGGTTTAATACAGCAGGACCCTGTAAAGCCAACATTCATTATATGCTACCCACTAGAGAGCGCTTACCTCAGTTAAAGCGACTCATAGACCAGGAAAATTATTTTGTCATCCATGCCCCTAGACAAACTGGAAAAACTACAGCCATGCTCACTTTAGCACAGGAACTCACCGCTAGTGGTGAGTATACTGCTGTGATGATATCCGCAGAAGTGGGTTCGGCTTTTCCCGACCAGCCAGAAGTAGCAGAGCAGGCGATTTTGGCTGCTTGGCGAGATGCTATTGACTTTTGGCTACCCCCAGAACTACACCCTCCGTTGTTGACGGTGGATAATCCCCCTCAACGCATTGGTTCTTTCCTCAAATCCTGGGCGCAAGGGTCTCCCCGTCCCTTGGTGGTATTTATTGATGAAATTGACTCACTGCAAAATCAAACTTTAATCAATGTCCTACGTCAGCTGCGGGATGGGTTTCCCCGTCGTCCCCAAGGTTTCCCCCAAAGTGTCGCCCTAATCGGTATGCGGGATGTAAGGGATTATAAGGTAGCTTCTGGGGGTAGTGATAGGTTAAATACTTCTAGTCCCTTTAATATCAAGGTGGAATCTTTAACCCTGGGTAATTTCTCTCTAGAAGATGTGAGTAATCTTTATCAACAACATACCACAGCCACAGGACAAATATTTACCCCAGAAGCCATTAATCACGCTTATTACTTAACTCATGGACAACCTTGGTTGGTTAATGCTTTAGCTCGTCAGGTAACGGAATATTTAGCAGAAGACCCCAATATCCCTATTACTGTGGATTTAATCAATCAAGCTAAGGAAATTTTAATTCAACGCCAAGATACTCACTTGGATAGCCTAGC
>NZ_JANQDH010000099.1 GCF_029891735.1 Chrysosporum bergii ANA360D
TGCTGACAATATTACTATTAATGCTAATAATGGCAATAACACCATTAGAACCGGCAATGGTCATCAAACTATTACTACTGGTAGTGGTAATGATAGTATCACCACTGGTCATGGGAATAATGTCATTACAACTACTGGTGGTAATAACATTATTAGAACTGGCAATGGTAATCAAACTATTACTACTGGTAGTGGTAATGACAGCATTACCACAGGCGATGGCAATGATACCATTACCGCTGGGGGAGGTAACAACACCATCCGCACTGGTCGGGGAAATAAGACCATCAATCCTTAAACTGGAATCACTATGAGTTGCGGCGATTTTTAGCTAAAACCACATTTTATATTTCACGCCCCCGGCGCTGAGTCGCTGTGGGGGGAAATCAAACCAGTTACCAAGCTTACCTTAATTCACTAAGAATCCCACAACTGGAAGCCGTGGGATTATGAAAATATTGAGTAAATCAAGGATTAAAGGCAGAATCAGAAATTGATAATTAGGTTATAAACTCTCCAAATAACTCAATAAATCTGCCATTTCGTGAGCATTAGGCTGAAACTTTGGCATTGGCGGTGTTTCGCCGCTAATAACCTGATGAATCAGCTGATTTCGTGACTTACGCTTAGAAACGCCTTGTAAACTCGGTCCTACTAGCCCATCTGCTTCCACGCCATGACAACCAGCGCAGTTGGTTTGAAAGATAGCATATCCTTGAACTAGGTTTCCTTTCAGGGAAAGCACATTCTTAACATAAGGATCTGAGGGTTTAACCATTTGAACACCAAAAATGCCCAAAGGGGCTGCTAGTAGTATCACCACAGCCAACAAGGCGATCCACCGGAAGAAAGTTTCTGGTTTAGTAATGTGGTTATCCAAAAGGTTTACCGTCAAAGTGAAGTTTACTAAAAGTATTTCATTTCCTACACATAGCTTAAAAGTTCTTGATAGTGTCTGCAAGCACAAATAATAATTTTTTTGTGATCATTCCTGATGGAAAAACATGGTAGAGGGAGGCACTCATCCCTAATTTGGTAGAATTAAAAGCAGAAACAAATATTGAACATTTGCCAACAGGAGATTTAGAATGGTTGAACCCTTGCTCTCAGGTATTGTCCTTGGTCTGATTTTTGTTACCCTTGGGGGGCTATTTTACGCCGCCTATAAGCAATACAAGCGCCCTAACCAACTGGGGGGTTAGTGTTTCTCTGTAGAGATGCGTTTAAACGTGTCTCTACAACAATATTTTCTGTTTAGACACTAAGTGGACTCTATGTGAAAAAAAGTCAGTGCCGTGTTACCATAAACTTTTTCCCTGCAAATTTCCCAATGGGGAATTATGGGGGCTGTCCAACCTTGGGGATGATGTTCTACCGCTATTTCACCATGGACAGCTAATAAGTTATGATATGCGATCGCTTCTAAGACTGGCTGATATAATCCACTAGCATAGGGCGGATCAAAATAAATTCTGTCAAACTCCCGCCCTGATAAATTTTTTAACTGCTGAATAACATCACCTCGTAAAATTTGCCATTTTTGTTCACTATCAGCGACCTGTTGCCAATTTTGTTGAATCACAGCACAGGCGCGGCTTGATTTTTCAATTCCCACCACTAAACTAGCTCCTCTACACAAAGCCTCAGCAGCCATTGAACCTGTACCCGTGCATACATCTAGCCAGTGACAACCTAAAATGCTTCCTTGCCAAATGTTGAACACAGCTTCCCGTACCCGCGCACTGGTGGGTCTAGTAGCTTGCCCTGGTAAAGTTTTTATTGGGCGATTACCGTAAATTCTCAATGTCATTGGTGTTAGTCATTTAGTCATGATGACAAGGGACATCAGGACAAAATTAGCAATTATCAAGTTAAATTACGCAGCAATTTCTTCACGAACTTGGGCGACAAAATTAGATAAAATTTGCAACCCTATATTAGAAGACTTTTCCGGGTGGAATTGTACTGCTGTCAAATTATCACGAGCAATAGCAGCGGTAATAGTTTGATTTCCGTGGGTAACAGTTGCTGCTTGAACTTGGTGATCAGTTGGGTCAACATAGTAAGAGTGAACAAAATATACCCAAGGTTCAACTGGTAAATGCTCCCATAAAATGCTTTTTGGTTGGGTGAATTCTAACTGGTTCCAGCCCATGTGAGGAATAGTAATACCTGGTTCCGGTCGAAAGCGGCGAACTTTTCCGGGGATGATTCCCAGTCCTGGTTGACTACCTTCATCGCTGGATTCAAATAAAATTTGCAATCCCAAACAGATGCCCAAAAATGGTTTACCAGATGAGATTATATCTTTAATGGGTTGTTCTAAACCACGCGATCGCAGGTTTCGGACTGCGGGATCAAATGCTCCCACCCCAGGTAATACAACCGCATCTGCTCGGAACAAATCTTTAGCAGCATGAGTAATCATGGGAGTTGCTCCGGCTTTTTCTAAACCTTTGCAAACTGAGTGCAAATTTCCCATATCGTAATCTACGACTGCAATGATTGGCATTGACCGACTCCTTGTCAGTTTATTATGGAGGGTGTTTCTATTCTAAATAATATTTCTAATGGAGAAAACAATACTATTAACTTCCTTTCAAACTTGGTTACGGGATCAACAGTCAAATTCTTCTGATGATTTGCTAATGGAAGTGAGCAAAATTGCTGCTATCCCTCATGATTTGAAATTTTTACGCTGCTTACCTGTGGATTTGCATCTAGCCAGTTCTCTGGTCATTCAAAAAATTGGCGAACTTCAACCGGATTACATTATCTGTTGTGGTATGGCTGCGAGTAGGACAAAACTAAGTCTGGAAGCCGTTGCTAGGGATGGAGAAAGAGTTTTGCACACAGCTGTTAATTTACCAAAATTAGTAGCAGGAGCAACAATAACTGAAATTAGCCACGATTGCGGTAAATTTGTTTGTGAAGGTTTGTACTATTCTGTTTTAGATCACCTGTACCAAACTCAACCGCCAACACCATGTATTTTTGTTCATGTTCCATTGTTAAACCCAGAAAATTTGCCATTTATCTTGGCTGATTTCTTATTAATTATTAACAACTTGGCACTTTCATAAAGTCTTTTGCGTCTTTCAAGGATAAGAAATATTGGCAGTATTATGTTTTCATTCTTACTAAGCAGCACAATAGCCCAATCAACACCAGCCACACCACCCCCCCAAGAAGTAGTGCAATTGCAAGAAGTGCGTCCGTTACCAGGAAAACTGGATAATGTGCCTGTTTTTAACAGCAATAGCCCGGAATTGGTATTAAAAGAAGGAATTTTACTGTCTACATTTCCATCCGAAGGGAAAAAAGTACCAGAAGCCCATTTAAACTATCCCTTTCAGGGGCGATTTGATATTTTTGCCCACCATGTGGCTAAAGCTGAACCACCAGAAGATTTAAGATCCCTATACTTGGGAATCATTCTACATAACCCTGGAACTGAACCAGTCAGAGTGAATATTTTGCAAGCAGCAAGTTATTTAAGTCAACCAGATGCACCATTTATTCAGTTACCCTCTGTAAGCGACAACATCTTAGGTAAGATTTTTGCAGGACCCGGCGATCGCGCCACATCTGATGTACTAAGAGGAAAGCGACAAGAAACTTTTCCATATAAAATAGTAATTGCTCCTGGGGAAAATCAAATATTACTAAATCTTCCCATACCAGTTAAAGACCTGACACCGCCTTTAAATGGTAGGTCTACCTTGATGCGATTGCAAAGTAGTGGTAGAGTTTATGCAGCTAGTATGGCATTATTTGCCCGTCAAAACAGCGATGGTAGTGAACGAGCGCCAACTTTAGCAGAATGGGAAAATTTACTTAATCATGGTGAATTATCATCTCCACGAGATAAAGTACCTACACCTTTAGAAAAAACTAACCAGCCCAGAATTTATGGGCGTGTAGCGGGAGTTGCCCAAGGTTCTCAGTGGAAATCTCTAATAGTAGATCATCCTCAAGCCAAATATTTAACTATTCCCCCCACCGGTCAAGCATTTTCCTATCCTGTTAGTAGCCTGCATGGAGGTACATTAAGCACAAATCAAATTCAAACAGCCCCCATGTTAGTACGTTATCCAGACACAGCCTATGCCGCTCATGGTAACTATGGCATTCAATATAGTTTACAATTGCCCCTATATAATAATACTGACAGTTCGCAAAAAGTGAGTGTAGCTCTACAAACACCAATTAAAGAAAATAATTTACTTAAACAAGGATTACGCTTTTTAACCAAAACAGCCCCGCAAATATTTTTCCGGGGAACAGTGCGAGTGCGTTACAAAGATGATCAAGGACACCCCCAAACTCAGTTTACTCATTTAGTGCAGAGGAGAGGTCAAGCAGGGGAACCCTTGATTTTATTAAATATGCCCCCAGGCGATCGTAGATTAGTAAAAGTAGACCTGATTTATCCTCCAGATGCTACCCCACCCCAGGTATTAACAATATCAACTCAATAGTAAATATTCGCATTTAGGAAAATAATATGTCTTGGATAGAATTAACTCTGGATGCAACCCATGAAGCAGTTGATTGGGTGTGTACACTATTAGGGGAAACTATTGATATCAATAATGTTTACATTACAGAATATACCCAACCAAACCCGATCAATTCTGATTGGACATTTACCATTCGCTTATATTTACCCCACGATGTCAACGCCCGCAAAAGTGTAGAAAAAATTGTCAGTTTGCTTTCACCATTGCATCGCACTGGAATGACAACAGCAATTCAGACCAGTGTAGTTGCAGAAAAAATCATGGATGTAGCACAGTCACTTGTACAGCCCATAGGGGCGAGATTTGTAGTACTCACTTCTGATACACCCACTCAATCACAAATAGCAGACAAAATCAAGATTATAATCCAGAAAACCCTCACCTTTGGTAGCGGTTTACATCCAGCAACTATTCTCAGTTTGCGACTGTTAGAAAAATATGTTATTCCTCATATGCAGGTGTTAGACCTTGGCTCAGGGTCTGGTATTTTGAGTGTAGCAATGGCAAAACTTGGGGCTAATGTATTAGCCCTAGATAATGACAGTGTAGCGGTACAAGCCACTCAAGCAGCGGTGAGGATGAATGCTGTAGAGCAGCAAGTAAAAGTAATGTTAGGTAGCCTGGGATGTGGTAGTGATTTGGGGCATTGGATGGGTGGAGACACTGTTGGTAATGTGTCAAAATTTGAAGCAAAAGACACATTTGATCTAATTATTGCCAATATATTCGCACGAGTACATATTGCCCTAGTGGATGAATTTCGGCAAGCGTTGCATCACCACCAAGGACAACCAGGGCTATTAATTACAGCTGGTTTTACCACAGATCATGAAGAAAATGTAAATACAGCCATGACTAAAGCAGGATTTAAAATAATTGATTGTCAACGATTAAATGAATGGGTAGCCCTGGCTTATAAGACAAGTTCTCAACTCACAGCTTAAACTGTTCTAAATGACCGCGGGGATTGTAGGTGCGTATAGCCCGGATTTTTTCATAACATTCCCGCTCTTGTGGGCTGAGGTCTTTTGGCGGAACAATAGCCACTTTCACCAACTGGTCACCACGTCCACCCTTAGCCAAAGGCCAACCTTTTCCCCGCAAGCGTAGAGACTGACCAGAACGAACCCCAGCAGGTAACTTGACATTCACTGCACCATCAGGAGTGGGGACATCAATTGAAGCTCCTAAAGTAGCCTCATCTGGAGTAATGGGAACCTCACAAGTAAGATTATCACCATCAAATTGGAAAAATGAATGTGGCTGAAGTTCAACCTTTAAATATAAATCCCCCCGTTGTTGAGTCATAGGGTTGAATTGACCCTTACCCCGCACTCGGAGGCGAGTCCCAGTTTTAGCACCGGATGGGATGCGAACCTCAATAGTTTCGTTACCTAAACTAAAACGCTTTTGCACACCAGTAAACGCCTCACTAAAACTTAAACTAACCACAGCTTCTGCGTCGTGACCAGCCCCAGCACCCACATCTGAAAAACCAAAATCATTAAAACCGCTATAACCACCTGGTTGGCGAGTGGAAGTACGATAAGAATAGCTTTGTCCTCCACCACGAGGACTAGGTCCACCAAACCGTCCTAATAACTCATTGACAAATTCATCAAAACTGCCGTACTGACTGAAATCAAAGCCCCCCATATCTGCCCCCGGTCTACCAGATGGGAAGCCCTCCCCTACTTGTTTCCAGTATTGCCCGAATTGGTCATACTTCTTGCGCTTATCAGCATCCGATAAAACTTCGTAGGCTTCATTTACCTCTTTAAACTTAGCCTCTGCTTGCTTATTATCCGGATTGACATCAGGGTGATACTTACGAGCTAGTTTACGAAAGGCCTGTTTAATTTCCTCTGGACTGGCAGTTTTACTGATTCCTAAAATTGCGTAATAATCTTTAAAGTCAGTTGTAGCCATCTACCAGCCTCCTATAGTCGATATTTTAACATACTCACCGACCTTCAAGGTCGGTGATTCTTGACAGTTCACAGTAACTCGCAGTCGAAACAGTCTTACAGTCACTCCCTGTCCATTTTAGGTCGTGCCGATGCCCCATGCCGACCATTTTTATATTCTGAGCAGCATTCTCATCTCTGTCTGCAAGAGTATTGCAATTTAAACACAACACTGAGCGAACAGACAAATCAATCTTGCCCCAACGATACCCACAGCAACAGCAAATCTGGCTAGTAGGTTCCCATCTGTCAATTACTCGGAAATCCCTTTTAAGTTTCTCAGATTTACCCTCACAAAAAGTTCTGAATTGCCGCCACCCTTGCC
>NZ_JANQDH010000100.1 GCF_029891735.1 Chrysosporum bergii ANA360D
CAACCCTAATATGTATTACGCGCCAGAAAATTTTCCATTGGGGGGTTGACTACTTGACTTGACAATGATATATTTTCATCATGGGAATCTGTGTCCGCATATAAGGTCTTTTTTCAACCACCAATATTTGATATTCGGATCGACAATCCCGTTCATAAAGGCGATCGCATTTTTTAATCCCCCCTCAAATATTCCATCAACATCTCATATTCCCGGATAGACAATCCCCTTCATGAGGGCGATCGCATTTCCCAACCCCCCTCCTAATATTCCATCAACCCTAATATGTATTACGCACCAGAAAATTTTCCATTGGGGGGTTGACTACTTGACTTGACAATGATATATTTTCATCATAGGAATCTGTGTGCCCATATAAGGTCTTTTTTCAACCACCAATATTTGATATTCGGATCGACAACCCCGTTCATAAGGGCGATCGCATTTCCCAACCCTCCTAATATTCCATCAACATCTCATATTCCTGGATAGACAATCCCGTTCATAAGAGCGATCGCGGCGTTGCATATTTGCGGGATGAATCAACTAAACGCGGGTATTACTTCATACTTTAAATAGTGAAGTAATAATTTAATTGAATACCTAAGCATATCTACAGATTTTGAATAGCATAGCGTTTTTCTATGTAGTTGCGCTAAGTAGTGACGCAAACGTGTATTTTCACCCTCTACCCTAGTCATATATGTTTTGCTCACAATATGATCCTCTGGCTGAATAAAACTCGGATAAACCCTCCACCCATCAGTAACATAAAAAAAGCATTGCCAGAGTTTAACGATGTCCCACAAAGGTTGAAATGCTTGTGAGCTGTGGTCTCCCACAACCCAAGCCAGGATATTTTTACGGAAGTGATTTACTGCTGTCCACAACCATATTTTGTTTTTTTTTGATCCCACAAAGGTCTCCAACTCATCAAGCTCACCTACCAAGGGTGTTTCCTCAACTGGTGGAGCATCTGGAAGTATGGAACCAATTTGTTTTAGCCAGTAAATAATAGTTGTATGATGAACGCCTTTATCGCGTTCAATTGTTCTAAATCCCATACCGTTAACATAAGAGCGCAGGCAACTTTGTTTAACTTCTTCTGAATAACCTTTAGGTGGACTATAGACATCGATAAATTGACGACCACAATCAACACAAATGTGATTTTGTTTACCTCGACGTTTGCCATTCTTTCTGATTTTGGAAGACCCGCAGTTTGGACAATGCACAGTAGATTACCTCAATTCATACCTCTATTATGCAACGCCACAATGTCAACTATACCTATAGTTAGGAGATAAGCTTTACCATTTACCATGGGGTTCCCTGTTTTATTTTCTTCTATTTTGGAGCGATCGCCTGCTTTTAAGTGGTTTAATTACCTAAAATTGATAGGTGTTGTGACTACATCTAGCTGCAACAATCATAGCTTGTCCCAGAGATATTCCTCCATCATTTGGAGGTACTTTACTGTGAGTAAGAACTTCCATGCCCATATTTTGCAGTAATTTAGTTGTTTGCTGTAAAAGAATTCGGTTTTGAAATACTCCCCCGGTTAGTGCTACTTGATTGGTTTTATATTCTTGACTCAATTGTTTAACTGTTTCTATAATCAAATGGGCTAGAGTTAGGTGAAACTTGGCAGCTATTTCCCCTATTGCAACTTGTTGGTTTATATCTTCTAAGATTCCTTTCCACATGGGAGCTGTGTTTATATAGTACATTCCATTGAATTTTTCAATATTTTGATGTGATGGATAACTGGATATATCATTTAGTATTTCAGGACTGATGCTGGACTCCATTTCTATAGCTGCTTGTGCTTCGTAGGTACATTCTTCCCGACAAATCCCAATTGCTGCTGCTACCGCATCAAATAACCTACCTACAGATGATACAAGGGGTGAGTTAATATTTTTTTCCACCATTTGATCTAGCAATTTCAAAGGTTGTTTTTGTAGAAACCGCACAATTTCTAGAGAGGGGTATTGCTCTTGAACCTCTTGCCAATTTAAAGCACTATTGAGGTGAGCATAAGTATTTCTCCAGGGTTGGTAAATAGACTGTTTTCCTCCTATCATAGGTACTGGTTTAAAGGTAGCCAGTCTTTGGCAATTAGAGTAATCAGCCAGGAAAAATTCTCCTCCCCAGAAATTACCATCTTCTCCATATCCTAAACCATCAAAAGCTACACCTAATACTGGCTGGCTATTTAAAGGTATTTTGTTTTCCCCTAGACAAGCTGCAATGTGGGCATGATGATGTGGAATTTCATCAAGTTGAATTTCATTACTGACTGCTAATTGTCTACCTAGTTTTGATGATAAATATTCCGGATGTTTATCAATGGCAATAATTGCTGGTTTATGGGCGAATAAATTGAGATATAAATTTAGGGTTTCTTGATAGGTAGCAAAAGCGGAGGCATTTTCTAAATCTCCTAAATGTTGTGATAAAATAGCCTCACCTGCTCTCAATAAACAAAAGGTGTTTTTCAATTCTCCACCCATGGCTAAAATAGGTGGCGTCTTTTCAAAACCTTGTGGTAAAATAATCGGTGCTGGTGCATATCCCCTAGCGCGTCTGAGAATTTGGATTTTTTGATTAACTACTCTCACTACTGAATCATCTAGTCGGTTAATAATATCTCGGTTATGTAATAAGAAATAATCAGCTATTGAACCTAACCTTTTTTTGGCATTTGAATTATCAATACATTGAGGTTCATCGGCAATATTACCGCTGGTGAGAACTATGGGAACATTCATTCTCCTGAGAATTAAATGATGTAGAGGGGTATAGGGTAACATGAAACCCAGAGTGTTTTGACCAGGTGCGATCGCCCTAGCTATGGGCTTCCCAATTTGGGATTTTACTGAGTTATGTGGCAAGTTATTTTGGGGATTAATTTTTAATAAAACAATTGGTGCAGCAGGACTAGTTAATAAATCTTTTTCTAAATCAGAAATCTGACAATATTGAGATATTATATTGATATCTCTAGCCATTAAAGCAAAAGGTTTATGATAACGTTTTTTTCGCTGTCGTAGTTTTTCAACCACAGTTTCCTGGGTAGCATCACAAGCTAAATGGAAACCACCTAAACCCTTAATAGCAACAATTTCACCTTTTCGTAATAAGGTACAAACTGCATCAACCTCATCTAACATAGAAAACATATCCCCAGTGATAGGTTGACCATCAGCACGTTCTAACCATGCGCGGGGACCACAACGAAAACAAGCTACGGGTTGAGCGTGGAAACGTCTATTATTCACATCTTCATATTCCTGGTTACATTCTCCACACATAGGAAAATCTACCATGCTAGTATTATTTCTATCGTAGGGAATGGCCTGAATAATACTTAACCGTGGTCCACAATGGGTACAGTTAGTAAAGGGGTAGCGGAAATAACGACTAAAGGGATCAAAAATTTCCTTTTGACATTGATCACAGGTTGCAGCATCGGGAACAATTTCCGTTTTCACTGGTGTTTCCATACTGGGAGAAATGATAAATTCTGTGAGTTCATCACCATGGAAATCATTAGACCCAGAAAGTGGACTCCTGATTAGTTCATGAATTTGAGCTAGGGGTGGACAGTGGTCATACAGTTGCTGCACAAAAGTAGTTATCTTTTCCTCACTCCCTACAATCCGGATTAAAACTCCATCCCCATCATTACATACATCTCCTTTTAAACCAGCATTTTTAGCCAAGCGGTAAACCGTGGGACGAAAACCTACACCCTGAACAGTACCCCTAACTCTTATTTGCTCTGTTCTCATGTTTTTACTGCAAAAGCATATTCATATTATATTCTAATAGGGTTGGTGGAATATTCAAGGGGAGGTTAGAAAATGCGATCGCTCTTATGAATGAGGTTGTCTATCCGAATATCAAATATTGGTGGTTGAAAAAAGACCTTATATGCGGACACAGATTCCCATGATGAAAATATATCATTGTCAAGTCAATTAGTCAACCCCCCAATAGACATCTCCGAAAAAGAATCAAAGTGTGATAAAATTTGCAGTACAGCAGGATATAAAATAGTTTTTCCTCTATACTTCTGAGTGTAGGCTTGCGTCCGCCCCCGGGCGCACGTTTGCGGTTTGCTAAGGAGTTAAACACGGTGCGTTAATATGTATCAGCAACCTGAGATAACAGCTCGTTGAATGCTTAGCGGTTAAGTCCAGTCATTGCTCGTAGCAGTCGCTCTTGATTCAGGATGCGGTCTAAGTTCAACATTAATGTCACCCTACTTGTCTGCTTGATTATTATCCCTTATTTTCCAACAACTCTAATGAAAGTACCTATAACAGCAAACGAAGATGCAGCTACATTACTTCAGCGTGTTGGACTGTCCCTAAAGGAAGCACACCAACAACTTGAGGCAATGCAACGCCGAGCGCACGAACCGATCGCAATTGTGGGGCTGGGGCTGCGGTTTCCGGGAGCTGATTCACCACAGACATTCTGGAAACTACTTCAGAATGGTGTTGATATGGTCACCGAAATCCCTAGCGATCGCTGGGCAGTTGATGAATACTATGATCCCCAACCTGGGTGTCCAGGCAAAATGTATATTCGTGAAGCCGCTTTTGTTGATGCAGTGGATAAATTCGATGCCTCGTTTTTTGATATTTCGCCACGTGAAGCGGCCAATATAGATCCCCAGCATAGAATGTTGCTGGAGGTAGCTTGGGAGGCACTCGAAAGGGCTGGCATTGCTCCCAGCCAATTGATGGATAGCCAAACGGGGGTATTTGTCGGGATGAGCGAAAATGACTATTATGCTCACCTAGAAAATACAGGGGATCATCATAATGTCTATGCGGCAACGGGCAATAGCAATTACTATGCTCCGGGGCGTTTATCCTATCTATTGGGGCTTCAAGGACCTAACATGGTCGTTGATAGTGCCTGTTCCTCCTCCTTAGTGGCTGTACATCTTGCCTGTAATAGTTTGCGGATGGGAGAATGTGATCTGGCACTGGCTGGTGGCGTTCAGCTTATGTTAATCCCAGACCCTATGATTGGGACTGCCCAGTTAAATGCCTTTGCGACCGATGGTCGTAGTAAAACATTTGACGCTGCCGCCGATGGCTATGGACGCGGCGAAGGTTGTGGCATGATTGTACTTAAAAGAATAAGTGACGCGATCGTGGCAGACGATCCAATTTTAGCCGTAATCCGGGGTAGTGCAGTCAATCATGGCGGGCGTAGCAGTGGTTTAACTGCCCCTAATAAGCTGTCTCAAGAAGCCTTACTGCGTCAGGCACTACAAAACGCCAAGGTTCAGCCGGAAGCAGTCAGTTATATCGAAGCCCATGGCACAGGGACACAACTGGGCGACCCGATTGAGGTGGGAGCATTAACGACCGTCTTTGGATCTTCTCGTTCAGAACCCTTGTGGATTGGCTCTGTCAAAACTAATATCGGACACCTAGAACCAGCCGCTGGTATTGCGGGGTTAATAAAAGTCATTTTATCATTACAAGAAAAACAGATTCCTCCCAGTCTCCATTTTCAAAACCCTAATCCCTTCATTGATTGGGAATCTTCGCCAGTTCAAGTGCCGACACAGTGTGTACCCTGGACTGGGAAAGAGCGCGTCGCTGGAGTTAGCTCGTTTGGTATGAGCGGTACAAACTGTCATCTAGTTGTCGCAGAAGCACCTGTCCGCCAAAACGAAAAATCTGAAAATGCACCGGAGCGTCCTTGTCACATTCTGACCCTTTCAGCCAAAACCGAAGCGGCACTCAACGCATTGGTAGCCCGTTACATGGCATTTCTCAGGGAAGCGCCCGCCATATCCCTAGCTGATCTTTGTTATAGTGCCAATGTCGGGCGTAATCTTTTTGCCCATCGCTTAAGTTTTATCTCCGAGAACATCGCGCAGTTATCAGAACAATTAGAACACTGCCCACAGCAGGCTACAATGCCAACGCAACATAATGTGATACTAGATAATCAACTCAGCCCTCAAATCGCTTTTCTGTTTACTGGACAAGGTTCGCAGTACATCAACATGGGGCGTGAGCTTTACGAAACTCAGCCCACCTTCCGTCGGATTATGGACGAATGTGACGACATTCTGCATCCATTGTTGGGTGAATCAATTCTGAACATACTCTACACTTCCCCTAGCAAACTTAATCAAACCGTTTATACCCAACCTGCCCTTTTTGCTTTTGAATATGCCCTAGCAAAACTATGGATATCATGGGGTATTGAGCCTGATGTCGTACTGGGTCACAGCGTGGGTGAATATGTAGCCGCTTGTCTGGCGGGTGTCTTTAGTTTAGAAGATGGGTTAAAACTCATTGCATCTCGTGGATGTTTGATGCAAGCCTTACCGCCGGGGAAAATGCTTAGTATCAGAAGCAATGAGATCGGAGTGAAAGCGCTCATCGCGCCTTATAGTGCAGAAGTATCAATTGCAGCAATCAATGGACAGCAAAGCGTGGTGATCTCCGGCAAAGCTGAAATTATAGATAATTTAGCAGCAGAGTTTGCATCGGAAGGCATCAAAACACACCTAATTACAGTCTCCCACGCTTTCCACTCGCCAATGATGACCCCCATGCTGAAAGCATTCCGAGACGTTGCCAGCACCATCAGCTATAGGTCACCCAGTTTATCACTGATTTCTAACGGTACAGGGCAATTGGCAACAAAGGAGGTTGCTACACCTGATTATTGGGTGCGTCATGTCCATTCTACCGTCCGTTTTGCCGATGGTATTGCCACATTGGCAGAACAGAATACTGACATCCTCCTAGAAGTAGGACCCAAACCAATATTGTTGGGTATGGCAAAGCAGATTTATAGTGAAAACGGTTCAGCTAGTCATCCGCTCATGCTACCCAGTTTGCGTGAAGATGGCAACGATTGGCAGCAGATGCTTTCTACTTGTGGACAACTTGTAGTTAATGGAGTCAAGATTGACTGGGCGGGTTTTGACAAGGATTATTCACGACACAAAATATTGTTGCCCACCTATCCGTTTCAGAGAGAACGATATTGGATTGAAAGCTCCGTCAAAAAGCCCCAAAAACAGGAGCTGCGCCCAATGTTGGATAAGATGATCCGGCTACCATCAGAGAACAAAGTGGTGTTTGAAACCGAGTTTGGCGTGCGACAGATGCCTCATATCTCCGATCATCAGATATACGGTGAAGTCATTGTACCGGGGGCAGTATTAGCTTCCTTAATCTTCAATGCAGCGCAGGTTTTATACCCAGACTATCAGCATGAATTAACTGATATTGCTTTTTATCAGCCAATTATCTTTCATGACGACGATACGGTGATCGTGCAGGCGATTTTCAGCCCTGATAAGTCACAGGAGAATCAAAGCCATCAAACATTTCCACCCATGAGCTTCCAGATTATTAGCTTCATGCCGGATGGTCCCTTAGAGAACAAACCGAAAGTCCATGTCACAGGGTGTCTGAGAATGTTGCGCGATGCCCAACCGCCAACACTCTCCCCGACCGAAATACGTCAGCGCTGTCCACATACCGTAAATGGTCATGACTGGTACAATAGCTTAGTCAAACAAAAATTTGAAATGGGTCCTTCCTTTAGGTGGGTACAGCAACTTTGGCATGGGGAAAATGAAGCATTGACCCGTCTTCACATACCAGATGTGGTCGGCTCTGTATCAGGACATCAACTTCACGGCATATTGCTCGATGGTTCACTTTCAACCACCGCTGTCATGGAGTACGAGTACGGAGACTCCGCGACCAGAGTTCCTTTGTCATTTGCTTCTCTGCAACTGTACAAACCCGTCACGGGAACAGAGTGGTGGTGCTACGCGAGGAAGATTGGGGAATTCAAATATGACTTCCAGATTATGAATGAAATCGGGGAAACCTTGGTGAAAGCAATTGGCTTTGTACTTCGTGAAGCCTCTCCCGAAAAATTCCTCAGAACAACATACGTACACAACTGGCTTGTAGACATTGAATGGCAAGCTCAATCAACTTCCCTAGTCCCTTCTGATGGCACTATCTCTGGCAGTTGTTTGGTTTTATCAGATCAGCATGGAACAGGGGCTGCATTGGCACAAAGGCTAGACAATGCTGGAGTGCCAGTGACCATGATCTATGCTGATCTGATACTGGACAATTACGAATTAATATTCCGTACTTTGCCAGGTTTACAACAAGTCGTCTATTTATGGGGGTTGGATCAAAAAGAGGATTGTCACCCCATGAAGCAAGCAGAGGATAACTGTACATCGGTGCTATATCTTGTGCAAGCATTACTCAATACCTACTCAACCCCGCCATCCCTGCTTATTGTCACCTGTGATGCACAAGCGGTGGTTGAACAAGATCGAGTAAATGGCTTCGCCCAATCGTCTTTGTTGGGACTTGCCAAAGTTATCATGCTAGAACACCCAGAATTGTCCTGTGTTTACATGGATGTGGAAGCCGGATATTTACAGCAAGATGTGGCGAACACGATATTTACACAGCTAAAAAGAGGCCATCTATCAAAGGACGGAGAAGAGAGTCAGTTGGCTTGGCGCAATGGACAAGCATACGTAGCACGTCTTAGTCAATATAAACCCAAATCCGAACAACTGGTTGAGATCCGCAGCGATCGCAGCTATTTGATCACTGGTGGACGGGGCGGTGTCGGCTTACAAATCGCACGGTGGTTAGTGGAAAAGGGGGCTAAACATCTCGTTTTGTTGGGGCGCAGTCAGACCAGTTCCGAAGTCAGTCTGGTGTTGGATGAGCTAGAATCAGCCGGGGCGCAAATCATTGTGGCTCAAGCTGATATTAGCGATGAGAAGGTATTAGCGCAGATTCTGACCAATCTAACCGTACCTCTGTGTGGTGTAATCCACGCCGCAGGAGTGCTTGATGATGCGAGTCTACTCCAACAAACTCCAGCCAAGCTCAAAAAAGTTCTATTGCCAAAAGCAGAGGGGGCTTGGATTCTGCATAATTTGACCCTGGAGCAGCGACTAGACTTCTTTGTTCTCTTTTCTTCTGCCAGTTCTCTATTAGGTGCGCCAGGGCAGGCCAACTATTCAGCAGCCAATGCTTTCCTAGATGGTTTAGCTGCCTATCGGCGAGGGCGAGGACTCCCCTGTTTGTCTATCTGCTGGGGGGCATGGGATCAAGTCGGTATGGCTGCACGACAAGGGCTACTGGACAAGTTACCGCAAAGAGGTGAAGAGGCCATCCCGTTACAGAAAGGCTTAGACCTCTTCGGCGAATTACTGAACGAGCCAGCCGCTCAAATTGGTGTGATCCCAATTCAATGGACTCGCTTCTTGGATCATCAAAAAGGTAATTTGCCTTTTTATGAGAAGTTTTCTAAGTCTAGCCGGAAAGCGCAGAGTTACGATTCGATGGCAGTCAGTCACACAGAAGATATTCAGAGGAAACTGAAGCAAGCTGCTGTGCAAGATCGACCAAAATTATTAGAAGTGCATCTTCGCTCTCAAGTCGCTCAACTGTTAGGAATAAACGTGGCAGAGCTACCAAATGAAGAAGGAATTGGTTTTGTTACATTAGGTCTT
>NZ_JANQDH010000101.1 GCF_029891735.1 Chrysosporum bergii ANA360D
AGTTTGAGTACCGGAACCACCATAACTTTGTTTGATGATTACATCTTGACCTTTTTCCCTTTTCCACTTGGCTACGAACTCGGGAATAATTTTACTGTAAGCAGCTTTTGTAACTGCATAAGTTACAAGGGTAATCTCTACAGTCTTGGGTTTCTGACTAATTAACTTGTTTTGATTTGCACTTCCCGCCAATACGGGTAATACGGTGCTAACACCTAAAATAACCGCCAACACTGTATTGGTAGTTTTTAAAACCGCTACATTTTTGATAGACATGGTAACTTTTCCTCTGATTGTTGTAATCCACTGTAAATTGATAGACAATTTGTAATTAGCCTACTGATTGGACTCTATCAAACCACCCACTCAAAATCAATAGTTAAAAGACTAAATATCTATCGTATAATCGATGTATTTAATTAAATCATAGATCGTAGCTTTACTATAAGTAATACTTATCTAATAATTTTTTTGATCTAGTTGGCAACTTTTGTCCCTAACCTGCTAGAATCACCTTATTGTCTATCGTCAAAGTCAGGTTTTCTTTCCTATATTTTTAAAATTACCAAGGAGAACACAAATGGGTTGGGGTTGTAGATTACCCGTAAGCATACTGCGCGTAAAACCGACCAAAAGTTTTATTTCACCTTGCTTAATAGGTATATTTTTAGGTGTGGTGGTTGGTGGTTGTGGAGACAGGGGAACTAATTCCTCTAGTAAGAAAGAGGTGGAAATCACTTTAGTGTCCTTCGCCGTGACAAAGACCGCCCATGAAGCGATTATTCCTAAATTTGTGGAAAAATGGCAACAAGAACATGGGCAAAAAGTGATATTTAAACAAAGCTATGGGGGTTCTGGTTCACAAACTCGTGCGGTAATTGATGGTTTACCCGCTGATGTTGTGCACCTAGCTTTGGGCTTGGACACTAAAAAGATTGAAAAAGCAGGTTTAATTCAACCAGGTTGGGAAAAAGAAGCTCCGAATAATGCTATAGTTTCCCAGTCTGTAGCTGCTTTGGTAACCCGCCCAGGCAATCCTAAAAATATTAATACCTGGGCTGATTTATCAAGGGATGATGTAAAACTAATTACTGCTGATCCTAAAACATCCGGGGTAGCACGTTGGAATTTTCTGACTTTGTGGAACTCAGTAATTAGGACTGGTAGTGATGAAGCCAAGTCCAAGGAATTTGTGAGCCAAGTATATAAGAATGTTCCCATTTTAACAAAGGACGCAAGGGAAGCGACGGATGCCTTCTTTAAACAGGGTCAAGGGGATGCTTTGATTAACTATGAAAATGAGATATTTTTAGCGCAGGAAAATGGAATGAAGGTCAATTACACAATTCCTGACGTGAATATTTCCATTGATAATCCCATTGCGGTTGTAGATAGGAATGTTGATAAACATAACAATAGGGAAGTAGTGGAGGCTTTTGTTCAGTTCTTATTTACTCCCCAAGCTCAAGAGGAATTTGCCAAAGTTGGTTTTCGTCCAGTAAATACTACCGTAGCAAAAAGTAAAACCTTTGTAGATAAGTATCCTCCCGTTAAGACTTTGAGTACAGTGAAAGATTTAGGCGGTTGGGAAGCTGTGCAGAAAAAGTTTTTTGATGATGGAGCCTTATTTGACCAGATTCAAGCCTGGGGCAAATAGTTGAATCAATTATGAATTTAGAATTATGACCTTATCCACACCCACAGATGTGAGCAACTCCAACAGACCAGGTTTTGCCAGAACATTGTTAAATAGAGCGACTCGTTTATCTTGGACATGGCGAATTACTATTTTTTACCTGTTGGTCATGTTATTTTTACCCGTTTTGGCTATGTTTCTCAAAGCTGGTACGGAACCACCAACAAAGTTTTGGCAAATTGCTACCAGTGAAATAGCTTTAGCCACTTATAATGTGACTTTTATTACTTCCCTTTTAGCGGCGGCGGTTAATGGGGTGTTTGGAACCCTAGTGGCCTGGGTTCTGGTCAGGTATGATTTTCCCTTAAAACGAATTGTGGATGCCACCGTAGATTTACCATTTGCCTTACCCACTTCAGTAGCTGGTTTAACCTTAGCGACTGTTTACAGTGATAATGGTTGGTTAGGCTCTTTATTGGCACCTTGGGGAATTAAAGTTTCTTTTACTCGGTTAGGTGTAGGTGTAGCAATGGTATTTATATCCTTGCCTTTTGTGGTGCGAACTGTACAACCTGTATTGCAAGAAATGGAAAAAGATGTGGAAGAAGCTGCGTGGAGTTTGGGTGCTTCCCCATGGCAGACATTTATGAAAGTGATTTTGCCACCCCTATTACCGACAATTTTAACCGGAGTGGCTTTAGGTTTTTCCCGTGCTGTGGGTGAATATGGCTCCACAGTCATTATTTCTTCTAACACACCATTTCAAGACTTAATTGCACCAGTATTGATTTTCCAAAGATTGGAACAATACGATTATTCGGGTGCAACAGTAATAGGGGTGGTCTTACTGCTGATTTCCCTGGTTTTATTGGTGGCAATTAATTTATTACAGGCTTGGGCAAGAAGATATGACAACAAATAAATCACGACAAAAATCACAATATCAAAAACAGCAAAGTTGGGTACCATCTGTTTTAATTGCCATAGCAGTTGGTTATTTATTTCTGGTACAGTATATTCCAGCTATTAATGTTTTTGTTCAAGCCTTTATTAAAGGTGTTGAACCTTTCTGGAATAACTTAACCAAAACAGACTTTCTTCATGCGGCCTGGTTAACTCTCTTATTAGCAGTAATTTCCGTACCTATTAACGCTGTATTTGGTCTATGTGCAGCCTGGGCGATCGCACGGCATAAATTTCCTGGGCGTGCAATAGTTTTAAGTATTATTGACCTTCCCTTTTCCATTTCCCCCGTAGTAGCGGGTCTAATGATTGTTCTGCTATACGGGAGACAGGGATGGTTTGGAGGTTGGTTGCAATCCCATGATATTCAAATTATCTTTGCCTTTCCTGGGATGGTTCTAGCGACTTGTTTTGTCAGTATGCCATTTGTTGCTAGAGAAGTGATTCCAGTATTGGAGGAGTTTGGTAAAGATCAGGAAGAAGCAGCAAAAACCCTAGGAGCTAATGAGTGGCAAACATTTTGGCGTGTTACACTACCCAGCATTCGTTGGGGTTTACTTTATGGTTTAATCTTAACTAATGCCAGATCCATGGGGGAATTTGGGGCGGTTTCTGTAGTATCTGGAAACATCGCTAATACTACCCAAAGTTTACCTTTATTTGTAGAGGATGCCTATAAACAATATGAAACGGAGGCGGCTTTTTCTGCAGCAGTTTTGTTAGCACTTTTGGCAGTGGTCACCTTGGTGTTAAAAGAGATTTTAGAGCGCAAAACTCGTATTAAGGATGATGGGGAAAACTAGAAAACTAATTGTGGGATAGGCGTTCTTTCCCACCTTCACCTGGTTGACGGCTATAATTGACCAAATAACAGCAAATATATAGGCATGAAACCGTGACCGAAACTGGAAATTACAAGGATACCGTTAATCTCCCCCAAACTGATTTTGATATGCGGGCAAACGCAATAAAACGCGAGCCAGAAATCCAAACATTTTGGGCGGAAAATAACATTTACTCGCGCCTGGCTCAAGAAAACCCGGGCGAACTATTTATACTTCATGATGGACCTCCCTATGCCAATGGCTCATTGCATATTGGTCACGCTTTAAACAAGATTCTCAAAGATATTATTAACCGTTACCAATTACTGCAAGGTCGTAAAGTTAGATACGTGGCTGGGTGGGATTGTCACGGACTGCCAATTGAATTGAAAGTCCTGCAAGCTATGAAGTCCCCAGAACGGCAAAATCTCACTCCCTTACAGTTACGTCAAAAAGCAAAAGATTTTGCTTTAGTAGCAGTTAGGGAACAACTAAATAGTTTTAAACGTTATGGGATATGGAGTGATTGGGATCATCCCTATTTAACCCTACAGCCAGAGTATGAAGCCGCCCAAATTGGTGTATTTGGCAGAATGTACTTAAAAGGATATATCTACCGAGGTCTCAAGCCTGTGCATTGGAGTCCCAGTTCTAAAACCGCTTTAGCAGAAGCTGAATTAGAATATCCAGAAGGACACGTTTCTAGGAGTATTTACACCGTTTTTCCAGTAATTAAGGTTTCGGAAAAGCTGAAATCAGTTTTGGCACCTTTTATGCCCGATTTGGCACTGGCTGTGTGGACAACTACTCCCTGGACCATACCTGGCAATTTAGCCATCGCAGTTAATGGGTCATTAAATTATGCGGTGGTGGAGGTTTTACCTAATGAAACTTCCCTTTTCCACCACAAATATCTGATTGTGGCCACTGATTTAGTTCCCCGCTTGACCACCATTCTCAATGTGGATTTGAGAGTGCAGGTGAGTTTTGCTGGTGAGGATTTAGAACATACTATCTACCGTCATCCCCTATTTGACCGGGAAAGTCCTGTGCTTATTGGTGGTGATTATATTACTACCGATTCCGGTACGGGTCTGGTACATACAGCTCCCGGTCATGGTCAAGAAGATTACATTGTCGGACAGCGTTATGGCTTACCAATCCTCGCTCCCGTAGATGAAAACGGTAATTTTACTCAGGATGCTGGTAAATTTGCTGGCTTGAATGTTCTAGGGGAAGGTAACCAAGCAATTATTGATGCTCTTGCACAAGCAGGTTCTTTACTAAAAGAAGAGGCTTATCAACATAAATATCCCTATGACTGGCGTACTAATAAACCAACCATCTTCCGAGCTACAGAACAGTGGTTTGCTTCAGTTCATGGCTTTAGAGAGGATGCTTTAAAAGCGATCGCCTCAGTAAGGTGGATTCCTCCCCAAGGGGAAAACCGTATTACCCCCATGGTAGCAGAGCGATCGGATTGGTGTATTTCTCGTCAACGGGCTTGGGGTCTTCCTATTCCCGTATTCTACGACCAAGAAACGGGGGAGGTATTGCTAAACGAGGACACCATTAATCACGTTCAAGCTATTATTGCCCAGCGAGGTTCTGATGCTTGGTGGGAACTAGAAATTGCAGAACTCTTACCAGAACCCTACCGTAGTAATGGGCATAAATATCGTCGAGGTATGGATACTATGGATGTGTGGTTTGACTCTGGTTCTTCCTGGGCAGCTGTAGCTAATCAGCGACAGGAACTAACCTATCCCGTTGATATGTATTTAGAAGGCTCAGATCAACATCGAGGGTGGTTCCAGTCTTCCCTATTAACCAGCGTAGCAGTAAATGGCATTGCTCCCTATAAAACCGTATTGACCCATGGATTTGTCCTTGATGAACAAGGAAGAAAAATGAGTAAGTCAATTGGTAATGTGGTAGATCCACAAATTATCATTAATGGTGGTAAGGATCAGAAAAAAGACCCCGCCTACGGTGCAGATGTGTTGCGATTATGGGTTTCCTCCGTTGATTATTCCGGGGATGTCCGTTTAGGGGGTAATATCATTAAGCAACTAGCTGATATCAGGAATAAAATCCGTAATACGGCAAGATTTTTATTGGGTAGTCTACATGACTTTGACCCGGAAAGAAATGCGGTTTCTCTGGAAAAATTGCCGGAATTGGATCGGTACATGTTGCATCGTATATACGAGGTGTTTAGTGAAGTAACAGCAGCCTTTGAAACCTTTCAATTTTTCCGATTTTTCCAAACAGTTCAGAATTTTTGCGTTGTAGACCTGTCTAACTTTTATTTGGATATTGCCAAGGATAGATTATATATTAGCGCAGCTGATAGTTTTAGAAGGCGCAGTTGTCAAACAATCCTACATATAGCCCTGGAAAACCTAGTCAGGGCGATCGCTCCAGTGTTGTGTCATACTGCGGAAGACATTTGGCAATTTATTCCCTATTCCAGAAGTGAGAAATCAGTGTTTCAAGCTGGGTGGGTAAAGGTTGATCCCCAGTGGAAAAATCCTGAATTGGAAAATAAATGGCATACTTTGAGGATGCTGCGCACGGATGTTAATAAGGTCTTGGAACAGGTGCGGATGGAAAAAAGGATTGGTTCCTCCCTAGAGGCCAAAATATTAGTTCACCTTACCAATTCGCATTCACCCCTATCTCAAACCATCAAAGACTTCCATTTCAACCCGGATAGGGACAATGGAGTGGATGAACTGAGATACCTGCTCATAGTATCACAAGTAGAGATCCCAGAGGATTTAACCCAACTCTCCCAATTGCAATATACAACAACCACGGAAAATTGGACAATAGGGGTGGTAAATGCGGAGGGAGAGAAATGCGATAGGTGTTGGAATTATTCCACTCATCTGGGAGAGTCCTCAGACCATCCCCTGTTGTGTGAGAGATGTGTTTTGTCCCTAGCGGGTGAGTTTTAGACCTGTCTAAGTAGGTGGGTGGAATTAAATATAAGATGAACGTAGGTTGGGTTGAAGTATGAAACCCAACACCCGCACGGGTTACGCCACCGCTAATCCATCCTACAAATAATTGTGAAATTGTGCCTCCCTACTTAATGGAACTAAGCTGAGATTGAGCTATTCTTCCTCCTGTTCACGAGGGGGAATAAGCTCAAATTCTTGTTCTAGCAGATCTCTGTCACTACCATAAATTACATTTTCTTTGCCAATAACTGTTTCTTGGGCAAAGTTACGGGTGAAGTCTATTTTCTTTTGTAAACTCTCACTAGGATCTGCGAGAACTCTTACTCGCTCTAAACGCTCGCGGTTGCGACTAGCAATTTTTTGGTTGCGCGATTGAATCCAAAAATAACGTCCCAAGGGTATCCCCAAAAAGCCAATTCCATAACTCAACAGTAACCAATAAATACTTTGCACAAAACCTACTAGTCCCCCCGCTTCTAAGCCAACTGTCTGAGTGAGTAAATTACCTAGCACTAAAGCTCCTACCAGATTTAGCGCTCCCAAACCGGCACTCATCATAATTTGTCCAGAATTAGCAGCACTAAATTGCCATGGGTTCTCTTCTAAGAATAAATCTACTGGTTCATCTATTTTTTTGCTGGCTTGTACCTGCAATTCAGGAAAATAATACACAATTTGTCCATCTGGACTTACCTGAGGTTTACCATTGTACCTGACCAAAACTGGTAACATATAATCTTCATATTCCTGTTGGTATTTTTCCCCTAAATTATCTAAATAGGGGGCAATTTGTTCAGCAACTACTGCTCCTTGATTATTAGTAATTACACTGCCAATTTGTTGCCAACGTCTTTCCTCTAATTTGCTGTTAGGATTACCATCACCAAATAAAAAGGAAAATACTGCTTCCAAAAAGTTTAACTCCCCATTCCCCCGATTTTCTTTTCTTTCTATTCGTCTTTCTTGACTATAATAATTCGGACTAAAATACCAAAACAAATCTGGAAAAAAGAAGATATCAAATCCCCTAAATCCTCCATCCCTATTATCTTCATCCCGATTTGAGCTGCTGGCAGTAATAATGATAATTATAGTTAAAGTGATGATGACAATTGAAGCAATCAGTAAAACACCAAAAGAAATCCTAATTATATAAAACAGCACCTGCCAAATCTTTGCCCACCACTCCTGTAAGCGCAATTGCACATACTTGTTTCTTAAAATTGTTCTAAAATTCTGTGGAAATTGATAAACAATGTCCCCCGTATCTGCTACTTGTAAATGCCCACCTGCGTCAGCAGCTAAAACTAACATTCCTTCATTTGCTTCAGCAAGTCCCAAACCAGATCTGGCAGCTACATCACCTACTGTAACACGGTAGCCGAGCTTTTCTATGGCTCCCATAATAGCGGGATTAGGTATCATTCTCCCCTCCTATTGTATTTCATGAAGCAGGTTGTTTTTTTCGACTTCATGGTAGTGATTATAGCATTTTTGGGAAGCTAAAAACTGGGGCGCTAGGATTCGAACCTAGGGATGGCGGGACCAAAACCCGCTGCCTTACCGCTTGGCTACGCCCCATTGATTTCACTTCACTACTATAGCAGTTACCCCCGGGATGGTGTCAAGTATTTTTTTAAAAAATTTTTTCTATCAACATCTAAGGTCACCTTGTTGGTCAGGGAGTATGTCAAGATAGTGATAGACTCGCTTGATTTATTTTATGATGAGATTATGAGCCAAGAGGAATCTTCTACTGCAAAACTGACGGATGACGGGTGGGAGGAACCAACTACTCCTGTAACCCCACCGCCGACGGAAATTTTATCGCCAATTGAATCTTATGTCAGTCAGGTGGTGGAATCAGATCCCCATCTCAATTCTTTGTATACGGTTACAGCAGAACAGGTAGCTGATTTACAATCTACTCAAGCTGCACTGAAAACGGAAATCTCCCAACTACAAGTAACTTATATTGCGCTTCAAAGTCAAGTATCGGAGACCCAAACCAATCTTTCTAGAATAGTGCAGGAGTCATTATCTCTTTTAGAACAACGTAAACAAAATCTACAAATATCCGTGGAGCAATTAGAACGGAGACAAGAACGCATTAAAAATGAAATGCGCACAAGTTTTGCAGGAACTTCCCAGGATCTGGCAATTCGGGTACAGGGTTTTAAGGACTACCTCACAGGGAGTTTACAGGACTTGGTGACCGCAGCGGAGCAATTACCTCTTGTTCCCATTCCAGAAAAACTTAAATCGGTAACTACGGAAGTTAAGCAGGATTTTGCCAAAGAAGTTAAATCTAATGTAAGCCAGTCTGTTAGTGTACAGTTCGCTCAACAACAGTTTCAAGAAACAACCAAGCAGATTCAGCGACTACTAGAACAGTATCGCAATCAACCAGACTATTATGGTCCTCCATGGCAACTAAGACGCACTTTTGAACCCGTTCATGTAGAACGAGTTTCTAAATGGTTTCTTACTCTGGGTGGACGTGGTGCTTTACAAACCATGAGTAGTCGTCTGCAAAATGTTTTGATTTCTTCCGCAGCAGTATCAATTCTACAGAAACTGTATGGCGATCGCCTGCGTACACTAGTTTTAGCGAATAGTCCTGAAAGGTTAGGGGAATGGCGCAGGGGTTTACAAGATTGTTTGGGTATTGGTCGTTCTGATTTTGGTCCGGACAGAGGTGTGGTATTATTTGAAGCAGCTACCGCTTTAGCCCAAAAGGCGGATAGACTAATTAAGTCTAATCAAATGCCTTTGATTATCATTGATGATTCTGAAGAGCAGGTTAGTTTAGGACTATTGCAATTTCCTTTGTGGTTAGCTTTTGCGCCTGATCCTAAAATGATGCGAGATAGATATGATGAAGATTTCTAATAACTAGGTTGTAAATTATGACTATTTGGTTTGTGTGGTGTGGGTTGGTAATTATATTAGCCTATCTATTGGGTTCCTTTCCCACAGGATATCTGGTGGGTAAAATATTAAAAGGGATTGATATTAGACAAGTCGGATCTGGCTCTACTGGTGCAACTAATGTTTTGAGAACTTTAGGTAAAGGTCCAGGTGCTTTTGTACTAATTATTGACTGTTTGAAAGGAGTTCTAGCCATTAATTCAGTGTATATATTATACAGTAGTCAATTAAACTTAATGGATAGCAGTTTAAATGTGGAAGCATGGCAATCGTGGTTAGTCACCTTAGTAGGGTTGATGGCAATATTGGGACATAGCAAGTCCATATTCTTAGGTTTTACTGGTGGTAAGTCGGTAGCTACCAGCTTAGGTATTTTATTAGCAATAAATTGGCAAGTAGGTCTAGGTACTCTGGGTGTGTTTGTAGTGATGATTGCCATATCTAAAATTGTTTCTTTAAGTTCCATTGCTGGTGCAATTGCTGTTTCCATTTTGATGGTAGTTTTTCAACAACCCTTGGCTTATATTATATTTAGCTTGCTTGGTGGTTTGTATGTAATTATTCGTCACCGTAGTAATATTGACAGACTATTAGCAGGTAAAGAACCAAAAATTGGACAAAAGGTGGAAACTCAGTCAGAACGACTAACCGGGGAAGGTTGACGTTGCGATCGCCTGGGCGATAGCTCAGAATTAACCAATCCCCTGTCTCATTTTTGTGGTAAATATCAATTGCGATCGCACTGTGATTTTTTGTGCCACCACTCATTGCATAAACGCGACCATCGATTAGCTCGTGCTTTACTGGTAAATGAAAAGCTCCTCACCTGGTGGGGGGCTTTTTTTATGGCGTATTATTTGAGTAATGCCATGAGTTGAGGGTGTTGGGTGCTGGTTTCAATGAAGATCCCTTATGAGCTGGTCTATAGAGGTTCTAGAATAAAATCGGTAAGGTTATTTTTAAAAACTCCTTCTCACCATGCCCAAACACTTTAATACTGCTGGTCCTTGCCAATCTGATATCCACTATATGCTCTCCCCAACGGTTCGACTACCGGATTTGAAAGCACTAATTGATGGTCGCAATTACTTTATCATTTATGCGCCGCGACAAGTAGGCAAAACCACCGCTATGATAGCTCTAGCTCAAGAATTGACTGATAGTGGGGAATACACCGCCGTCATGCTCTCTGTGGAAGTAGGATCGGGATTTTCCCATAATCCCCAGCAAGCGGAGCAGGTTATTTTACAAGAATGGAAACAGGCAATTAAGTTTTACTTACCCAAAGAACTACAACCATCCTATTGGCCAGAGGGTGAAACAGACTCAGGAATAGGCAAAACTTTAAGTGAGTGGTCTACCCAATCTCCAAGACCTCTTGTAATCTTTTTAGATGAAATAGATTCCCTAACAGATGAAGCTTTAATCTTTATTTTAAGACAATTACGTTCAGGTTTTCCCCGTCGTCCCCGGGCGTTTCCCCATTCGGTGGGGTTGATTGGTATGCGGGATGTGCGGGACTATAAGGTTAAATCCGGTGGAAGTGAA
>NZ_JANQDH010000102.1 GCF_029891735.1 Chrysosporum bergii ANA360D
GTATCATTAATTTCAGTTCAACCCAACCTGACCACACCAACAGCAGTAGAAAATATCCCTAATGCGCCTACTTTAATCAGTAGTTTATTGGAAACTAGCCCCCCCACGGAAGACATTCCCATCAATACCCTAGCTCTTAACCCTGGTAATTATCCTCCTTTTCCCTTTAACTCAGATAATAACTTCAATTTTGACCAAGATCAGTTTGCTCCTGGTAATCCTGGTCAAACAGGACAATTTAATGATCTTCTCCCCCCATCCAACCCGACAATTTTCACCCAATCCTTAATTGCACAAGCTACCAATAATCAAAACCAAGTACCATTCACTCCGGTTCAGCCTAATCGACCTGAAATTCCCACAGAAATACCGTCCTTACCTGTCCCAGAAGATATACCAGAGGATACACCACCCTTAAAACCAGAAACAAGTCCAAAACTTATCAGAGCGTTAATCAGTAAATTGTTGGACGATAGCGCCTCAAGATATCCATTTCTTGTGAATACAAGCGATAAACTAATTATTAATCCTCGTAATTATCAACCTTCAAAATTTGATTTTTATTCAAACTTTAACTTTAACCTGAATAAGTTTGAGACAAGTAGCACATCTCAGACAGAACAATCTGGTCATGATATATTTAAATCAGGTAATATTTCTTTTTATCCTGAAGATGAGCAATTTTATTGGGTTTTAGATACTAATCAAGTGGTAATTGAAACTCAAGGAAGACATCTAAAAGTTGGTTATCAGGGAAATTACACCCAGGAAAATAGTAGACAAATGGCTAAAGTTTCTACAGTTTTTTGGGGAGTACAAACAGTTGTTGGTGTTCCTGATATATTTACAAATTTAGTTGGAGAACAGAAGTTAGATGACTTAAATATGATGAGCGCAGCCGGGGAAATTGTCTTACCTCCCGGAGCTAGTTTAGCTGATAATGCTAATGTGAGTATTGATGTATCTCGACCAGATGGTAGTTCTTTTAAACAAATTATTCCCCTAGACGACACACGCAAAGCCACCACCGCAGCACTTCTAGGAGGAGGATCTTTCTTTGAAAATTTAGATGCTAAGAATACGCCTACATTTTTACAAGCATTTCCCACTGTAAATTTACAACCTTTACTAAATAATGGTGTAAAGCTAGAAACTGGTAGTATCATACCCACGGAAAATCTCACTGGTGCTGGGCTTACATTCGGTGATTTTTTTACTCAACAAGGATTTACATTTAACTCTAAAATGAGTTCCTCTCCCGGAACAAAAACTTTACGCATGAATCAAAGTGACAACAATGATATTGTTGCAATTCTCAGTAATCCTTTTTTAACTAAGGAAGAAAGGGATTTTCATTATCTCAATTCTTTGATGTGGTATAACTTTGGTCAACAAAGTCCTGAAATTAATACTTTTTCTACTTTAAATATTAACCAAACTTGGGATAGATATACTTTAAGTTGGTCCCATAACCGCACTTTGCTAGAATATGACCCAGAAAAAATTAAATTAAATTACTACAATGTCTTTTCCAATCCTGGTTTATCCTTAACTATAGAAAAATTGAGCAACACTGATTTAAACCAAAGTGTAAATGCTAGTTTAGGGTTAATTATGGGTAGTGTCTTTAGTTTTATCAATCCAGGTAATATTAATGAAACCATTAGTAAAGCTAAAGAACAGTATAACAACTTGCAACCTTTAGCTGTTTTGGAAACGAAAGCCACGTCTCAACAGCGAAAGGAAATGAATCAACGGTTAAACAATACACTCAATTATGGTAATAGTAATAGCAACCTGTCGCAAGTTTCAGGAAGTTATACTTTTGCAGGAAATATCACCTCCAACAGTTCAGTTTTATTACAAATGAGAACAGGTATTTATGAAAGGAGTGTTCAATTTATTGAACAAAACATACAAGATTGGACTCCGCAAACTCCTGTTTTTATAGATGTTGTTCGTCCTAGTGACTTGGGTCCAATATTTTTTACGGGTACAAAAATTCCTACTAGCATAACTCAAATTAATACCCCAGAAACCGTTCAATATAGCTTTATTCGAGGCGAAACTTCAAATGGAGAAGTGGTATTTGACCAATCTTATGTTTTTAAGAATAATGTCACCAGTGTTTTTACAGCAGTTCCTATACCCGCCGGTAAATCCTTTGATATAGATTTCGGACGGATAAAACTAAGTACATTTCGGCAAAGAGATATTGAAAATTCTTCTTATGTAGGATACCTGTACTTGCCATCAATTGAATTTGCTATGTCAGGAAGTATTAATAATTTTAGTTATACCTTATCTACAGGAATGTGGTTTAATCTTTCTCCAGATTCCGCACCAATGATTAATAATAATTTGGGTAGGTTAAATGCTAACGCTACAACGGAAAGTTTTATGGGAGGAATGTTGAAAATGTCAACTAAACTAGAATTTACTAATATATTTTATGATCAAAATAACAAGTGGCATACTGTATTAGCAAATTCACCTTTTTTCTCATTAACTTATAATAGTAATCCTAATCGTCTCAATCTTTCCAATATCTCTACTGGTAATGTCTTTCAGTTTGCAAAACCAGATTTCAACATTACTTTTTATCCGGTATTAACTTATTACCCAAAAATACTCAATTCTGATGTGCAGTCAAATAACATCGGTGATCTTGTCGGTTTTGTACTTTTGAATTTTTCCCATAATACTGGTTTCGACTTTAATAGTTCTATATCTTTACATAATGAAACTCTCTATCAGTTTGAAGCTACTTATAATATCATGAAGAATAAAAAAAATGGGAGTTTGAAAATAGGCCCTTACTATTCCAATTATTCATCGGCTAATAGAGAATTGGAAAACCAAGTTGAAAATCCTAAATATGGAATAGTATTTCGCTATGAAAGTGCTAATTCTGGTTTGGTGTTAAATTCTCGTTTAGGAAATACTGATTATGGTTTACGAGGAGAAATGAACTTGGAACTGAAATTTTAGGAATATAACCGGGGAATTTATTCCCCGTCTAATAGCTAAAGTCGGTTTGAACCCAATACAGTTTTTGTGAAAGCCTCAACTAAAGCCTTACCCTTAAGAAAAGCCTCTTCAAACTCCGCTTCAGGATCAGATAAAGCTACAACACCACCACCAATACCAATAGAAGTTCCATGGGGAGTCAAAACCGCAGTGCGAATGACAATATTTAAATCTGCTGCACCATTGAGAGCTAAAAAACCAATAGCCCCTGAATAAACCCCACGTGCTTGTTGCTCTAACTGATCAATAATTTTCATAGTTCTGATTTTTGGCGCACCTGTCATGGAACCACCAGGAAAAGCTGTTTTAATACAGTCGGTAGCAGCCATATCCGGGCGCAAACAACCACGAATGGTACTCACTAGCTGATGTACTGTAGCATAAGTTTCTACAGCCATTAACTTAGAGACTTGAATACTACCCACTTGACAAACTAAACCTAAATCATTGCGTAATAAATCCACAATCATCAAGTTTTCTGCCCGGTCTTTTTCGCTGTTACGCAATTGTTCACACAGTATTTGATCCTCTGCTACAGTAGCCCCACGTCTACAAGTACCTTTAATGGGTTTAGTTTCTACCCATCCCCCCTGGTCAATTCGCAAAAACCTTTCTGGAGATGAACAAGCAATAGCAACTTGACCAAAGCGCAGAAATGCTGAATAGGGGGCTGGATTAATTCGCCGTAAAGCGCGATAATATGCCAACGGGTCAGGAGTGGCATCTGTATATAGCTGGTTAGTTAAACAAATTTGGTAACTTTCCCCTTCCCTAATTTCATTGAGACACTTGTAAATATCATTGATGTAGGTCTGGCGAGAACGGCTGAGGCGGAAAAGTAAAGAATTATTGCTACCTATGGGCGCTATGGAGGGTAGGGGTGGTAAAGCGACTAGTTGCTTTTCTGTGGACTCAAACCAAATATCTGCTGGTGTTTTATTGTGGTTTTCAGTCAGACACAATAAATATATAATTTCTTCTTGGTGATCAAAAACAATGATTTGATCAGCTAAGATAAACATGGCATCAGGAAGTAAGGCAGAATGCACTAACTCTGAACCACATTCTGCCTTCATTTCATAACCGAAGTAGCCCACAAAGCCACAGTTAAAGTCAAAGGGTAGCTGGTGACATTCACAGTGACGGTGGTTAATTTCTCGTTTAAGATAATCAAAAATACTTTCTCTATAGTGTTTTTTCTTACCTGACTGAGTGACAGTTAACTCTTGAGTTTGGGTGCAGTACTCAACCAACAAACTATTTACACCACCACTCCCCCCCATAAAGGAAAAACGAGCCACACCAGGACTAACCAAGCTGCTATCTAGCCAAAAAGCATGACTATCTTCACCAAATAAATTAAAAAACACCTGTTCTGCATCACAATAAAAATTTAGTTTTTTACAGCAAACTTGGTACAGGGAATGAGAAGAAGCAGCAGGTATGGTGTATTGGTGATAGTTTCGTACAGTGGGGGTTGGTTCTTTCTGGGTGAATTGTTCCGTGATGTGTCGGAAATTTTTTAAAATCTTCCATCCGTATTCAGTGCTGATAGATTCAGGATGAAATTGCACTCCCCAAAGTGGTAAATACCGATGACGCAGCCCCATAATTAGCCCTTGTTCAGTCCAAGCCACTTTTTCTAGACAGGTGGGTAAATCATCAGCAACTATTAAAGAGTGGTAGCGGACAACAGAAAAGCCTTGGGGTATGCCTTCAAATAGCTGACAACCATGATGATATATTTTACTCAATCTTCCGTGCATTACCTCCGGGGCATGAATCACCCTTCCCCCATATACATAAGCCAGTCCTTGATGACCCAGACAAACCCCTAGTAGAGGTACATCTATATTTTCTATTACTTCTGGGCAAATGCCAAAATCTTTGACTTTTTCTGGGCGACCGGGACCGGGAGAAATCACCACATTATCAAATCTCAGTTTGGTGATATCTTGAATATTAATTTGGTCATTGCGAATTACTAAGGGAAGTTCTCCGTTTATTTGGGCGATCATCTGATAAAGATTAAATGTATAGGAATCGTAGTTATCAATGATCAGCGTCCGCACTTGGTCTTTCCCCTGTTGGTTTGTGAGTGGCAATCAATAAATTATACACTAAAAGTCATTTGTCAGCATGGGCAATAGTAACACAAGCATCCTGCTTGTCGGCGAATTATGCTTATTTAGGTATGATTAAGTTTTGTAACGACATTCGACATTTCTGGGAATGATCATGTTGTAGTGCGAGCATCTGGCTCGCTACTGTTGAATAAATCTAAAATCCAAAATCTAAAATCTAAAATCTAAAATCTAAAATCTAAAAAGGAATGTCGTCTGAGTCCGGTTCTGGTCCTGGTATTGGCGGATAATTAGTAGGCTCAAAGTTTTCAGGTATGGGTGTGGGGGCGGTTGGGGCTGGTAATTCTACTTCCTTTGGTGGAGATGATGACTGTGGGGTTGTGGATGTGACTGACGCGGTTACTGTCATGGCTGGTGTTGGGCTGAAACTGGTTCCTGCAGGTTCAATCTGTTGTACTGTTAGTTCGGCACGTTTTTCTTTAAACCCTTCTTGACGCTCAACAGTCTGCATTCCTAGGCGTCCTGCTAAGATGACGCGATCGCCTTGATGATAATTTTGCTGGATTTCTGTGGCTAGATTCCCCCAGCCCACAACTTTTAAAGCCACTAACTGGTCTTCTCCACGTTGAGGGTTAGGAAACTGTACCAGCATTTCTGTAACTGCTAAATTATCGGCTGTGTAGCGTAATTGCGGTTCTTGAATGATTTCCGCCATTAAAACGCAGCTGTTCATAAGTCCTCCTGAATGGCAAAAAAGTTTTTACACCGATTATAATGGGCATCAAGAATCATGACCTAGGTTTTTTAGAAAAGCTGAACAAGCTATCAAACACGCTCAAAGGAAGATTTACAAAACACACAAGGTTCAAGATTAAGTAGCCAACGGAATGAACACTCTAAAATAATAGCGCGTAACCTGTGCAAGTCTAAGGACTTACTGGCCTATGAAAACTTACAAATGCGTAATCTAATTAAAAATCATGGTTTAGCTAAGTCAATTAGTGACCCTAGCCGGTGTTTGTTTAGGCAATGGATTGACTATTTTGCTGGTAAATTTGGTAAAATAGCTGTTGCTGTAGCACCACATTACAGAATCCCCGATCTCTTAGGACGGGGAGTGTCAATGATTATCCTTACTTAAAACACTCGTGGCGCAAGTTGTTCTAGAAAATATCTACAAAAGTTTTCCCCAGCGCAAGGGGGAAGGTGTAGCTTCTCCCACTTCTACCAGTGATGGCAAAAAAAATGATGTCACCCCTGAAGCAGGAGAGTATATTAATGTTCTACGGCGAATTAACTTAACCATCGCCGATGGGGAGTTTATGGTGCTGGTGGGTCCTTCTGGTTGTGGTAAAAGCACTTTACTTAGGTTAATTGCTGGGTTAGAAGAAATGACAGGAGGAAATATTTCCATAGGCGATCGCTTAATTAATCACCTACCGCCCAAAGAACGAGACATTGCTATGGTGTTTCAAAATTACGCCCTCTACCCCCACATGACTGTATATGACAATATCGCCTTTGGACTGCGCCGACGGCCATTAAGCAGCCCAGATCACCAATCTTCACTTCCTGAATGGGGGGAACATCTTTTTGTGGCTATGACTAGAAAACTACCTAAAGGACTACGTTACATTTCCCATAAAGAAAGAGAAGTAGATCAGCAAGTGCGAAATGTAGCCCACTTGTTGCAAATGGAAAATTTACTCTATCGCTTACCCAAACAGTTATCTGGTGGACAAAGACAACGGGTAGCATTAGGAAGAGCGATCGCCCGTAATCCCCGTGTGTTTTTAATGGATGAACCCCTATCTAATTTAGATGCCAAACTGCGAGGGGAAACACGTAGCCAAATTGTTAAATTGCAACGTCAACTGGGAACCACTACAATTTATGTCACCCATGACCAAACCGAAGCCATGACCATGGGCGATCGCATTGCCATCATGAATCAAGGTCAAATCCAGCAAGTAGCATCGCCATTAGAACTGTACAATTACCCTGCTAACCGCTTTGTAGCGCAGTTTATTGGTTCACCAGCGATGAATTTTATGCCGGTGACGTTTCACGCTCCTTTATTAATCACCCACAACAATTTCCGCCTCACCCTCCCAGAAACTTGGGAAGCACCTTTGCGAAAATACGACAAGCAAACTATTATTTTAGGCATTCGTCCAGAACACTTGAGTTTAAGTGTACCCGCTACCAAAAATTTACTTGTAAAAGTGGAGTTAGTGGAAAACCTGGGTAATGATTCTTTCCTCACAGTTAGCCTGGGTAGTTTAGACATGGCTGAATCCCAGGCTAACCAGACTTTAGAGAATTATTTACAAGTGCGAATCCCACCAGACAGATTAGTGCGTGTTGGTGAGGAACTATGGTTATCGTTAAATCATGAAAAACTGCACTTTTTTGATCCTCAAACTGAGTTGGCAATTTTTCGCTCCCAATTTTCAACTACTCCCCGATAAAATAATTTGAGTTTTGATATAGCGTTAGCAAGCAGGATGCTCCCGCTACAAGACGATACAAGACGATCATTTGTATCTCACGTGTTTAAATCCTATCCTTACACCTCTGCTGGTTGTTGCTCTTGTTGTCTCTCCACAAAAGTCTGAACACGGTTGCGGTAGTTTCTCAAGGTTTCATCTACCCAATCCCGATCATTACTGTTAGCGTACAGATGTACTAAAGGCTGACTGGCATCTGGTAAAACTAATAGCCAGCTGTCATCGTAGGGTTGACACACTTTTACTCCATCAATTAACTCTAGGTTTTGGGCTGGGTGTGTTTCTACTAAATAACGCATTAGCCCCCCTTTAGCAGTCCAAGGACACCGTACTGTATAACTTTTGTGGACTACACGGGGTAATTCTGAACGCGCGGTAGCCAGCGATCGCTCTTGAATAGTCAGCATTTCAATTAACTTGGCAATGCAGAACATAGAATCAAACCCCGGATGTAGCTGGGGGAAAATAAAACCAGTTTCTGCACTACCCCCCAACACCACACTGGAGTTTTTTTGACAAGCTTCCATTAAAGCTGTAGGATTGGCTTTAGTGCGAACTACTCTACCATCGTGACGACGGGCTACCTGTTCCACCGCACTAGAAGTATGAACAGGCACAACTACCGTCCCTCTGGGGTTAGATGTTAAAATCATATCCACCATCAATGCTGTTAACATCTCGCCACGAATGGGAAAACCTGATTCATCAACCAAAATCAACTGTTCCCCATTAGCGGACACTTGCACGCCAAAGTTAGCTTTTAAAGCCTCCACCACATGACCAAGCTGAGTGAGTAGCGCTTCCCGGTCAGTCACAGACACAGCAGATTTATTGACACTCGCATTCAACACTACCGCATCAGCCCCAAATTTATCTAACATCAGTGGTAAAACCGCCCCAGACACAGCATAAACATAGTCAATCACGACTTTTGCTCGACTATGGCGGAGGGTGTCCACATTTAACAGTTTTTCAAAAGCAGTGCAGTAGCGTTCAATCACTTGACTGGGATATGAGACATCCCCCACCTCATGAATTTGCGATCGCCGCATATCTTCTTTAAAATAAGCACCTTCAATTTTTTTCTCCAGGGCTTTGCTGATATTAATCCCCATTTGATCCATAAATTCAATCAGGATATAATCAGGGCGATCTGGGTGTACTCGGACATGAATCCCACCAGCCACATACATTGTAGGTATGACTGTCCGGGCTATGGGGATAGCTGTAGCATCAAGGTTGAGAATGTCAACACCCACAGACATCAAACCAGCAATTAACGAACGAGTCACCATGCGAGAAATATTGCGCTGGTCACGGGAAACTGTGACTTTAGAACCTGGTTTTAATGTAGAACCGTAAGCAGCGCCCAATTTTACCGCAAATTCTGGAGTGATATCAATATTCGCTAATCCTTGTACACCACGTTGTCCAAATAAATTTCTTTGGGCAGTGTTTCCCCAAATCAAGTTAATGTTTAAAATTGCCCCTGACTCTACCTTTTTACTCGGCCAAACCCGGACATTGGGGCTGATTTGGGCTTCTTCGCCGATGGTGGAAAGGGAACCCACTATAGCTGCTTCTAATACATGGGCGCGACGATCTACACGTGTACCACGAGAAATCACACAGGCGCTTAGATGTGCTTCATCTCCGATAATTGACCCATTCCACAAAATTGGGCGCTTGAGATTAGCATCAGCGCCAACAGTGACATTATCCCCAATTATGGTTCCTGCTTCAATGTGTACTCTAGCCCCAATGCGGCAATTATCACCAATCATAGCTGGAGTTTGTATAGTCGCAGTGGGGGAAATAAAGGTATTTTGTCCCACCCACAAATTAGGCGAAACTTCTGGATAAGGAAATTCCAGTACCACCCGACCATGTAAAGCATCATATTGAGCTTGACGATAAGCGTCTAAGTGACCAACATCGCACCAGTAACCCTGGTCAATATAACCATACAAAGGTTCATTTTTTGCCAACATTAAGGGAAACAAATCTTTAGAAAAATCACTTTCAGCGTTGGATGGTAGATAATCCAATACTTCTGGTTCGAGAATATAAATACCAGTGTTGACAGTATCGGAAAAAATTTCACTGGTAGAGGGTTTTTCTAAAAAGCGGCTAATACTTCCCTGTTCATCGGTAATGACTACTCCAAACTCCACTGGATTAGGAACTCTGGTTAAAATCAACGTGGCTTTTGATTGTTTTTGTTTATGAAAGGCGATCGCTGCTGTCAGGTCAAAATCTGTGATACTATCACCGCTAATCACTAAAAAAGTTTCATCCAGTAGTTCAGCAATATTCTTGACACAACCTGCGGTTCCCAAAGGCTGATCCTCTTCCACAGCATAGGTGATCTGAACCCCAAAATCGCTGCCATCTTGAAAATATTCTCGCAGGACATCTGGTAAATAATGTAATGTAGCAATCACTTCTGTGATTTGATGTCGTCTGAGCAGATTGATAATATGTTCGGCAATGGGCCGATTGAGAATAGGAACCATGGGTTTGGGGAGATCACAAGTCAACGGGCGAAGCCGCGTTCCCGACCCTCCAGCCATCAGTACTGCACGCATAAATTCTCCTTAGCTATTTGCAGCATTTGCTGCTTACAGACCCGTCAGAGTATGTTGTATGTTCTTTCTTTAGTGTCCTATGGATATTGATATTTGAGTAACTGACCTAAGAAGCATCTAGGGGGAAATAAGCAATATTACTCATGATAAAGTGTATTTATGATTTGTTCAGGTGTGGAACTGATCGCGGTAACTGGGGCATAATCATAATGGAGTAATAAAACTTTAACTTAAATACTGTTATTTACTCAAGGAGTCAAGGGCAATGATTAAGTTACTTTTCTTCGGTCTATTTGTGATCTACATAGCCGGGGTTTGGAAGTTATGGAATGGGTTTGCACGAACTAATTTTAGTCAAACCTTACCTAACCGTATTAGTTTATCACTGTTGTGGCCAGCTTTATTTATTGCTAATCCAGCATATCGCCGCAACTTTAGACGAGCTTTGAAGGGATAGTGGACCTGGATATGATTTAAAAGTGAACAGGGATATTTTTATGTGCTGTTTTCCCACACTTTGTTCCCTGTTCCTTGTTATAAAAGTCTGGTTTTACCCAGCCTTACCTCCCATTCCTGACTATTTCTACTCATTTAGAGAGAACGAGTCGCACCACGTGTTTAATAAATGCTATGTTCTGTTGGTTAAAAAGCTTGAATCCACTCTTTAACAGAATACTCAGTCCAGATGCCATTTTTCCAGTAGGGGTCATTTTCCACCACTTGGCGCACTGTTGCTTCGTCCTCGGCTTCATAAATGGCAAAAACTTTAGTAATATCCTTAGTTGGTCCAATAGTGATTAATATACCGGACTCTTTTTGTTTGGCTAACCCGTCCAAGTGGTCTTGACGAAAAGGAGCGCGTTTTTCTAAAACGTTTTCACAGTATGTTCCCCACATGATGTATTTAGACATAATTACTTATGGTTTTTCCTAGATTTATTTATACAATTTTCTCACGCCCAGGCGCAAATAATGATTATTCTACCATTGATAGAGGGGTTTTCGCTGCTTGGTGAGGTATATTATTAACAAGCAGGATGCTTGTGTTACGTAGACTGTATGAGTAGCACCGGCTTCTAGCCGGTACTCAGACAAGCAGGATGCTTGTGTTACAAGAAGAAGGTAGCGGGCAAGATACCCGCACTACAATTGTTAGCTAACTTCTCAAGTTAACGCCGAATTTTTCTACCAGGGCTTCCCGGACTTTGTTGTGTACAGGTTCCACTTCTGCATCCGTGAGGGTGCGATCGCTTCCTCGGTATACTAGACGAAATGCTAAACTGCGTTGTCCTGGGGGTACGTTTTCCCCACGGTACTCATCAAATAATTCTACAGATTCTAGTAGTCCTTTGGCTGCTTTGTGAATGGATTTTTCAATTTCTGCCACTGAAATGTTTACAGGGGCGAAAAAGGCTATGTCGCGATCGCTGGCTGGGTAGGTAGAATAAGGATGAAAGCTGGGTACTAAAATCTCATCTTCATCTAAAGCACTCAACAGCACATGAATATCTAGTTGGAACACATACACAGAATCAGGTAAACTCTGTTCTTGTTGCAGCTGGGGATGAAGTTGTCCAAATACACCCAGTCTGTTACCACTCACCCACAAAGACGCTGTGCGTCCTGGATGTAAACGCTCGTCTCTACAATCCGGTTGATATTCTACCTTTAAATTCAGGGCTGCAAACACACTTTCTAAAATCCCCTTAGCATCAAACCAGGTCATAGGCTCTTCAGCCGTCCCTCTTGACCATTTACCAACCCGGCGATCGCCCCCCATTATCCCCGCAATGGCATCTGTTTCTTGCAAACCTTCTTCTTCTTGCCAGAAAATGCGCCCCATATCAAAGGCATTGAGAGAACCATTTCCTTTTTCTAAATTATATTGAAAAGCATCAATCAATCCTGACATTAAATCAGTCCGCAGGGCTGAATATTCAGCAAATAACGGGTTACTTAAAACTATCTGTCGATCATCCCCCGGTTTGACCAAAGAATAATGAACTACTTCGGTTAATCCTTCCCCCCGGAGAAAAGCCCGTAATTTGCGGATTAACTCTTGATCTACAGGTAAATAACCAGCTTCTGATTTATCTGGTAAGGTGTCGCAGAAGTTATCATAACCATATAAACGGGCGATTTCTTCAATTAAATCAATTTCCCGTTCTAAGTCCCGGTAACGATAAGGAGGTACTGTCACCGTCCAGGTTTCCTCACCCTTATAAGTTAAATCACAACCCAACGCCGATAGAATACGCTCAACATCTGCGGCTGTAATTTCTCCTGTTTCTCCTGCTAAATCCACCGGACCCAATACATCATTCACTCGCTGGAGATGCAGGACAATAGAACGACTCCAACTAGAGGAGTCTGGGCGAGTATCAGCAATTACCTGTTCTGTAATTACCCCATCCGCCAGGTCAGTTAACAAAGACAAAGCCCGGTGACAAGCTATTTCCAGTTCTGCCCGGTTGACTCCCCGTTCATATCTGCCGGAAGCCTCGCTTCTTAACCCCACACTGCGGGAAGAGCGACGAATGACCACAGAATCAAACAATGCCGCTTCCAAAACTATACTATCAGTTTGGTCATTAACTTCTGTTTCTTCTCCACCCATCACCCCAGCTAGTGCCACGGGTTTATTATTAGCAGTAATTAACAAGTTTTGGTTTGACAAATTGCGGATCTGCCCATCCAAGGTTTTTAAAGACTCTCCACCACTGGCAAAGCGAACACCAAGGGTTACACCCTCACCACCAGCAACAGCTTGTAAACGGTTTTGATCAAAGGCGTGTAGTGGCTGTCCCCATTCCCATAAAACATAATTAGTGATATCCACCACATTATTTATAGGGCGCACTCCAGCAGCCCGTAAACGCTGTTGCAACCAATCAGGAGAAGGGGCAATTTTCACTCCTTTAATTACTGTACCAATGTAAGCAGGGCAGGCATGGTGATCAGCAATTCTCAGTCCTAAATTATTAGCACCCGATGACACCGATACAGCATCAACGCCAGGAAGACTTAATTTTCCCCCGGTCAAAGCAGCCACTTCCCGCGCTATTCCCACCATAGAAAGGGCATCCGCACGGTTAGCAGTGGCAGTAACATCTAAAATTACATCATCTAAGCCCAACAACGGGCGTACATCACTACCTAAAGGTAGATTTTCCTGGGTAAAAATATGAATCCCGTCTACATCACTAGGTAAACCCAGTTCTTTTAAAGAACAGATCATACCTTGGGACGGCACACCTCGTAACTTGGCGGGTTTGATTTTTAGGTCTATGTTGGGTAAATAAGTTCCTGTGGTAGCCACTGGGACATAAATATCAGCCCGGACATTAGGCGCACCGCAAACAATGTTTAAAGTTTCAGATGCGCCGATATCCACCTGACAAACACTTAATTTATCAGCATTGGGGTGGGGTTGACGCTCAAGCACTTTCCCCACAACCACCCCATCAGCCCAGGTGTGGCGGTTTTCTATATCTTCCACTTCAAACCCTGCCATTGTCAAGGTTTCTGCCAGTTCTTCTGGGCCTAGTTTAATTTCCACTAGTTCCCGCAGCCAATTTAGAGAAATACGCATGGAGTGTGCTTACTTGTTCAAATATCGTTTAGTGCTGTGGAGAGCAACATTAGCTCATCAGCACAAAAAAGGAAAAAGACTCATATCCAGTTTTTGACACTCCCCCAGGCTTAAGCCGGGGGATTCCAGTGTCACTGACGTTCCTTGCTTTTACTGGACTTGCGTTCAGCAGAAGTAGAGGGAACATCTCTACCGGCCTTACTTCCCGTCTGCCCGACGGTGGCGTTTACACGATTCAAACGAGCATACACACCACGAGCTTTGACTATTATACTGCGAAGTAGTTGGCAACATCGAGAGTGCTAGCAGGATTGTTATCGCCCGCAAGCCAGGTGAAATTATCTAAGCGAAGTAGTTCCCAACAGTGAGAGTGGCAGCAGGATTGTTATCGCCCGCAAGCCAGGTGAAATTATCTAACTGAAGTAATAAATCACTGTTTTTTTGGAAACCAGGTGTACTATCGTTAACGGATAAGTACAGTTGTCTGTTCCAGGTAAAGAATACTGCTTCTTTATCTCCTAGTGGACGGTCATTTCCATCTGTGTCTGCATAAGCAGCACTGAGAGCAGCCTCTATAGTTCTGGCTCTACTTAGTCCGTAGTTGAATAAAGCATCTGGTCTAGGAGTCAACTGGAAGCGATCGCCCTGCGGTTGAGAGAAATTAACCAGGATATCCCTAGATTCCAACAGAGAATCAGTCAAACCTTCGTAGACAAAGGTATCAGCACCGTTCCCACCAGTGAGGGTATCACCACCACCACCTCCCGTAAGTGTGTGGTTACCGGTTCCTGCTCCTAGATAGTCGTCATTTACTGTACCAGTGAGTGTACTGTCTTTGTTGGTGATGGTCAGGGTTAAAGGGGTGATACTGGTATAGTTACTATCTCCACTGGTGACAGTGGAGGTAATGTTGTATGGTGTGTCACTACTACTACCTTTACCTGTGACTGTGACGGTTTGGGGTCTGTTCCAATTCTTAGCTGTGAAGGTGAGGGAATTTGTTGATAGGCTTCCTTTTGTGTTGTCTTCTGTGAAATCAATCTTGACATTACTAGTGGGTTGAGTGTTCAAGGTCAACTCGAAGCTGGCTGTTCCCCCTGTTTTCGTGGTGGTTCCTGTGGTGCTGTTGACTGTTATTCCTGCTGTGTCATTGTCTGTGTTGGTGATGGTCAGGGGTAATACAGATACAACTTGGTATGCAGGATCTTTACTAGTAATCCTGGGGGTAATCGTATATGGAATATCACCATCACGTACTCTGTCATCTACCCCTATGACTTCCAGTGTTTGGGGTCTGTTCCAAGTAATGGGTGTGAAGGTGAGGGATGGTCTGGATAATCTTCCTTCTCTGGTATTTACTCCTGAGAAGCTGATGGTGACGTTCTGTGTGGGTTGACTGTTTAGGGTGAAGTCGAAGCTGGCTTTTCCCCCTGCTTCTGTGGTGGTTCCTGTGGTGGTGGGGGTGACTGTGATTCCGGCGGTGAGGGTGGGTTTGTTGGTAATGCTTAGGGGTAAGACTGGCATATCTCGATATTTACCATCATCACTGGTGACTTTGGATGTGATGTTGTATGTTGTGTCATTCGCATTATCTTTACCTGTGACTTCCAGGGTTTGGGTCCTGTTCCAGTTACTGGGTGTGAACTGGAGGCTTTTTTTACTCAGCGTTCCCTGGTCGCCCCCATTATTTGTGAAGTCGATGGTGACGTTATGTGTGGGTTGACTGTTTAATACGAAGTCAAAGTGGGTGCTTTTTTGCGGTGTGGTGATTCCTGTGGTGGTGTTGGTTGTTATTCCTGCTGTGTCGTTGTCTTCGTTGGTGATGGTTAGAGATGAGGCTCTGATAAGATTGTAGTTGGGATCTCTACTGGTGACGGTGGAGGTAATGCTGTAAGTTCTGTCTCCGTCATCTATGCTGTCATTTAACCCAGTTACTTCCAGGGTTTGATGTGTGTTCCAGTTACTGGGTGTGAAGGTGAGGGCTGATTTGGATAATCTTCCTTCTGTGGTATCTAGTGCCCTGAACCTGATGGTCACGTCACTGGTGGGTTGAGTCTGTAGAGAGAAGTTGAAGGTGGCTTTTCCTCCTAATTCTGTGGTGGTTCCTGTTTTGTCACTCAAGAGGACGTCATAAATTTCGTCTGTCACCACGAGGGAGAAGTTTGATGTGTGTTCTGGGCTACCATTCACATTGGGATCCTTCACTTTAACCGTGACTGTGTATATCTTCTTATCCGTTTCGTAGTCTAGGTCTACATTTTCTCGTACGTAGAGGAAATTATTATCTACTTCAAAGCTACCAGCATCAGTACCAGTTAAGGTGATGTCGTTGGTTCCTACTCCATCGTCGGTGATGTCGATTTGTGCTAATCTAATGCGCTCTTTGGTGGAAGTGTTTTCGCGAATTGGTACGTGGAGTGCAATTGCCGTGGGGGCTGCGTTTACCTTGGCTTCAAGGGTTAATTCCTCCGTCCAGTCTGGGGTATTACCTACTGTGGGGTCGTTTACGTTGACTGTTACCTTGTAATTCTTGACTGCCAGGGTAACATTTGCTTTTAGATATAGGGAAGTTCCATCTACTTCAAAGCTACCAGCATCAGTACCAGTTAAGGTGATGTTGTTGGTTCCTACTCCATCGTCGGTGATGTTGATTTCTGCTACTTTAATCCGGTTGGTGGTATTAGTGTCTGTGGCAATGGCTGTGATGATCTGTTGTAGAGTTGCTGTGGGGGGTGTGTTAGTACCTGTGGGGGCTTCGTTGACGTCGCTGACGTTTAGGGTGAAGTTAGTTGTTAGGTCTGGGGTAGCACCTACTGTGGTGTCGTCTACGTTGACTGTGACGTTATAACTGGCTTTGGTTTCGTAGTCTAGGGTTGTACCTGCTTTTAGATATAGGAATCCACTAGCTACTTCAAAGCTACCAGCATCAGCACCACTCAAGCTGATGGTGTTTGTTCCCAACCCATCGTCAGTAATGGCGATGTCTGCTACTTTGATGCGGGTTGTGGTGCTGGTGTTTTCTGCAATTGTTGCTGTGGTGTTTTGTAGGGTTACTGCTGTGGGGGCTGAATTAGGCGTTGATGATGTATAAATCCGCCCATAGACATCCCATGCTCCAGCACCACTAGTATCTGATGTCCAAGCTGCGACAAATCCACCGTTCGTAAGTCCAGCCAATCCCAGTTTCCCGTTTTGTTTGTCGTCCAATGTGCCGTTTGTTCCGTTGACCGCAAGCTGACCGCCAACTTTATTAGCACTTTGATCGAATATCTGCCCTACGACCTCCCGATTCAATGATCCAGGAGTAACAGTCCAAGTTACGACAAATCCACCGTCATTAAGACCGGCTACAATAGGTTGAGTTAAATTATCTGAGTCTGTCAATCCTAAATTAGCGCCAGTGCCGACAACAAAAGCGTTACCATTTGTGTCACCATTTGCATTGTAGCGTTGTCCATATACCTTTCGATTGTTCGCATACCAAACTACAACAAAGCCACCACCACTGAGAGCAGCTACTGATGGTTCCTCGTAGTTTAAATCATCTGTTGTTTCGCCCGATATTCCAATTGAAGTACCGTCTCGTTTGACCTGTATGGAGCGTTCTAGTGTGGCACCATTTGTACCATCTACAGAGTAGATGTATGCAAAGATAGCTGCTGTATTAGAAACGGCATGCTTGCTAACGCTCACAACTTTACCGTTACTGAGACGGGTTAATGGTTTCTCATAACCCCATTGGGCTTCGTTGTTACCAACGGAAACTTCCGAACCAACTGCGCCAGAAGCACTAAACACCCGCCCCCTCAATGAACAACTATCAGTACCTTGAATCATCGATGTCCAAGTTACCATAAACAGACCGCCACTGAGAGCAGCTACTGATGAAGCATTCTGATGGCCACTAGTCGCAGTATTGACTTGAAATTCACCGCCATTTTTCGTGCCATTTGCATTATAGCGCTGCCCATAGACTCCATAACCACTGCCATCTTGTCCGTTTGATTCCCAAACGACGACAAAGCCACCGTCACTAAAACCACTTACTAATGGATCTAGTTGATTATGATTAAAATAAGTATTGACTTGAAATTCACTGCCATTTTTCGTGCCATTTGCATTATAGCGCTGCCCATAGACTCCATAACCACTGCCATCTTGTCCGTTTGATCCCCAAGTGACGACGAAGCCGCCGTCACTAAGAGCAGCTACTGATGGGTATTGTTCCTGGCGGGCATTATTTACTACGGTCAACTGATCATTGGCGGTATACATGGGTAAATGTCCTGAATTGTGATGTTTGAATGGATGGTAGTAATAGATATATAGATATATATAGACCGGGCGACTGTAGAAAAAATGGCTGTCAGTCGGTCTAAGTGTTAACTGGTGTTAACTAGCGTCAAATATGGCAGTTATGCCTGGGTTGTTGGAATATGTATGTATATACATATCAAGCTATCAAGCCCTTTTGTGGGTGCGGTTTCCAGTGTACTTTCCGCATTCCACCCAGGGGCTATGGTGTATGTTAGCTGTTGCTAGCCAAATAAATACTACCTCAGTTTTTTAGTTTTGTCTAGTGGTAATGAAAAATTTTTTTTAATCATGATTTTGCCAGAAAAAAGTAAATCTTGGAGTGGTAAACCCATGTGTTGACTGGTTTTTGAGGTTTGGTTAAGGATAGGTTAAGGATAGGTTAAGAAGAGGTTAACTATTAATTGGTGGAGAATTGTGCGGAGGATGGTAAGGTTTAATGAGACTGGGTTCATGGTGGGTTACCGTCCCTATCATACGTAGTGCGGGTATCCCTGCCTGCTACGGTTATATAAATGAAACTATGTTACCGTCTCTCCCAACAGGTGTTTTTATAAATGCGAACCATAGCGGAAATTAACGAAAAAATTCGCCACCAACAAGCAGTGGTGTTAACAATTGAGGAATTAAAGGCACGAGTTGCCCAAGTTGGTGTCAGCAAAGTTGCTAAACAAGTTGATGTGATTACCACAGGCACATTTGAGCCCATGGAATCCAGTGGTGCAATTATTAATCTAGGACACACTGACCCCCCTATTAAAATTCGGCGCTGCTGGTTGGATGGTGTACCAGTATATGCAGGTTTTGGAGCAGTAGATTTATACTTAGGTGCTAGTTGTCCCGTGGATGTCATGGATGGTGAAGAAGACCGAGAATATGGCGGTGGTCATGTGATAGAAAATTTAATCGCTGGCAAACCCGTACAAGTAAAAGCACAGGGACAGGTAACAGATTGTTACCCACGGGCGACATTTGAAACCACCATCACCCGCGACACCATTAATCAATTTTATTTATTCAATCCTCGCAATCTTTACCAAAATTTTATTGTCGGTGTTAACGGGGGCGATCGCCCTCTGTTTACTTATCTAGGACCGTTACAACCAAGTTTAGGAAATGCGGTTTACTCAAACCCCGGTGCCATTTCCCCCTTACTTAACGACCCAGATTTACAACTAATCGGCATTGGTACCAGAATTTTTTTAGGTGGGGGTATTGGCTATGTGGCTTGGGAGGGTACTCAACACTTTCCTTTGCAAAAGCGTTTACCCAATCGTACACCCATTGGACCTGCTGCTACTTTAGCTTTAATTGGTGATGCCAAGCAAATGGATGCTCACTGGGTGCGGGGCTGTTACTTCAAAAGTTATGGACCTTCATTAATGTTAGGGGTAGGTGTACCACTACCAGTATTAAACGAAGAAGTAGTTAAATGCTGTGCAGTTCAAGATCAAGACCTAGTAGCGCCCATTGTGGACTTTTCCATTCCTCGGCGCGTCCGTCCTACCTTTGGTTTGGTGAGTTACGCCCAACTCAAGTCTGGGCGGATCACCATTGAGGGCAAAACTGTGAGGGTTGCGCCCCTAGCCAGTATGTTTTTTTCTCGGCAAATCGCCACAGAATTAAAACAATGGATTTCCGCAGGTACTTTTACCCTCACAGAACCGGTTGCCCCAATTCCTATGGAGCGATCATTTTTACCTCAAGATCGCTGGCAGGATTTTTAAAACAGGACAGTGGGAAATGTGTTTGATCGCCACTAATCCTCAGTTGGTTTTGGCCGTTTAATCGGCTTTGGTGTGGGCGCTTTCGGTATGGGTTTAGATACTGCGGAAGGTTCACTGGTTGTTTTCTTGACTGGTTTCGGGGGTTCCCCATTGGGTTGACGCAGAAATGGTTTCTTCCCACCACCCCTACGAGGGCTGCCTTTTAAATGTGGGTTGCGTTTTTTGGGCAGGTCGGCGATGGCTTCGGCTTTTTCTACCACCAATAGGTCAGCATCTCGCTTGGCTATAAAGTCCCAGAATTTGCCCACAGCCTTAGTGGCCAGTACTCCCCGCATTTTTAGCTTAAAGTACTTGGGTTTATCACTTGATTTGCGGGGAGCTTGCTTAATTTTCACCACTAAGCTATTAGCCTCGAAGGATTGGTAGACTACCTCACCGCGAATGGAAAAACTACCATCGGGAAATTCTGAAGAATCTACTGGTCCACTGGTAGATACTGGTTGGTTTTCCGGTTCATCAGCATCGGTGGTTTGTTTAGCTAGATTTTCCGGCTCCCACACCCCAACAATTTGCAGGTGTAAGGTGTCGTTTTCTTGCCGTGTGCGGGGATAAACTACCCACAAATGATCTTTTTGTAAATCCAGGTGGTTCCTGACTAAACTCATAATTCGCCCCAGTAGAACGGCATTAAGCTCTACACCATCTGGGGTGATTAGTCTACCTTGGGTGAATTGTTCACTGCTGGCAAGGTAGCGACCCCGGATTAAGCCAATGGCTCGGTACTGCATTGGTTCACTAGGGGGCGGAATGGGTTGCCAGCGATGACCCAGATTTCCATTTAAGCTAGTTTCCCCTGGGTTAACTGAGGAATTTTCTCCCTGAGAGGGAGGGGGTGCTAGTGTGTGAACATGAGCGTCAGCCTCTGGATGGGTTTGAGGTTGATGGTGAACAGAAGTTTGGGAAAATTCAGGTGAAGGCATCAGGTCGGAATTCATAAAAACTCCTTGGAGCGGAGACACATCCCATTATGGGATTTGACAAAAGCAATGAAACAGCAAAAAGTGTATGCAGTTGATCCAAGCATATGGGCTTTTCACAAAGCTACACCAGAAGGTCTAATACAATGGTAAACAAGCCACATTTGCATTAATAACCTAATGTAACTTAAAGCCTTTAGACTGGTTTCGGAAGGATATCATAAGTAAAATCCTGACGGATCTTCCTAAAGTCATCACTTACTTTGCTTATGTGAATGGTTCATTGTTATAAAGTTCACAGGCTATTGGCGGTATTCCGCAAGGTTTGGGAAATTTTTTGTTTTCCGATTTATGTCAATAATCGTGTCGTTTAAATTCTGGAGTAGGACAAAACTGTGTCTCAACCGCGCAATCGTTGGATAGTTAAGATTATTTTAGCCTTAGCAGTTACTGCATTTGTTGGGGTTTCAGTCATTCCCATTATTGGAGCAATCAATGACTCTTCTTCTAATCAAAATGCTCCCAGCACTAGCAGTGTAACTTCTTCAGAGCAATTATCAAAATTGCAAGACGAAGCCCGGGGGTATGAATTAGTTTTGCAACGGGAACCGGAAAACCAAACAGCCTTGAATGGCTTATTACAAGCCAGGCTGCAACTCCTGCGTTTAAAACAAGGTGACATTCAAGGGGTGATTAAACCACTGGAAAAACTAGCTGAACTCAATCCCCAACAGTCAGAATATGGGGTACTATTAGCCCAAGCTAAACAGCAAATAGGCGACCAGGAAGGAGCAGCCCAAGCTTATCGCACTATTCTCACCACTAAACCCGGTGATTTACAGGCTTTGCAAGGTATGGTGGCTCTGTTACTTGATCAGCAACGCCCCGAAGCTGCCATTGGTTTGCTGGAAAATACCCTTTCTAATGCAGACGAGGGAAATAAAGTTGAGCCTGGAACTGTGGATACTGTGGCTATACAGGTGCTGTTGGGTACGGTTCACGGTTCCCAACAGCACTACTCCCAGGCTACTTCTGTTTATGACCAGGCAATTAAGAAAGATCCTCAAGATTTCCGTCCCGTTTTAGCCAAGGCCATGCTTTTGAGAGAACAAGGCAAGGTGGAAGAAGCTAAACCTTTATTTGACAGCGCCGCGGCTTTAGCCCCTCCTCAGTACAAAGACGAAATCAACCGGACCGCAGCCACCCCCACTCCTACCCCTGCTGAGTCCCCAACTCCAGCTGAAGAGTGAAGATATGGGGGATCACACCCCCTGCACCGCAGCAACCATCCCAAAAATGAGAAATAAACACCCACCAGCCAAAGTGAGTTGACGTTCTGAAATGCGCCCGGCAATCATTCGCCCCCCTAATACCGCAATGGCTGTACAAATCAGGTGTCCTAACACAGCACCCCCAGTCACTGCCAAAGCATTATATCTCGCTGCTAGGGCAATGGTGGCTATTTGCGTGCGATCGCCCCACTCAGCCACCAAGGTCAGCGTTAAGGCTTCCATGACAATTGCTAATGGGCTTTTTGACTGGCGCTGTAGGTCTGCTTTCGCTACTGCTTCTTTGGCTTCATCCACAAGTTCTGGGTCACAGCCTGAAGCGGGCATTTTACTGGCTTCGTATAATAACTTGCTTCCAAAAGCCAGAAATAAAACTATTTCTGCGTAATTAAGATAATTTTCCGGCAATAAAGAGACAAATCTCCCAAATAATACTGATAAAACCGTCATGGTAGCTAATGCCGACGACACCCCCATAAATACTAGCCGTCGTGGGTGTTTCGTCGCCAAAATTACGGCGATAAAAAATGTTTTATCCCCTAACTCAGAAATGGTAATTAGTAACAAACCTGCTGTAAATGCTGTTAACACTCTCTCTAGCTCCTGAAGGATTTTTTACCTGTGTGGAGCTTTAATGAGAGCGGCAAGACTTCACTAAAGCTCACACACTTTTTGCGTGTAAACTCAGTGAAGGTCTCGCTCACAAATATAAATTTGTCATCTGAACCAGGCTTGTGGCCAGTATGTTGATTCAGATGTACTGGCTTACTGCCAGCAGCTACTCCCCTTCTATGTTGATTGTGATTGTACATTTATCCTGAGTACAAGTCAAGATGTTATCTCTGCTAGATCAAACCTAGAGGATGTTTATCTCACCGAGGGGCGCGGAGGGAGGGGTGTAATAGAGATGTGGGCTTATGGTTTAAATTATCTGTTTTATTGGGCGCTAGTATTTGTTGTTTCTGGCATAGCTGAAGAGTGATGTTCTGTGATTAGCCATTTATTGCCGACTTTTTCATATACAAAGGTGTATCTTGCTTGCACTTCCGCAGGCTGGTTATTATTTGTCAGGGTAAATGTGTAAATTCCTGAATCAATGGCAATATTGCAAAAGGTACGGATATTTTGCTGGTTAATTTTACCCATGGGTTTAAGTTTCAGGAACTTGACAAAGTAATCTTTAATTTCATCATGATTACGGCGTACTTGGTTGGAAACAGTAGGTAATAAAACACCATTCTTGGCGTAGTTCTTCACAACTTCATCTGGACTACCAGTTTGTAAAGACTGGTTCCATCGGTCAAAAAGTTGGGCAATATCCCTTTTCTCCACTTTGGCGCACTGAGTCCGGGCTTGTACCGGCATGGGGGCAATGCTTGAAAATGCCAGAGCAGCTCCAAAAAATAGTGATGTTGCAGTTCTACGAATCATTGTACTCATAATCTGCCAGTTTTGATGAAAAAGTAAGTTTTCCTACTTTGTTTTACAACTTTTTGGTTTGATTGGTAGGCATTGTTAAGAGTTTATTAATAATTCGTACTAGCAATGTAATGAATGGACAAATTAGCTGTTAGTCTCACGCAGATGGGCTGAGGCGCAAAGAGGGAGGAAGGGAGCAAATAATTTAATACTTCAATACTTCCGTTCTTGTGGTTCAAATATATTAATCACCACAGGACGATGTTTAATATCAATACCTGCTGGTGAATAATAAGCCATTGTATGTTGTAGAAAGTTGGCATCGTCGCGCTGGGGGTAATCTTCCCGGAAGTGTGCCCCGCGACTTTCTTGGCGATTCATGGCTGATGCTAAAATTGTCTGGCCTACTACCATTAAGTTTTGCAATTCTAACATTTCTACTAGTTCTGTGTTCCAGCAGCTGCCTTTATCATCTAAATAAATCTGGGAATATTGCTGTCGCAATTCTGCTATTTTTTGCCAACCTTGGCGCATTAATTCTTCTGTGCGGAACACCCCACAGGATTCGGTCATGGAATCTTGGAAGGCTTGACGAATTTGGTTAATGCGATATTTACCCGGTTGTTCTATTAAGGCTTGTATTTCTTCCTTGGCCTCTTGGATGTAGGCGGACTCGTTGACAACAGGTAATTTACGATGCTGCACGTATTGAGCGATCGCTGCCCCGGTACGTCTACCATACACTATACACTCTAACAGGGAATTACTACCCAGACGATTAGCACCATGTACGGATACACAAGCGGTTTCACCGGCTGCAAAAAAGCCCTCAACTAAATTATCACCACTGCTGCGAACTTGCCCATCAGTGTTAACTGGGATACCACCCATACAATAGTGATTGGTGGGGCGAATGGGTATAGGCTGAGTTACTGCGTCAACACCCACTAGGCGACTGGCTTCTTCCCAACAGAAGGGAACACGACTCATAATTTTTTCTCGGCCCATGTGTCGCAGGTCAAGATAAACAAAGGGACCCCCCGCGCTACCGTCGGGATGAATACCACGACCTGCACGAATTTCATAAGCGATCGCCCGTGAGGTAATATCACGCGGTGCTAGTTCCATACGACTGGGGGCGTAATTTTTCATAAAGCGTAGGCCTTCACTATTAATTAAATAAGCTCCTTCCCCCCTAACAGCCTCAGAAATTAGCACTCCCACCGGATACAACCCGGTAGGATGAAACTGTACAAATTCCATATCTTCTAAAGGTAATCCAGCCATGGCAGTCATAGCCAAACCGTCACCAGTGGAAGCATAATCATTAGATGTTGTATTATAAACCCGACCATAGCCACCAGTGGCAAACATCACCGCCTTAGCACGTAATACTTCTATATGTCCATCTAATAGGTGAAACATTACTACACCCTTCACCTCACCTAATTCTAAAATTAGGCGCATAACATACCACTCTTGATAAATATGCACCCCATAACGGCGCAAATTATTAACCAATTCGTGCAGAATGGCGTGACCGGTTTTATCGGCTGCGTAACAAGTGCGGTTGTGGGAATGTCCCCCAAAAGCCCGTTGGGCAATGCGACCATCAGGTAAACGCGAAAACAAAACCCCCATGTGTTCCAAGTCAATGACCACATCAGGGGCTTCCTGGGCGAGAATTGCCACCGCGTCTTGGTCTGCTAAATAGTCAGAACCTTTGACAGTATCAAAAGCGTGTGATTCCCAACTATCCTCAGAGTCAACATTTTTGAGTGAAGCGGCCATTCCCCCTTGGGCTGCTACCGAGTGGGAACGAATGGGATGAGTTTTAGCCACCACAGCAATATTTAAACTGGGGTCAGTGCGAGCAATTTCCACAGCAGCCCGACATCCTGCTAATCCACCCCCAACAATAATTACATCGTGTTCTAGCATAATTAGCCCATCTCCAGAATCAGTCCTGGTTCTATTCTAAAGATGCTAGTCATCAAAATAAATTATCTCGCCCAAAAACCCAAAAAATAACAAGGGGTGATAATTGGGGCTGCTGGCAAAACCCTGTTCCCTATCCTCTCAGCTAACCCTAATTAACATTAATCAGCTGGTGACCTCCACTGGTTTTTGCTGAGAAATATTACCTGGTATGGGTTGGGTCTGAGTTGCTGGAGATACTGGCCTTACTTCAATATGATTTAATAAAGTGGTCACAAAGGCAAACAGCAGAAACGGCAATGATAACAGAACCACTAAACCCACCGTAGCCAAAGCATACACAGGACGTTTAGCACCCATCAACGCCAAAGCCGAAGCCAAACTAATTGTAATGGTGATTAACCAAATAATTATTTGACCGTAGATATCACCAAAGGTCAGAGTACAGACAAATTGGTATTTTTGAGTATTATTCTGGTTCATGATATTTTATATTGACTTCAAATATCCCCTATAGGTTCTACATTAAAGCTATGTTTCCCTTACAGTCAATTTCTCAATATTTCGGCAAATTATGTAACATAACTTAAAATTTATGTATGGATTTTTTGCAGGCAAGATGCCCGCTGCTGTACCTGTATAGCAAAATTAGTATAATAATTGACATACTAAGTTAATTTTTAAGTTAATTTTTTCTCATCAAAACATATGATCACCTTAATTAAATAATATCCGCTGGGGGTTTTGTAATCTAAATAACTTTTTATTTGATGCCAATATTCTAAAATAAAGAAGGGTTGACCAACAACCAACCAGCAAACCTAACCAAAATAAAGGTCACAGCCTACCAGTGCCAGTACAAGTACAATTCTAACCACTGGTTAGTTTGTGAACTGTTCATTTAGAACCAACATAGGAGATCATCATGTTTGATACCAACAAATCATAAGTATAAGTTAACGTAAGACCATTTTTATATTTTCTTTGTTATTTTGTATTTAACGGGACAGTTGATGATTATCCAGTGAGTTTAAATATAAAATAACAGCAGCATTTACCAGCAATTTCTATGCTAAATTACTCCCTTGATGGTTATGGCGGTTTTCGGGCTTCGTGAGGTACATCATTAACAAGCAGGATGCTTGTGTTACAAAATGCTATATCTTTGTTCCGTTCATAACCAGAATAAAAACCACCGACATAGATTGTATGGTAAAGTCTTAAGTTGGCAAACAGTTAATTAATCCAGGGAAGACCTTACTGAGAGCTATGATTGAAACAAATAATCAACATATCATCCTACCTGCTTTTATCCAATCTGTAGAAGTAGAAGCCACCAAACCAGCAGGTAGCCCCCATCAACCAACTCCGACTAAATTCGACATATTGCAACCATTGCGGAAAAGGCTAGACAACCTGGAAATTACCAATCGTGGGTTTGCTCATTTCCTAGCTAAAATAATTCCTGCCCAGTGTCCTTTCGAGCGTGATATTATCTTACTGGGACGCAAAATAGCTCACATCCCCCCCCTGTGTAAGCTGAATCCACTGTATGATGAATTTGTGGGCTTGCGGTTTCGGGCTTTGTGCTATTTAGTAGACCAGTGTGGAGAGGATATCCAATCTTACTGCTAAGTTCTCAAAGAGGTTAGATAGCATAGAAATTAAAATTGAACATCAATCTAATTGCTTTGATTTGCTCGTGTTTTCGTTTTTTTGATTGTCCACAATGCAAAAATTTGTCCAACGGATTGGATGTAAATTAAATACAAGGATAGGGGACATGGTAGTGCTGTGTCCCCATAATTCTGTTATGGTCAATGTTCCCTATTCCTTTCTACAAAATGCTACTACATTTAAGCACCTGGCCAGAAGTTGAAGTTTATTTACAAAAATCACAGGGTATTATCCTTCCCATTGGTTCCACAGAACAACACGGGCCCACTGGTTTAATTGGGACTGATGCTATTTGTGCAGAAGCCATCGCCCGCGGTGTAGGAGAAGCAACTCAAGCAATGATTGCTCCTACCATGAATGTGGGTATGGCATTACACCACACCGCTTTTCCTGGGACAATTAGTTTGCGTCCTAGTACTCTAATTCTGGTGATTCGAGATTATATAACCTGTTTAGCTCAAGCTGGCTTTAGTAAATTTTATTTTATCAATGGACATGGGGGTAATATTGCTACCCTCAAAGCTGCTTTTTCAGAAACTTACGCCCACTTAGAAGAAAAGCAAATTACTAACGCCTCCAAGGTAGAATGTCAAATTGCTAACTGGTTTATGTGCAGTTCTGTATACAAACTCGCCAAGGAATTATATGGTGAACAAGAAGGTTCTCATGCTACCCCCAGTGAGGTGGCTATTACCCAGTATATTTATCCAGAAGCGATTAAACAAGCCCCCCTCTCGCCAGAGGTTCCCAGTGGACACAAAATTTATAGTGCTACTAACTTCCGCCAGCGTTACCCAGATGGGCGCATGGGTTCAAATCCAGCTTTAGCAACACCAGAACACGGTAAGCAATTTTATGATTTGGCGGTGAGGGAACTAAGTAATGGATATTGGGAATTTTTGAATGGAGAATAGCAGTTGTTGACTGGCTATTAACCAGATTCTTATATCTCACCCAGAAGCGCAGAAGCGCGGGGGGAGAGGGGGAGAGGTGGAATAATGCTGAGGAAACGCTATATTAATTTAATCTGATCAGGAGAGTCAAGTTAATTGGTGAAGCAGCGACTTGATACTTTATTAGTGGAATTAAACTTATGTGGTTCTCGCTCCTTAGCACAGCGATTAATTCAAGCGGGGGAGGTGACCGTAAATCAACAGGTGGTAGATAAACCAGGGACAGAAGTTGATACCGGGGCGGAAATTAAAATAAAAGAGCGATCGCGTTTTGTGTCTCGCGGTGGTGAGAAACTGGTGAAGGCTTTGGAAACATTTCCCATTTCCCCAACTGGACGTATTTGTTTAGATGGGGGAATTTCCACGGGGGGTTTTACTGATTGCTTACTCCAATTCGGCGCAAAATTAGTATATGGCGTGGACGTTGGTTATGGACAGGTTGACTGGAAATTAAGAAATGATCCACGGGTGATTTTAAGGGAACGCACTAATTTACGTCATCTCACAGCCCATGAGTTATATGGTGAAAGTGATTCTATACCTGACTTGACGGTGGTTGATGTATCTTTTATCTCCCTAACCAAGGTTTTACCTGCTTTGTGGCGATTAACTAAATTTCCTAGAGATGCAGTATTACTAGTCAAGCCACAGTTTGAAGTGGGAAAATCCCGCGTAGGTAAAAAGGGGGTTGTCCGTGATCCTCATGACCAAGCTGATGCGATTTTCCAAGTGTTACAGGTGGCTTTTGAATTGGGATGGAAATATAAAGGTTTAACTTGGTCGCCAATTACCGGACCGGCGGGGAATATTGAGTATCTTCTCTGGTTAGGGATGGAAAGCGATACACCAGCGCCTAGTTTAGATGCAATTAAGCAAATCACCAAATCAGCATTGACTTCCCCTCTGGGTTAAGTTTTAATAGTTTGCACCTAATTCCTGTTGTAAGCGGTACAGAATTGTATTGTGGTCAACTTGAGATAAAATCTCTTGAATTACTGTACTAGCTCCTAATTTTCCCCAGGTACAACCTTTTTCTAAATAAACTTGGGCAGCCTTACCCACTGTATATGCACCATAACCAGCTAGACTAGATTGAGCAATGGCAGTGCCAGCATAAGCAGTAATGTTGAGGGGATTTTCACCACTGGCAATAACAGCTGTACTTTTACCTAAACCCAGCATAACACTAGTACCTATTTCTCCCAATAGCAAACCGCTTGAACTAAAGAAAATAGTCTTTAAAATTTTGGTGGCTTCATAGCTGGTCATGGGTAAGCCATATAATCTTGCTAGAGAACGAATTAAGGCTAAATCGGCAATTGCACCACAGATCACGTCTAAAACAGGTACAGGATTTAATCCTACTGCCAAGGCTTTATATTTAGTGAATTTCCAAATAATATCTTCAGCTTCTTCGTCCCGTAGGTCCATAGTCTTTTGCGCCATAGCCGCTTCAGCATCCCGTGCTTGAATGAGTGCATTTAAAGCTAGGAGCGATCGCCCTTCGCGATTGAGAATAGATAAAATTGTTTGCTGGAGTTCTTCTGTCTGAGGGGGTGGCGTTTCCCATTCATAGCTAACACTACCATCGGGCCACTCAACTCGTACTTCCATGGGTGCTGGTTCCGCAGCCACCATCACAATTTCATCAGGTAGTAAAGGTGTAGACCCCAGTTGTTGCAAATTCTCATAAATTGCCGAGCGGTCTGTTTCTGGGTATAAATCTATTTTATTAAATACCAGAATCAGTGGTTTTTGTGCCTGTCGTAATTCTAACAATGCTTGGTACTCAGTCCGAGTGATATCACCTGCAACTACAAACAAGATCAAATCAGCCTGGCGCGTCACTTCTCGCGCCATTTCTGCCCTGATATCCCCGTTAATTTCATCTAAACCTGGTGTATCAATTAACTCTATCAATACCTTACCCCCCGGCTGCCAACGCACGGAACGCGGCCATTGGGTAACACCGTTGAGGGGGCCGGTTTGCAGAATTTTATCCCCCAGCAAGGCGTTTAATACTGCTGATTTTCCCCGACTCACTAAACCAAAAGCAGCAATTCTAATCACATTAGAGTCTAGTTTGTTGAGTGTGGAGTTTAAAGCTTCTAATTCCGGTTTGAGTAAGCCCACCAATTCAGGATGTGAAGAAAACTGTCCCGACTTACAAAGATATCCATACCAAGACAACGCTTGTCTGAGACTAGCGCGGGCGCGGTTTAAATGAGTTGCTTGGAGATTACGCACGAAGTTTGAGTGGTTCAAGATTGAACAGACAACAGCCTACATATTCATTTTGCTCTAATTTTTCAGCTTTGCCAGTCCATATCTACTTGGAGAAACTACCACCAAATCCGATTTCCCTGTTCATCTACTCGTGCTTGACGAATTACGTCAGAAATTTCTTCCGCATCTCTCACGTGGTGCAGTGCCTTTTTTGTCCCGTCGGGGTATTCTACAATAAAGTAAGTGGGGACTGTAATGGTGTCACCTGTGATATCTGGTACATCTACAGCCACTTGTTTGGCTTTTTCTTCTAGTGATTGCGATTCCTCAACAATCACATCCCCTGGATTCACTGTTAAGTTTCTTTGCTTGACTGTTGGTTCTTCTCGTGAATCCCAGTCTGGACTGACCGGCTGATTAATTTCATTTTTTGGTTTCTTAGCCATGATGTTTCCTACCATGAAAATTTATACATCTCCTAAGAACAATCTAAAAAATTACCAACACCATGAGTTCTTTCTTGAGAAAGAATTAGGGAACAAATCACAGGGGGAAATAATTAATTGCCAATTAACATCACTCTGCACAATTAACAATCAGGTGTGTCAAGGCATCAATCAAGCGATCGCCTTTCATGGGTATAATTTCCTTACCGTGCATAATTTCTTGAGTGATCACAAAATGCGCTAAGGAGCCGATCAATACTCTCGCTGTTGCCTCTGGATCGGGTATATTTAATTCAGGGTGAGCCGCTAAATATCTACTGATAGTCTCAATGGCTGGTTTAGCAATGCTGTCAATAAAAACCTGGGCTAATTCTGGAAAACGTGCCGATTCTCCCATTAACAGGCGCTGAAATGACTGATATTCCCGATCATTCATCATCTGTTCTAATGCCGTTGCTGCTAATCGTCGTAGTACAATATAAGGTTCTCCTTTGAGAGATTCTGTGCCTAAAATGGAGTAGAACCGCTTTTTTGCCAGCCTCTCAATCAAAACCTTGAATAATCCCTGTTTATCTTGAAAGTGGCTATATACCGTCGCTTTGGAAACCCCAGCAGCTTCTGCTACTTTATCCATGCTAGTACCAGCATAGCCGTGGGCTAAAAATTCCTGCATTGCTCCTTGCAGAATTTGCTCTATTTTATCTCCTGAATTTGAACGGTCAATTTCCCCCATTTTTGGGCGTGCCATGTGTAAATAGTCCTTATTTTATGATTTTTTACAGACTAGGAAGGCCTTGACTAAACTAATCGGTTTAGTATAATTCTATTATAGAAGTAAATAGTTGAGTTTTGTATACCACAGATCATTGACTAGTGGAAGCAGAACTAATTAAAAATCTGTGTTATGGCGGTTCTCACCCTTAGTGAGGTACATCATTAACAAGCAGGATGCTTGTGTTACAGGGCGAGCATTTACATTAGATCATTGACTAGTGG